>JACIVQ010000016.1 GCA_014361445.1 Methanosuratincolales archaeon | reverse complement strand
TTCCCGTCAGAACATCAAACTATTAAGATACTAAATTAAAATTATTAATAATAATTTAAAATTAATATTTAGGCGCCAATTTTGATATTTGTAAGTGGCAAGAGCCACCCAATAATCAGAGGAATACGCCACCATTTTGTATTACTATTCCTTCTATTCATAATCTCGTCCTCTGTCATGCCTGCTAACCCTATCGTCTGTAACCCAAATGTGTCCTCGTCAGAATCGATCACTGCGAGATACACTGTGGAGATAACTCCTTCCGGAGCAGCCAGACATGAGGTGAGCGTAAAGGCGGTGATTTCTCTCGGTGGAGCTACTGACCTTACGGTCACGTCACCAGATCAAGGCTTCAAGGCAAGGTGGGTCACCATAGAGAGATGCTACGACAGCGCCAACAGGACGATCCCTATCGAAGAGGTCGACAACAGGACTTGGAAGGTGTCCCCATACTCCCCTGGGGAGGTCACAATCGAGTACACCGCGCGTGCCGACATACCCAGCTCCATGGCGGTGGGGTATTACCTGACTTACCTCTCGGAGAGCTGTGGGCTGCTCTATGCGGGTGCGATAATCCTCCGCCCACCCAACCAGGGCAAGGTCATAGTCAACTTCGTCATGCCGTCTGGCTGGTCGGTGATAACTGACGAGACGTGGTCCCCTATCAACTCCACCGCCTTCACAGTCTGGGCCGGGGACTTGGAGCTGTTCGCCCCCGGCAACTGGTCTATCTACAACGGTACCTTCGGCGACGGCCAGAGGCTGAGGGTTGCGATCTGCGGGGCGACAAAATATGACAAAGGTGTTTACCTCAACGGCATAAAGACATGCCTAGACTACTTTCATGAACACATCGGGAAACTTCCTCAAGAGGAGCTCAACGTAGTTCTTGCGGAACTCCCTCTGCCCATGGACTATATGAGCGGGACGCCGAGGCTGGCCGTGAATCGCGCTGACAGGGACTGGGGGATGTTTGAGGGAATGCTCTGGCACTACTGGTTTTTAAGGAGCGTAAGGTACAACACTCAGTACGACGAGGACAGGGCTTGGTGGTTTGGAGAGGGCGCCAGCCCCTTCCTGCTCCACCCTGTTTACGAGGCAATGGGAGTAGCATCTGATGTCGCGATCGCTTATGGCTCTAAGTACGACAACCTCACATGGAAGAACTGGTACGAGGTATACAAACAGTACGTGGGCACAAAGTACAACATACCGCTTGTGGAGTACCCTGCGAAGTACAGGGAGACCAGTGATGTGCGATACTATGTCCCCCTGCCCTACATGAAGGGGCATCTGGTGCTGGAGATGCTTAACCTATCGATGGTAGAGGTGACCCATGGTGCCAAGGACCTCAGAGACCTCGTGAAGTATCTCTACGAGAACTATGTTATTAAGGGCATAGGCTACAGGGTCGAGGATATACTCACTGCAGTAAATACCATCTCAGGTAATGACTACACGGCTTTCTTCGACGCCTATGTATACGGAAATGAGACATTGCCCGTCTTGGAGCAGGGTGGTGACTACCTCTTCGACTGGTCAATTTTGGGCAACAAGACTTACATGAGCCTCCCCAACACGGATAAGGTACGGCCCACGCCCCAGTCTCGGTGTGGCCCTGAGTGGGATTCGGCGGCACTCCTGGAGATGAGGAAGGAGAGCTCCCACTTCACAGTATACTTCCATAAGCAGGACGAAAAGATGGCGGCCTTGTTGTTGCTGGACTCAGAGAGGGCCTACGACGCCGTTACAAAGATCTACGGCAGTGAGGGAAAGCTCAAGATCAAGATGTTCATGACGTACAACAGCACAGAGTACGCAATACTGGGGGGCAACCCAAAAGCCGTCTATGGAGAGGACGTCAGCTCAGGCGGTGTAGGAGTGGAGTCGGGCGACGAGATAAACTGGCTCCGCCCTATCCCTAGGACGCAGACCCAGATGTACGACATGGCAGTCCCCATCCACGAGCTCGGGCATGCATTGATGCGCCAGACGTACCCGCACATCTACGACAATTGGGAACAGTGGTTCAACGAAGGGATGCCACTTGCCGAGATGGCTTGGCTCGACAGCAAATGGGCTCCAGATGACTACTCGCCCTTCAAGGACCACGAAGCGATAAAGCAACTCCAGAGCTCACTGACGGGTGGCTCGCCGTCCGTCATACCTCTAACCCAGCTCGCGAAGATGAACTTCATCCCGCTTAACTCCACAGAGCAGCTGCTCGTCCAGGCTGAGGGCATAACCTTTCACTTCTACATAGTATCGAGGTACGACAACGGTCTCAGGAGGCTCCTCATTGAGTACAACAGGAGCGTACCACTTAGTGTGGCGGTGGAGAGGGCCTTTGGAATAACCTACTCTGACCTCGAGGAGGAGCTGTGGGCTACGGCCAAGAAGGCAGCCCTCCATGTAAACTCCTCCGATGCAGTCATCTCGAGGATAAGGAGGGAGGGGGTAGATACGTCCCTTGCAGAGAGGCTGAGGACAGAGGAGCCATTCCTTGCGTTGGTAGTTGCCTACTCGCTCGAGACCAGGGCTGGGGCAGGGCCCGAGCACCTAAACCTTGGCACCCTCACGCCGGGCACGCCCACAAAGGTCTCGCTTCGCACTACACCTCTCACCTCCTTGACCATAGAACCTACAGAGAGAGCGGAGAACGTCTCACTCTCGGTGGGTGAGGTCGAGAACGACGGGATCGCTCCGCCATCGGGAGAGGTCTACTGTTATGTCGGCGTGAACTGCAGTTCCACTGCCATCGGTACGGTAACCGTCGCCTTCAAGATAGAGTCCTCATGGATCTCCGAGAGGAATATCGACTCCTCGACCGTGAATCTGCTTCGGCTGACCGACGGTGCTTGGGTCAAGCTCCCAACTGGTAAGACGGGGGAGGACGGCTCCTACCATTACTTCTCCGCTCTCTCCCCTGGTCTATCCATATTCGCGGTGAACGCCTCAAAATCAGCGCCCCCTCCCGTCGAAGCTAGTACGCTAGAGGGATGGGCATCAAAGGAGCTCTTCGGGAGCTCGACGACCACCTTCCTCCCCACAGACGGGATATACGTCATGGTACGGAATAAAGCTGATATCGAAGATCAACCCTTTGTAACTATTAACCTAGTAGACCCCTATGGGAATAAATTGGTGGAGAAGGCGGGCTACGTATTTGGGTATCACGGCACGGCTGGGTTCGGAGACTTTAACCCAGGTCGATCCATGAGGCCAGGCGTCTATTATGTGGAGATCTTGAGGAACGACTCCCTCCTCCAGTCGATAGCCATAACCGTTACCAGCGGAACACCTGATACCACGCCGCCCACCATAACAATAATCTCACCTGCAAAGGACAGTCTCCTGCAGAACTCCTCGGTGCCGATCAGCGCCTCCTACTCCGACGACGTAGTGGTAGACGCCAGATCCATTGTGCTCAGGGTCGACGGCGTGGCTGTAATACCAGTGAAGGTCACACCTTCAGCAGTGGAGTACACCGCGAATCTAGGCGAAGGTACCCACTCACTCTCACTCACGGTCAAGGACATTTCCGGCAACACTGCTTCTGCAAATTGGTCCTTCACCATAAAGTTGCCTCTCAAAGACACGACGCCACCCACCATAACCATAATCTCGCCAGCAAAGGACAGCGTCCTATCCACAAAGTCAGTCAACATCACCGCCTCCTACTCCGACGACGTCGCCATAAACGCTGCCTCCGTGACGCTGAAGGTAGACGGAAGGGATGTCACCCCGCAGAGCAAAGTGACCGCGGCAGGGGTTAGCTACTCCACAACCCTTGAGGAGGGACCCCACAGCGTCTTTCTCGTGGTTAATGACACATCAGGCAACATTGCCTCTGCAAATTGGTCCTTCACAGTCAAAGCCCAGCAATCTGGCTGCGTAATTGCAACCGCTACCTACGGCTCTGAACTTGCACCCCAGGTTCAATTCCTGAGGGACTTCAGGGACAACCTCGCACTTAAGACCTCTGCTGGCAGCAGCTTCATGACTGTCTTCAACATGTGGTACTACTCTTGGAGTCCTTATGTTGCTGCCTACATCGCACCCCATCCTTCCATCAGGGCTGTAATGCGGGTCATCCTCCAGCCCCTCCTGAATATCCTTGAGCTAGCTGTGACCACGTTCTCACTCTTCTCCTTCAATAGTGAGTTGGGGATAGTGGTTGCTGGCATAGTCGCCTCCTCGCTGATAGGGCTCGTCTACTTCACGCCCGCAACCGTGCTAGTACTTGCCGCATTATACAGGAGTCGCGGCTCCGTCCCGCCGGTCAGGAGGAAGATTATGTTCTTGGTCGTGCCTTTGACAGCAAGCCTCGTCCTGATACTAGCGAGCGAGCTGGTTTCATCGCAACTCCTGATGATGGTTGCTACGAGTACCTTAGTGCTGTCGACAATAGCTCTCGTAGTCGGGGTAGCCTCATTCGAAATAACCCGCTATCTGCGGCGGTAGCTCACTTTCACGTAAGTCGTAATGATCAGCTCTGTATCGCTATTTGTTGAGAGAGCATGGACTTTAGGGGAGTTATTATATCAGAGATTGAGGTCCCTTCCAGTGTGGTTATTCCATAGAGGGGCGCGAGCTTCCTGGCCGCCTCTGTCAATCCGGGTATGCAGACTAGCACAGTCTTTGTTGGGTTTGTGTCCAGCACCTTCACGAAGAGGTTTAAGATAACCGACTCATTGAGCGTTTCTTTTGAAATTGCAACATCCACGGCAATCACGTTGCCAGACTTATCGACGCCAACAATATCGAATGCATGCGACGTTCCAGACTTCCCAGTTATGGTTCCTGGCGAGTTCACTATGTAGCCAGAGGCTTTCAGTTCGTTTATTATTGGTCTTATAGCTAGATGTTGCCGCGAAAACTCTTCGAGGGCAGCCTTGTTTATTATGAGACGGGATATGGACGATATCACAAGCCCGTGAGCGGTGACTTCCCTTTTGCAACTTCTGCATAGGTATGTGATCTTGGGGAGGTCGACCTGCCTGTAACAGGTGAGACATCTATACCAGACACCTATGGTCCTGTAGTCCTTGCCCTCGACAGTCAGCTTTGAGCCGCAGCTCGGGCACACCAGAGTGCCTGCAGGATCCTTGAACTTTGATATGGGCCCTATGACGCCGTCCCTAATATGCTCTAGCAAGAGCTCTTTGTAAAGCTGCGTCGAGTTACAGAACGGGCAGTGAAAGTACACGCGAATGTGCTCAGAGCCGCAATACGGACACTTAAGGACTTGATCATGATATTCCGTGTTACCTAGGCCCAACAAGATTATTTTATTTATGATCTCGACAACCTCCCTTGGGGACACTTTACAGCTTTTTATTATATCTGGGTAGGTGTAGCCATACTGAGGATCGAACTCTGGTAACAAGACATCCTTGCCCTCCCTTACTAGATGTTCGAATAGAGACACAAGCCGACTATCACTCATTATGGCACTGTAGTAAGAGCCCGCGACTGGAGGGGAGGTCAATAATCTCACCAAACGTTATTAATATGCCATACTGTTGGTTATTTAAGCAATTATGTGGTTATTTAATTTTTACAAGGCGGGTGCCCAGAAAACCCAGAGCTTCAGCTCTATGATGGATGGGCAAATATTAAACACTTCGATTTCAAAGTTAAAGTTGAGGATGTTCCGATGACTGATGAAGCCGCGTTAGCTGAGGTGAGACGTGCAGATTAGCCCATGCCTTAACGAGAGGCATGGGATGGGGGAGGCGTAAGTGTGAGCCCCCCGAACCGGCAGATGTGGCTGAAGGCGCAAAGCCTCAGGCGAACGCTGGGGCCTCCCGTATGGTCTGCTCCCAGCAAGGAAGACCATTCAGAGGCTGGACAAGGGCTCACATGGATCTGTCTGGAAGGAACCTCAAGGCGAAGTACTGGCACATGGAGCACAACAATATCCCTCCATATCGTTTCAAATCAGACAGCCTCGGAGTGATGGGGCAAGACGCTGGAACGGGTGCCCCTGAATGCTGGGGGGCTGTTTGTAATAATCCCTCCTTTTTTGTGGGGGATCAAATATAATAAGTGATCTCCTTCTGCCCACTTTCTAGCAGTTTGAGGGGCTCCTCCCTCAATTCTTGCGTGAAGCCGTAGACTCTTTCAACCCTTCTCATGACTGCCATCAGCTTATTCCTCTCATGTGTCTTCATACTAACGAGCGCGTAGATCTTCGCAACCTTCTTCTTTCCAGACTGGCGGAGCACTCTTCCAAAACGCTGTATCCACTTCCGAGGGTTGCTCGGCGGGTCCATCCAAACCTCTAGATCCGCAACAGGTATGTCCAGCCCCTCCTCACCAATGCTCGTGCAGACCAATACCTTCGCCTTCTCCTTGAAATGGAGGAGTGCCGATGCTTGCTGCTCCATGGTCATGCTGCCCTTTCCTACCAAGATGGCGACTTCTTCAAGGCCGTATATCCCTTGTAGTATGACTCCTAGTTGCTTGGCGCTCTCAACAGACTCTACGAATACAATCGCTTTCTCGAACTTGTTCCTTCTCAAGATTTCTTTTATGGCTGTGAACTTGTGGTTGAAGGTGGACTTCAATGTCTCCCGGTATATATCATATATGCTCTTCCCTCCCAGTTCCTTTGACCCAACTCTTAGCTCCCTCAATCGCCATATGCCGTAGTTCAGAACACTGCTTGCGCCGTCCTCAACTATCCTTGTCCTCATTATCCTGAGAGCCAGCAAGGAGATGCAAAGCGGGTGCCCCTTACAGAATCCTCGGAGGTGCTGCGCTCCGTACGCGCGCTTCACCTTCTCCTTGTAATCTTTTATCACATTCGCGAGTTGATTATATACTAAGAGCAACTTTGGTGGAACGAAGACCCTAACTAGAGATATGGATCTTTCGGGAATGAAAGCCTTTATATCGGGATCCTCAATGGAGAATACCTCTATCTGTCCAAATATCTTCTTAAGTTCGCCGAGCCTAATTGGGGAGTGGAGCTGTGGTGTGGCGCTCAGGGCGAGTATCTTGACGCCACAAGCCTTTGCCGAGAGCATTATGGAGTATCCGTCCGTCTCTCCTATATACCCGTGGCACTCGTCTGCCACCAATATATCAAATGGGAATTGGAAAGACCCCATCATCCCCTTCAGTGTACTCACAGGGTCATCAGAAGCCTTCGCAGCTCGGAGTTCTCTTTCATGATCTGCCAAGAAGTCATTGTAGAAGGTCTGAGGGGTCGTGACGATATATCCGGCTTTCCATACTCCCAAGCCCGTCCTCTTTTCCGGCGGGATGTTTCCTGATATGAAATAAGCACCTTTGACATTCAACATCTTGCGTGCAAAGAGCGTCTGTTGAACCCCCAGCGGCACGGATGGGACGAGGAAGAGAACTCTCTTTGCCGTTGTGGAGGACTCTCTAGCAATGAAAGCTCCTGCGAGGTAAGTCTTCCCAAGCCCGGTTGGAAGCCCAACAACAAGTGCGTCGCCTTTGATATTATCAAGAATCCGCTGCTGGAAAGGGAAGAGTGAATAGTTCATTCTATCCACTCTGATGCGTTGTTCAGTCTCTAACCTTTCTTGGGGCGCGAGGTTTGATGCGAGGAGGCTGGTCGAGTAAGGGCTCGCGTCCAGAAATTGGAGGTATCTCTTCCAGCCACTATTTTCCATGTCGGCTCACTACTGATGGGTTGATGGGAACTTTCTAAATGAGATCAGTTTCGCCTTGATTTTAACTCTATTGGAAAGGTATAGCTTTCCAGACTCTGCTGTCATCAGCTGTGAATATATGAATGGAGGATATGGTTTTTATATGAGGCTACAGTTCAAGCGGGATTGTTGGACTTTCGAAGGAAAAGGAAGACTCAGGGGGCTTTTCAAATACCCCCACCGCAGAGAATACGATGCAGACCTAAACGGAGCCACAAACAGTGCTAAGAAATTCGGGAGGTCTTTGGGAATATATGCCCTTAGACGGGATTGCTTGTGAACCGGCCCTTAACCAGCCAACGCTGGAAGCCCCATTCGTAATAGTGGGGCAGTTCGCCCTCTTTCAAATTACCAGAACCGCAAAGACCAATAGCGTCAAAAACAGCATTATCGCCACATGTTTTAGCCCTGCAGATATCGTACCCTCGCCCATCTTTCCTGCGACCAAACCGGATGATATTGCTTGAATTACCGTTAGGTAAAAGAAGATTCTCCTATACTCTTCGTACCCAGCCTGTGCCCTAAAGATCACTGTTCCGCTCAGCCCAATTATGGGCATGAAGAACTGGTTCAACAGTACTATTATTGTGACGACTAGAACCCCAAAAGCAATATACGTTACGCCGACGTACATCCGCATCGTAGACCTCCTTTCTTCATTGATTAATCTTATGCTCCTTATGTAGTCCGCCAAGCTCCTTATGACCTTGGAAACATCGCCACCGAACCTGCTGGTCTCAGAAATCACAACGCTCACTTTTTTGACGAGCTTTGAGTCAACCCTCTCAGCAAAACCCTTAAATCCATCCTCCAGGCTCATCCCCAGCTTTACTTGGGCAAGCACCCGCCTCAGCTCCCTGGAGGCTGCGCCATAATCCTTGGAGGCAGCATTCTGCAGAGCTCTGATAAAACTCATGCCCGTAAGCTGCCCCTCTGCAATATCGTACAGGATGTCCGACATCCTGCCCTCTATGGCATTCTTCCACCTGAACTCAAGGTAATCGAGCGTGGCTATCGGGAATAGGACTATAATCATTGCCATCACCATTATGTAATCCCCCAGCCTCAAGTTAACGGTGCTTACAATGTAGCCTACAAATCCAACGAGCAGACCAGATGCCACGGCCGCCCCGTAAAGCACATACCTCTCCCTCCTCTTCACGTATGGCAAGGCTACTCCTCCTTTGGTGCAGTCACGTCAATCAATATTATCAGTATTATCGATATTAGTGGTATCAAAAGGAAAGTTGTAAAGTACAGCCACAAAATCAGGTTGATCCCTCCCCCTCCTATCAGCGACATGGTTGAGAGCATTATTACCACCACTAACGGCATGACTATGCCTGCCGTGACGTATACCTCTGCGAGGACTCCGAGCTGCTCCAGCCCCTTCTTTAAGGCCACTCTCCTTGCCCTCATGAAGTACTTTCCTTGCATGTAAATGTACCTCTTTAGGTCTCCTCCGGTTCTGGTGACCATCAGAATTCCCTTCAAGAGATCCGAGAACTGTTTTGATGCGGTCTCGTCGGCCTTCCTCCGTAGCGCTGAGTAAAAGTCCTCGCCCGTGATCTCCATCCTCCTAACCACATCTGCTATTTCTTCTCTTATTACGGGGTCAATATCTGATGTGGCGAGGCTCCTGAAGACCCTCTCAGGCACAACCCCTGCGGCGGAGAGTATGGCCATGTAGTTCACTACGAAGTTGAGTGCCCTCTCAATTCTCCCCTTTCTACCACTCGCTAGGATGCTCGGTAGAATATACATCACCCAGAACGCGACCCCGGCTACAAGCACGCCCAGACCCGCGCTCGCTGTAATAGCGTAGAAGGGAATGGTTCTTGTTATCAGAATTGGAAGCGGAATGAAAAAAGCAGCAATGAATCCTATCAAGCTGATCAGGAGCATCCTGCTTATGTAGCGAGGGAGCGAGATCTTCATTCCAGCCCTTTTAATATCTACTTCAAGATCCTCGAAGTAGACTATTATAAGTTCAGCCCATCTACCAAAAAGCCTGTAAGCCAAGGCAGATATGCTTGGCATTTTTATATTAAGGCGCTTCTTCATAAACTTTCCACCAAAGCACGCTTGAAGACTCTCTCGCTGTCAGCATAGTACTCTCTTATCATATTGCCTATCTCAAGGTATCGCCTCGCCCCCCTCTTTATCATCCAGTTGAGCACAACCCTCCTCTTACTTACTTCAGACTTTGCCTCATCAGGCGTTATCCCTCTTCTCTCGGCAATCCTCTTGAGGACTTCACTCTCTCCCTCCATGATGTGGCGGTCACCATTCGGTTCCCATCTTGCGATCTTGTTTAAAACAATCTCGTCCTTCTCGCGGTCATAACCTTTTATCTCCGTGACGTTCAACGTTCTTCTGACAGGCTTATCCCCGACTCTTACCCTGCTCTGGACTATTATAATGTCCAGTAGCCCGATCAAAGGTCTTGGCACATTCATCGGCTCAGACTCAAGCCTGTTTATGACCTTCTCTGGCGTATCTGCATGGATTGTTGCTTGAACACCGTGCCCCGTTGCCAATGCTTGAAAGAGTGTATACGCCTCTTCTCCCCGAACCTCGCCGACAATTATGTAGTCTGGTCTCTGCCTCAGAGCATTCTTTAAAAGTTCAAATAGTGTAACATCACTTGCTTTTCGCCCAAAGCCTGTCCTTGTTGCCATTGGGACCCAGTTCGTATGAGGCAGGTTTAACTCAGGCGTCTCCTCTATGGACACGATCTTCATGTCCGGTCTTATGAACATAGATGTACAGTTTAGTAATGTGGTCTTTCCCGACGCGACTTCGCCAGCTATGAGCATCGAGCTTTTATTCTCGATCGCAAACCAAAGATACGCTGCTAGATCTACTGAGAGTGTTCCTAGTTGGATCAGATCCACTATTGTGAGCGGGTCCGCCCTGAACCTCCTTATAGTGAAGGTCGTACCCTTCCTTGAGATCTCAGAGCCAAACGTGGCGTTTACCCTACTACCATCTGGGAGTGTAGCGTCCAGTATAGGATCTGCGATCGAGAGGTGCTTTCCGCACATATATGCTAGCCTCACGACAAACCTGTTCAACTCCTCCTCGTTTTCATATGTAATGTTTGTCTTTATGGACTCGTACTCCCTGTGCCAGATATAAACAGGCACGCCCACACCATCACAAGAGATGTCCTCAATGAAATGATCCTTCATCAGGGGATCGATCTTCTCGAAACCGAGAAAGTCCCTCTTTATATAATAAAGAAGCTTGTTGAGTAGCCCATCGTCAACCTTCATCTTGTAATTCTTTATTATCTTTCTAATCCTCTCTTCTATCAAATTATACGCTTTTTCTTTGCTGAGCTCAGTTATATCAACATCAAGTTCATCAAGAAATATCTTCTTTAACTTCTCCAAGAGCTTTTTATCATCAGGCGTCAGCGTTGGTTCTATTACTTTATACGTTACCTCCTTAGTTGCAGGATCCTCTAAGATTGCAGCGTAGACGTACGGCTCTTCGATGGGGTAAGTGGATTTGAACTGCCCCTCTACTGCCATTTTTATCAGATAGTAGTTATCATCTACGGTATTTTACTTTTTTCCATTATTGATTGTGTGATCTCTAAAGACCTTAAAACCTAGCACAGCTGAGTGCTATTGTTGGGACTATACGATCTATGAAACAATCATCATTGTGAAGATAATCATCACGGGGTTGCTTTGACCATATCCTCAATCCAAGATGTGTTGACAAGAGAGATAGATGATAAAATATGGATCGTTGTCTTAATCGCAGGGGTCCCTCACAATAGTAGAGTTACTCCTTACCCCAGATTATCCTTTTCTATTAGCTGGAATAAGCCTTGTATTCTCTACCATGCTTGCTTTCGGAGTTCATTATGTTGGCCTGTATGGCGAGGCGGACGCAAAGGCACTCTTAATATTGGCTGTGTTCTTCCTTATCCATCCCTACGGTTTTGGTAAGTCGCCTTTTCCCCATAACAATCCTCGTTGACGGACTTTCTCTTTTTCTTGTACTCGCATGCTTGGCTTGGAATCTCCGGTTGGTTGAGGGTGGATAGATATCTGTGAGGGCTTGAACCTCACTAGAGTGGAGAAGTTAATCGTCCTGTTGACTGGCGTAAAATCAAAGCGACCACAGCGAACCACGTCCACTTCGACCTAATGGAGAGGATCACAGCAGATAGTCGGCGCGCCTAAAGCTTCTTGCAAGGTCGATGAGGAAACTCCCACCACAAGTGTGAGTGATGGATGCACGCATTACCCATGGTTGTGTTTCTACTAGCGGGCTACATCCTGTCGTTCTTTGTTTGGGATTTGATGTTCAACGCGATAGCTCCCTTGCTGACAGGTTATCCTTTCATTCTTATTGGTCATACAATGTAGCTTGAATGTCTGCCCGTATAAAAATTATTTTTAATCATATCAAAAAGGTTTTAAGTAAGGTTTATATATATCAATTATCAACCCAACAATGGTCGATGCAAATGAAAACTCTTAAAATTAACAATAAGGGAGTCTCTCCGATTATAGCTACTTTGCTTTTGATAGTCATCGCCGTTGCTGCTGCCGTTGTGACTTACACCTTCGTCATGGGCTTTGTGGGAACAGGTACGCAGAGCAGGGGTATAACTGGTCAGTTGATCTATGATGCGTATTCGGTGACTGACGGTACTGATGCTAATATCACAGCATATATCCGTAACACAGGAGGAGTCGACCTGATAATAAACGCCGTTTATGTTGATGGAACCCCATATAAATATAACTCTACTGCTACATCTACTGCCGAAGTCTACAGTGGCGAGTGGCTCCTCCTTGTTGGAGGGTCGAATACCGCTAACCTTCCGGCTGCAAGTACAGGAACACTCTACATTAATACTAATAATCTGAACGCTGCTCACTGGCATACTGTGCGCTTGGTATGCACAGACGGCACTACATTAGAATTTTCAGTAAGGAAATAATTTTTTATATTTTCCTTATAATAAAACTTTTTTTATCTTTTAATCTCAGAGGGATATTTTTATAACATCTGTCGCAATGAGACCGATGTTTTTAATGGCGGATGATTGCAGAAAGAATGGATTACAAAAATGGCAAATAGGTGCACTCAACTTCATCTGTATGGGGGTCTCATCAGCTATAGGTTGTGAGGTAGGCTCTCTGGCTTAACTCATGAACACGTCCCAACCTCTCGCGCACAACACTCCATTATGGAACTCTTTCGATTCAGTCGCATAGGTAGTCATAATATTCACACTGTGATAGTTCACCCTCCGGTAAGCAACTTCGTAAAATCTACATTTCCGAAGTTTAAGGTCAGATATGGTATACCCGTCCACCTGCTATACAGGATAGTTATTGTGTAAATCCCGCCTGGTGAGACCTCGGCCTCTATATAGCCTGTGCCAGTATTCCATCCCGAGTCTATTCCAAGCTCCCTCACAATTACCCTGACCTCTTCATTCACATAATAGTTTATATACATCTTACTCCCAAGCGCAACTACTCGGGTCGTGGCATTAAAACCGACTTGAGTATAAGGTCCGAATATAGGGTCGATTGCTGCCGCCCCCCACGCGAAAGTTATACTCAGGCTCTCCCAATAACTTTCCCCTAACTTTGTATCGAATACTCGCCTCGCAGAGAGATTGTACCACTGGACGAACCACCTCCCAGCCTCTATGATCTCCTCTTCGGTTAGCTCTCCCCCCTCCTCACCTCCACCAATAGTCTGCACCCCTGAGAAGACATTCCCTCTACTCGTCACCACTTTCGAGAAGGTCATCCCTGCATAGTCGAGCGCCGTATTGATCGAGACTCTACTCTTCGCTGGGACGACCCACTCTCCAGTCTGGACAGAGTGGTTGGACCAGACCTGCGTAACTATTATGGTCTGAGGCGTCGGATTCCTTACAATAACCGCGAGCTTCCCAGAAGAGTTTATGAAAGTCAGCATCAACTCTTCCATATTCTTCTCAATTTGGAATGCTGCCTCTTCCCTGGCAGACTCCACATAATTTACGAAGCTCTGCGTCCAGACCATCATCGCTGAGACTGCCAGCGTAAATATTAAAATGAAGATGGCTGCCCCTATTACCGTGCTCACACCTTTTCTCCTTGGACTAGGAGACCACAATTGTTTCATAGACATTCCCCAACGCGCTTACAACCCGTAAATAGCAAAGGGAACCCTTTGGTATTATAACAGGCACACTACCGTTGAACCAGATCAGACCACTGGGGGGCACCTCCTCCACCTCATTAATCGTTAATTGCGTCCCGTTTAGGAACATCATCTGTAAGGTAACTCCTATCTTTCCATAGTTGTAGACCGCAGCAGAGACTTCTGTCCCCCCGCCAGAACTTCTGAAAACCACATCCACTACCACGAACCTCTCCTTCATGGTGTTGGCGTTCATCCTGCTAACTTCACTAAGCGCGGATGTTGTGGTCGTGAAATACCCCATACTGTAAGCGTAGAGAGCAATACCTATACCAGATACTATGGTCAACATCATCAATGTAGCCACGATCTCGCTGATGCCCTTTGCCATACTTATATCAATAACTCAATTTGATATACGGTATATAAGAGACTTGCTGAGTCCTTAATTGACTTTCTTCACGACTAAAGCCGGGAGGTTCTCGTATGTGGCTCACAGACGGCGCTCCTGGGGCGCTTCGCAATATGCCCCTTTACGCCTTTCTCGCCTTCTATGTGAGGGGTGCTAATGGACCACCACACCGATAGCCAACTCCGAGCAAGCAACCCTTCGCCGAGCCCCCAGCTCAGCCCTTCAATGCAGGAAGCGGCTATATGCGCCCTCATGGGCACTGCATCTGGTCTACGCCCTTGACGCCCAGCCAGACGCCTCAAGGCGCACCAAACTTTATCTTCCCATTCCCAAATTTAAACCTATAGACAATTCATCCCAGAACTAAAGTTCTAGGCTTGTCGAGAGTTATGTAAAAAAGGAGTTTTTGCAACTCTATATTATAAAGAAAAATTAATACGTCATCGGGAATTTCCACACTTCAGCGGTGGTATTAGGGCGAACGTTTTTATCCCCCCTTTTTTCCATTGTTATTCTGCTAGGCATGGGGCAGGCCGAAGTCACGCCTGCGGAGACCGAGACCTCCGTAACCCGCCTTCCACACGGGCTTTGCTGAAACGGCCTCATCTGCCGAGGCCTCCGCTGTGGGTGCGCGGGGATCGAGTCCGGTCGGAGAAGCAGGAAGCCCACGGGCTTAAGCCGTGGGTAGCTCACTACACATCAATCTCTCCAAGTAAATTATAGTGGTGTTCTTGTATTGCGGAGTAAGGGCGTCTCCCCAATAATAGCCTCTATCCTTCTCATCATGATAGTGGTGGCGTCTGCCGCCGTAGTCTACACTACCATAACCCCCCTCGCCTCCCTCCCCCCCTCGCAGACGCCAACGATTCTGGAGAGCTTAAAGATCGTTCAGGTCTCCACAGAGGGGAACTATCTGAAGATCTACGTGCTTAACAGGGGCGGTGTAGATGCAACCGTTGATGCTGTGTATGTGGAGTCCCCGTCTGGCACGCTACTGATGCGCCAGCCCGTCTACTACTACATCCCTGCTGGAGAGTCCGCCGAGATCTCTATCCCTAAGGGCACACTCGATCTTACAACCCCGCTCAACTTCAAGCTGGCCAGCCAGAGGGGCGTCCTGACATCCTCCCTAATGATCGTCCAGACCTCGGTTATCCCGCCCGCCCCCTCCCTCTTCACGTTCTACCCCACAACCTCAACCATTACCGTAGGTAGCTACGTCGGAGGCTCGCTCCCCTCATCCGTCCAGTATATTGACGGATCGTACTACACGATCGCATCCTCGCCATCCATCACAAATCCGAGTTATTACCCTTCTTACTTCACGGTACAACAGGGCTCTTACGTCAACGGATCTGTATCGCTGCTCCAGTCACAGGATCAGCAGTCCATGTACTTCCTCAGCTCGCCATTCGCACTAATAGAGAGGACCTACAACGCGTCATCCCTCACTTTGCTGAACGGATCATTGATTAGCGGGTATCTGCCGGACACCTATGCTTGGGACAGCTACAGGATGACCTTCTCTGCCCAGACGGTCTCCCAGAATATATACCCCATAACGAACATGAACTTCACAACCGACTCGTCTGGCTGGTCTGGCTACACCTCTGAGTCTTCACCCGTGATCCCGCCCTCCAACGTCACCCTCAAGTCCTCTGGATTTGTCTCCGCGAACCAGCGCGCGGTGGCAAGGACCGGAGACCCAAATAAGACGATCCACGTGGTCTACAGCAACGGGACATACCTCGGCTATTCAACGAGCGTAGACGGGGGTCTGACGTTTGTAGACCATTGGTTCATGAGCAGTGGGACTGGCTACGAGCCCGGCTACAACCCTAGTATAGCCTCCGACATCAACAACAACGTTCACATAACTTACCAGAACCCCCCCACCACACGCCCGCAGCAGATCAGGTACATCCTCCTCTCCTACAACTCATCTTACGGCGGCAACCCTCGCACATCCACATCTTACCATGCGGTGACCTCGACCTATTCGTGGGCGGCGCACTTCATTGCAATGGACTCCAACCTCCCTGAGGTATTGCTTTATATAAGAAATGCCAGCACGTCCTCATCAAAACTGGTGGTGGAGATCAGGAGAGTCCTCTCCGACGGGACCCCCGACATGAGCCCCTCGGGCCTCATCGCTAATACGACTCTGACGAGCGTCCCATCCTCTTTCACATGGGTGAGCGCACCCGTGAACGCAACACTCCTGAAAGGGTCTCAATATGCTATCGTGCTCAGTACTGGGGGGACATTCTACTGGGCATACACTAGTACTTCATATGCCGGCAGCCTAGGCGGCTGGCGCTATGCAGGGGGCTGGACCTTATACCCGAGCGTCCACTTCTGCCTCATGATACCTGGGTGGTCTGGTTGGACTTCGTCGACCCCAATAACCGTGTACTCCGTGACTGGCGCAAGGACTGTGCAGAGACCCGTTGTTGCCCTCTACCCATACCTCAAATCCTTGGACCAGCAGTTCTACTCCACGGCTAGCTTCTACGCCGTTTATGGCAATATCTACGCCGCACAGTCCTTCACACCCTCTACGAGCACCTTGAGCGGGTTGATGATCTACCTCTACAGGACTGGCAACCCTTCCGATAACCTATACGTTGAGATAAGGAGGAGCAACGGATCTTATCCAGATATGTCTCCCTCTGGGATAATCTCATCTGGCAGGGTTGATGCTGGCAGGGTGAATGATGTAACGGCAGCGCAATGGTTCGACTGCATACTTACCGAGCCGGCATACCTCAATGCTTCGCAGACTTACTGGATCGTGCTCTACTCGCCTTATTCAACGCCCGCTAACTGCTGGCGCTGGTACTATAGCAGCACGGGCGGGTACGCGGGCGGGAACGCCGCAACGAGTAGTGACGGCGGAACCACTTGGAACGTCCCAACATGGGACTTCTCCTTCAGGACCTATGCTTCAAAGGACGAGCGCCCAGCCCTTGCCTGGTACTACCAAGCAAAGACAGGAGCGGACAAGTTACAGGTCCAGTTCCTCAGGTGCCTCCCAGACTCAGACCCGTCCTCAACATCGAGCTGGTACAACTATGCTGGGACCAGCAGTACCCCTGACAGGATATACGGTGCCTCTACCACTGCGGAGACGAGAATATCCATGACCTTCCAGACGAATACGAACAGTATATACTTCTTCTTCATCCGCACAAACAACCTTTACTACAACCGCGTCTACCGGTGGAACCCAGACACCGGGAACTGGGGCGCGATGGGCACAGCCTCTCTTATAATCTCTGGCGTGAACTTGGGCGAGCTCTCCTCTGCCCCAGAACCCTACAACAACTGGGTCGTCTTTGCGGCGACCAGCAGCTCCACAGGGTACTCATACGTCCGATACTACACATCCAGTAATGCGCAGGTCGACATAACGTCTCCATCAATATCAATGAGGTACCCCTCAATCACCTGCATCGCGAATAGGATTTGTGTTATATATCAATCTGCATCTGGCATCTCATACAGGTACTACAATGGCACATGGTCCGCGGAGTACCTATACTATAGCGGCTCCACATACTCTCTCCCGAACGCTCTGTACCGGCCGTCTGCCTCATCTGTGGACTTCGTCTGGCTCAACGGGACATCTCAAATACTTTACGGCTCTGTCTACCCGACAGGGCTCATAAAGATCTTAGGTCTTGCCTACGACCCGGATAATGGGAACCCAAGCGGTAGCGGTGGGGGCTCATTCAAGTGCGAGATCGACGAAGGATACTTCGACTACTCATTTTACCGGGCGAACATCTCCTTCTACACGAACTTCACATCTCCTCTAGCATGGGGCGATGTAAAAGCCAGCTTTGCCTGGCGGTTCGAGGTAGCGCCCAGCTACATATACAACTACGGAAACTTCAGCCATGTCAGGCTCAACTCGGTAAGACTGTTACTCACCGACGCCTCTGGAAATGACCTCGCCGTCCTATACGTCGACGACAACGGCGGAAACGGCTGGACTGGAATCACGGCGGGGTACTTCTATAGGACCGGCATAGCCATTGACTACCCCATATCGCCGAGCACTGAATACGGGCTCAAAGTCTCCTTCGACATAAGCTGCTCCGAGCCTTCAGACCTCTCCCACATAACAGCCAGGATCGACGACACGGGTCTATGCTTTGTGACCTCTTCGTCAATATTCAGCGCAGAATTCTCAGGGACATCTGACACCGACGACTGGTCTTCCATCTCAATCAACATGGTCTCAAACGTATCGGAGATCCCAGCCTACTTTGTCCTTAAGGTATACAACTTCGATCTTGGTAGATACCCCCTACCTGGGGAACAGGGATACTTTGAATTCACTTCTGGGACCTATGATGAGGAGTACAGGAGCCTGAATATCACATCGGGGGCGAATAGCTTCAGAAATTCCACAGGTAACTGGCGCTTATCCCTGACCATAGCATGTGAGTCCGACACCTTTAACTTTGGGCTGAACATGCTGAACTTCGTCCCGAAGGTCAATGTCCACTCGGTCTCGGTGGAATTTGGCGGGACGAGCGATACCCTCAGCTGGACATCCCTCCTCTGGAACGCCACGCAGGCCTTCAGCGCCCCGTCGGTGAGCGTCACTATACAGCTCTACAATTACTCCGCTGGGGCCTACCAGACATCTGGGTTCGGCTACATCAGTTACACATCCGGTCCGGCATTCACATACGAGTCCTTCTCGCAGACCACCACGGTTAATCCTGGAGACTTTAGGGACTCTTCTGGCAACTGGAAGCTGCTGATAACGGCAACAAAGGTGGGGAGACAGTTCTACATGCTCAGCGATTACATCCTCTACTCACCAACGACAGTCTCCCAGCAGCAAATAGATGCTTACTTCACCTTCACAGGTGTAAGCGCAGGAACGATAATCAACATGACCTATAGCGCCACCACACTCTTCACAACGGGCTCGGTCAGCGTAACATTCCAGATATGGGACTACTCCACATCATCATGGAGCACCCTCTACTCTGTAAATTACACCTCGAGCCCTGTACCAAACACGCCCGAGAGCGCCTCCATAACCGTCACAGGAGACTTCTGGAAATACCTGAGTTCTGGCGAGTCCAGGTTAAGGGTTCTCGCGATCAAAACCCAGCAAGACCCCTTCAATTTTAACGCAGACCTGATCAAGTTGGACATATGGGCAATCTGAACCATGGTCTTTTTTTGCTTCCAGTTTCCTAATTATAAAAATGCCGCAAGAAAATCTATGTTTTAACCATGGGATGAATTGTGGTATGGTTGGGTTTAGTTTAAATACTTCAGTTTTGAATTAAAGTTGAGGATGTTCCGATTATTGATGAAGCCGTGTTGGCTTAGGTGAGAAGGGCAAATTAGCCCATGCGTTAACGAGACGGATGAGATGGCTGAGCTGTAAGCCCCGCGAACCAGCAGATGCGACTGAAAGCTTAAAGCTACAGCTGAACGCTGGATCCTCCCGACTTTAGTTGTGGAGTAGCCTTCCGACAAACCCCTTCCTAAAACTCTTTCGAAGAGAAACGTGATTGTTTTTATAGTTGTGCATTTCCTACAAGATTTTGTGCTGGAAAATGGATGCCCGCTACTATGCCAACCTCATGATTCACTTCATGAACGATGGTACAGTATTTGTGCTACCTGCAGTCTTACCTCTAATTATACTTGAGTATGGTCTATCCTTTAGGACCGCAGGTCTCCTCAGCTCAATAATCCCGTTCTGCCTCGGTCTGTTCCAAACCCCGATCGGTACAATCTCCGACCGGATACCCAACACCATTATGCTTAGGCTCGGCATATTGATAGTGTCAATAGGTTCCTTTATTGCATCTCTTTTCCCCTCCCTTCTCATCCCTTCCCTCTTCTTGATCGGAATAGGTGGCAGTATCTATCACCCCGTGGGCTACGCCTACACATCAAAGATAGCTAGCAACAGCGGCACTGGAAGAGCCCTTGGAATTCAGAGTAGCTCCGGGGACATGGGCAACCTCGCCGCCCTCATTATCGCAGGTCCTCTGATCAGCATTGGTGGATGGCGTTCCGTCTTCCTCTTCTGGGGCTTCCTCTGTCTGGCATCTTTCTTTATCTCATCATTCATCTTTATGGGGAAAGGCAACACATTAAGAACTATGTCAGAGCCACTATCGACGACGAAATCTGAAGCTAAACCAGAACCAAATTCAGAAAGTCACGCCCCTCCGACCCAAAAAATTACTAAAGGCACCACTCTCTCCCTTCTTCTCAGGAGGGAGGCAATCCTTATAATGGTGCTATTCGCGTCCCTCGGCGCCGTGCAAAGACTGATAAACACATACCTACCAACAGTCTTATTCTTTCAGGGTACCGACATAACCATTGCAGACTCCATAACCGCAGCTATGATAGGGGCAGGCATCATAGGTGGCATATTTGGTGGAAACTTGGTGGACCGATATGGCGCCAAAAAAATGACCCTTGTCTTCTTCCTTTCATCCTCAATTCTGCTTATTGGAGCATTCTTTATCCGATCCATGATCCCTACAGTTGTTATCATATTTCTGATGGGCATTGCGCTCTGGGGCATCTACCCTGCACTCTACCTGCTTATGCGGGAGGCAACTTCAGTCCGCATCGTCGGGACATCATACGGGTTGCTATTGTCGTTGGGCATGCTCAGCGGGATAGCAAGCATATCCATAGGTGGTATCCTTATGGAGTCCTCGCCCTTACTCATTTACCCCTTTGCCGCATCTATCGCTGCTTTTGGGGCTATGCTATCCACAAAGCTTCGTAGTAATTGAATGTAATATTAAAATCCGAAAACTTTAATTGCCAATTTCTTTGGAAATATTTCGAGCTCCGGTAGTATAGTCCGGTCAAGTATACTGGCCTCTCGAGCCAGTGACACGGGTTCAAATCCCGTCCGGAGCACCAATACCTCTAGTACTAGTGCTCTTACACATCCTTTCCCTGCTTTTTAAATCCACACAGCCTCAAAACAGTAGGGATGGCAGCATGTACAACTACAGGAAGAGGGTCGAGTCCGCCAGAAGGCGCCTCAGCACCCTCCCGAACGCCAACCTCCTCCTCTCCTTCATCGACCACCTGCAGTCCATAGGACTCTCGGACGGGAGGGTTGCCAAGTACGCGAACCATCTATGTACCTTAATGAGGGCTGCCCCATCGACCCGAGGACCGCAACGAGGGCGGACGTGGAGCGGGTAGCGGCGTGGATCAACAGCCAGCCCTACAAGTCCTCAACGAAGGGGGACCTCAAGATAACGCTCAAGAAGCTGGTCCAGTACGGGAAGTACGGAAGCTGTTATAAAGCCCCGGTCCCCGAGGAGGCGATGTGCCTTACCATAAATACGAGGTGTAAGGACTCGAGGGTGAGGCCCGACTTTATAACCGAGGCGAAGCTCATCATGAGGATAGCCCAGTCGATGATGGTCTACGACTGGCTCCACAGAAAGAAGTTCGAGGATAAAGATCAATGAAAGATCTAAGCATGATCTGTGGAGAATCATCAACCAAAAGATCCAATGGAGGTGAGTGGTTTGGATCGAGATTGGGACGAATGCGAGCGCAAGCTAGAGCAGCTCTTACGCGAGCTGAAGGAGTGCTCCACCAAGGAAGAGTGCGTTAGGCGCGTCGAGGAACTCTTGACCGAAGCCAGAACCCAAAGCCAGCAAGAATGATCTGAAAGATCTACAGGTCAAAGGCAGATGGTCGAAATGACGACATACTCGGCGAGCTGAGGAGGAAGCAGAAGCCCGTTGACTTGGCGACCATAAGCCAAGTGGACGTGAATGCAAAAAATAGCCCCGCCAAGCCGTCGCATATCGGACTGATTTTAGCTACCCTCTTATTTTTATAAGTTGGATGTCTAAGCCTTTATATTCTTGGTCACTACCAACGACCAGCTTGCCTCTTAGGGTTTTGGCTGTGGCGGCGGCAAATGCGTCGGCGAGGGATAATGAATGTTCGTCTTTGATCTTGGCGGCTTCGCGCCACAAAGCGTTGTCTTCTATTGGGATAACCTTTAAACCGTAAAGGCGTATTCTTCTCTCTTTCTCCTCAGCCAGCTTTGGATCTGCTCGGTGAAGGATATAGTAAATTTCAGCTAGATTTATTATGTTTATGTAGCCTTCAATTTGCCCGCTCTGAACTTTTTCTAGTAGGCTCATGACGGTTTCTGCTCCATCCTCGCCAAGGTAGAAGGCCAGGATGGCTTCAGAGTCGAATGCTACCCTCTCCGACATGTTTCATCAGCCCTTCCTCTCGCTTAAACTCCTCTTTCCGAGCCTCCTCCAACAGCTCCCTTGAGGTTTTGCCCTTAAAAATGGGTTTTAAAGAGCCTAAATCGTCGCTTGGCGAGGGGACTGGTCTCAACAAAATTCCCCTTTCATCTTCCTCTATTAACACCTTCCGCTTTATGCCGTATTTTTCCCTGAGCCTTTTAGGTATGGTCGCCTGCCCCTTTCTCGTGACGCTGACTATTTCAACCATCGTCTAACCTCGTAAATACTAAAACAAAGAGTAATACTTAAATTTACTGTCTTACTCTTAAAATTGTCGTTATTTCAGGGTTTTGCGGGCTTTTCACCAAAAAAGAGAAGATGAAAGTTTTACGGCCCATGGCCGCGCCTGCCATCTCAGCTACCCACGGCTGGAGCCTGTGGGCTTGCAGGGCTTGGAGCCCTCCCACCGCGGGCGCCTCAAAACCTCTTTAGGCGGCGTAAGACTCCCGTGGAACTCTTTAGAACTCTATGACGCCTGCGGGTGTCCCTCGATCCCTGCGGGCGCTACCTCTTTAGAACTCCGCCGAATCCCTTTAACTCCTTTGGGCACATTTAGACCTGTGGGCGCGGACACCTTTATAGTTCTTAGACTTCTAAATGCGCCTAATCACACATTCGGGCGCCTTTCGACACATTTGGGCTTCCGCGGACGCCCGCGGGCGAATTCCTACATTAAACCTCATCCCAGAGCCGAAGCTCTGGGTTTTCTGGGCACCCATTTATCGGCCTTCTTACGTTGTATGAGACGGTGAGCTACCCACGCCTGAAGGCTGTGGGCTTCCTGCTTCAATGATGGAGCTTGTTGGTATTTCTACCAGTAGAGGCTCCGTCTCGGCAGGCGGATCAGGGCTGCCCCATCCCCTCATCTTTATCCTATTGGAGGATATGAAATCCCTCAGTGGATCTTCATATTTAAGCCCTTCTGAGGTGCCTTTTGGGGGTACCTTTACTACCCGAACACGAGTAGCTCTCTCAGCCTTCTCGTGGAGCAGGCGGATGAGCTTACCCCAAGAGGCGTCTAGTATTTTTTGGGATAGGTTGTGGTTTTTGACCATATTTTTTATGTTCAGTCTCTCAACGCATATTACGTCGTAATTCTTCACGTAGAATTTTGAGAGCTTATGTAGGAAGTCGTCCCTCTGGTTCACTAGCCTCTCGTAGGCTTAGGGTAGAGCCTGAACTTGTATGTCAGCTTGACTTGCACTTCTCGATCAGCCTTCTTATCACTTCTTCGTATGTCTCTCTACGGTGGACTTTAAGTTTATCGAGGGCATCCTTCACTTCTTTTGAAACTGCTATGGTTGTCCTCATTTACACTCACTTATGAATAAGTATAAACAAAATATAAAATGTGTTCGCCCTCATCCCACCGCTAAAGCATGTTGGATTTCCCGCTCACGGTGTTAAAATGTTTTAATGGCCTCCTTATAAACTGGGTCTAAAAATTCGTAGTTTTTTATTATGCTGAGCTTTTCTAGGGTTTCGAGCGCATTATAAAGAGCGCTCTTTGGCACAGTTTTCCCTTCTAATTCTTCGAGCCTATGTTTGAGTTTGCTCCATGTATTAAATCCTTGGGCGATCGACTTTAATATGAGTGCGTATCTCTTTCCTCTAGAGTTGGCTATTCCTTGCAATTCTTTTCGGGCTATTTCTATTGCTTGTGTTTTTATTTTTTCAAGGTCTATTTTTCCACTTTTATTTATAATAGTGTTTCCAGCTAGGGTTAGCCAGCCGGGTATTCCATCGAAGAGTTCTGTTATGGATTCTATATACTTGATGGGTATGGTTACTCCTGCTTCTTTGAAGCCCTGTTTAAGGAATTCTATTGATTGGTCTTTGGTGAATCTTTCGATTGTTATCATTTTAATACTTCTACCATAAAGTGGTGATGATGGATTTTCAATTCCTAAGTAGTCAAGGAGTAGTCCGGCTTCTGAGCCTGTGAGTATGAAGGAGAGATTGTCATCGTAATCATAAGCGTGGGCGAGCGTGTCTAGAAAAATTGTTCCTCTTGGGCCCCTTAATCCTTGGGCCTCGTCAACTGCTATTATAATTCTCTCTTTATTCAGGTAATCAAAGAGTACTGGAAGGAGGAGTGATTCTCTGCCTTTCCATGACAGTTCTACCTCGAAGCCCATGATTCTTAAACCTTTCACGGCCTTTAGTATATTGCGCATTTTCTCTATGAATGTTTTGTTGGACATTCCGCTTGAGATTAAGGAGTATAAGTCTCTTAAGCCGTAATTTGGTGGCAGTTCGCGCGCGTCAATTAATATGTGGGGTAAATCGATCTCATTAAGGAAGACTCTCAGTAAGCTAGTCTTGCCGATCCTTCTTACGCCAGTTAATGCGACTATGGGCATCTTTTTCTCAATAGTGTTATGTAACTCGTTTAGTTCTTTTTCTCTATCAAAGAGGTCGTTTCTACTGGTTTTCGGTCTTGGGTCTAGTAGCACAGTTCACCCCCTGAACTGTGTATCACCCCCTGAAATATTTAAATCTTATAATAAGAAGGCTTAACGTGAGATGGGCTATCTGGGGCGGGCGGACCTCCTCTTGGTCCTCCACGCCGCCGTGGAGGGCTGCTCCGTGCTGATCACCGACGATAAGAGGCTCATACAGAACAAGACAGTGATGGCGCTCTTGGAGAGTATTAAGGAAAAGACTGACAAGGAGATGATCGTGACCGACGAATTGTAATCGGCCCGCAGTGCAGGGGCCGCCGTTGGGCTTCCCCTTCGGGCTCAGGGGCGGGCTTCATCCCCTTTACCTCACCTTGCCCTCACTTTAGCGCCCGCCCCAACGATCTTTAAAGCCTCCCTCACGGCGCCCTCCGCGTGCCTGGCCACGTGGGGCTTCATCTTCTTCAGGTGCTCCGTTAACTCCCTGACCGATCCCTCCCCCTCGAGAGGCCACACCTCGGCGAGGTCGGGCCTTACGTCCCCTGCTTCTACGACATACCGTACAGCGGGATCTTAACCGTATTCGCAATGGTTCTCGGGGCGGCAGTCCTCCACGAGGTCCTGAGGAATCTTGCCGAGAGGCTCTGAGCTGGAGCCGAGAAAGGGGTTGTCAACAGTTTCTGAAAAGATAGATTTTTATAGATGTTCATAGTAGTTTATCTTGATGAGCTTAGAGAGACACTACACAATGAAGGAAGCTAGCAAAATCCTGGGTGTTAGCGTTAGGCGTCTTCAGATTTGGGATAAAGAAGGAAAGATAAAGTGCATTAGGACACCAGGAGGCAGAAGAAGAATCCCTGAGAGTGAATTAAAGAGGGTTATTGGAGTAAAGGAAGTCGATGTAAGTAAGAAGGCTGTAATATACGCTAGAGTTTCTTCTCACGACCAAAAACAGAAGGGTGATCTGGAAAGGCAGAGGCAAAGTCTGTTGGAATATGCTAAGTTAAAAGGCTATGATGTCGTCTCAATTTTAGAGGATGTTGCCAGCGGTCTTAATGAAGATAGGAAGTCACTAAATAAGCTCTTTAATGTTGTTGAGAAAAGAGAGGTTGGTGCCGTTATTATTGGATTTAAAGATAGGTTAACAAGGTTTGGGTTCAAGTATTTGGAGCGATACTTTGCTTCCCATAATGTTAAGATTGAAGTGGTTAATGGTGAAGAGCCTAAAGATGCTTATCAAGAGCTTGTTGATGATTTAATAGCTTTAGTCTCAAGCTTTGCAGGAAAGCTCTACGGATTGAGGAGCCACAAGTACGAAAAGATGGTTGAAGGTGTCAAGAAGCTTGTTGCTGAGTGAAACTTGCAGGTTTAAGCTTGAACCTAATGAAGAGCAGAGGTTGATATTGGAAGAGCTCGTGAGATCCTATCAAGAGATTGTTAAAGAATGTTTGGATATTGCTCTGAAGCTTGGGATAACCTCTAGGAAGAGGATGCATGAGAACATATACAGAAGGCTTAGGACGAAGTATTCAAACCATCCTTCTCACTATATTTACACGGCAATAACCCAAGCTTTAGGAATCTTCAAATCGTATAGAAGGCTTTTGAGGAAGAGAAATGATATTAAGCCGCCTGAAGCAAAGAACGTAAAGTCGATTCTCCTCGACGACACACATTTGTTCTGGTTCTACTGGGGGAAGCTTAGGCTAGCAACTCATAAAGGGCACATTGAAGTCCCGTTTGAAGTTCATGAATATGCGGAGAAGTTCAAGGACTGGGAGGTTAAAGGCTCAAGGCTGGTAAGGCTTGGAGGCGAATACTATCTCCACGTAACCTTTAGGAAAACTGTTAAAGAGAATACGCCAGAAGGGTTGCTAGGTATAGATGTGAATGAGAGGAGCATAGATCTAGCCATCGTAAAGCCCGACAAAGTTAAGTTCATCAAGATAGACATAAGCGAGGCAAAATACATTAGAGATAGGTATTTCAAGAAAAGGAGGAGCATTCAGAGCAAGACATCAGGGAAGACTAAAGAAAGACTTCTATCAAAATATTCTAAGAGAGAGAAGAGGCGTGTAGATGTAATACTCCATAAAGCATCCAATATGATTGCCAAAATAGTGGATGAAGAGAAGGTCATTCCAGTGATGGAGAGGCTGAAGGACATTAGAAAGAGGATAAAGTATGGCAGAAGAATGAATAGAAGGCTTCATAACATGCCATTTAGAAAGATACAGACCTACATTTCATACAAGTCCATGGAGTATGGGTTCGAGCGCGAGTTTGTAAAAGCCAAGAACACCTCTAAGAAGTGCCCGATATGTGGCGGATTGAGTAAGCCGAATGGGCATGTCTTCAAATGCAAAAAATGCGACTTCAAAGCAGATAGGCATTTGGTTGCCGCTTGGAATATAGCAAATAAACTCCAGATGTGCCGTCCTTTACCGTTGGCGGCGAAAGCCCTCTATGAGCCTCTAATAATAGAGGTGAGAGGGAAGGGATGAAAGTCCATGAGTCCCACAACGGTGGAATGCATGTTAAGAAGGACGTATTACGAGCAAAGTAGAGGTTCTAAGCTACATATGACTTTCAAACGCTATATAGCTTAGAACCCCAATAGCATTGAGGTTGCCAGCCCCTTCGATACCTCATGCATCTTCTGGTCGGCTGTGTAGAGAGGTACCTTGAGTTGTCTCGCGGCGGCGATGTAGAGGGCGTCGTAGATGGTTACGTTGTGCCCGGTGGCTATGCTGAAGGCCTCCTCCGCAATATCGCGGGCAAGGAGGATCTGAAGGGCGTCGTAGATCTTGATCAGGTCCTTGGCAGCGCCCTCTGCCTCCTCCAAGCTCAGGTCCCCGTGTATCCGCGCGTGCTTCCAGACTGCGTTCAGGCACTCGACCAGCGCCAGATCCACCGTATGCAAGGCGTAGCCCCCCTTCAGGAGATCCTTGACGCATTTCCTGACCTCTGCGGATCCCCTCTCCTCCAACACCAGCTTTATTATGGCGCTGGCGTCCAGAACTGCCCTTAACTTATCATGAGTGGGAAATCCCACGGTTTTCATCCGTGGGCAGCTCACCGTGATCTGTCCTCCCTTATGAGGAGCGTCGAGTCGACCCTCACGCCCCTACTTCTCGCCCTCGCCTCGATCTCCTCAAGGTCCTCGATCAATTCAAGCATCTTGACCCTCTCCTCGAGGAAGCGCCGAACCTCTTCGCTCCACTCTACCCCGATCCTCTTCATCCTCTCCTTGAGGCTCCGGGGGACGCGGACGGCGAATGTTGAGGACACTCCGACCACCGTTTACAATTTGTAAAACAAATTAATAAACATTACTTAACAACATCAGCGGGAAATCCCGCGCGCCTCAGCGGTGGGAGCGAAGACATTTTTATATAAACTTGCTTATGAGTATAATGAATGGAACTACTGCGGCATCAAAAGAAGTGAAAGAGATCCTTGATAAATAGGAGGCTCACCAGATACGAAGAAGCGACAAGAAGGCTGATCGAGAAATGCAAAAAATCAGCCCTGGGGGCCTGAGCTGGAGTTGGGGTGCGCGGGCCACTCACAAAGAATGTCTATAACAAGGAGAGTTGGCTCCAAAGGGCAGATTGTAATACCTAAGGTTTTTAGGGAGTTTCTAGGGGTTAGGCCAGGAGAAGAAGTCGTAATGGAGATTGTTGAGAAAGAGTTACGTATCAGGTCTGAGGTTGACCCGGAAAAGTTTATGGAAGATTTCTGCTTCAGCCCAAAGAAGTTAACCCGGAAAATTGACCTGGAAAAGGTTCTTGGGGAAGAGGTTGAGGAGAGATTTGCTCTACATTGACTCCAACATCTTCGTATACCCGATCATCTACGATGGGGCAGCTATTCCTGAAGCGAGAAGATCCAGAGAGTTTCTTCTAGAGGTTGCCCGAGGGAGGTTTGAGGCCTACACTTCAGTCCTCACCTGGGACGAGGTCATGCCTATGGAGATCAGGACCTCCGTAACCC
>JACIVQ010000015.1 GCA_014361445.1 Methanosuratincolales archaeon | reverse complement strand
CTTGCCCGAGACTGTCCCCACAGTCTTAACTTTTTCTAGGAGGATAGGCGATGGTATATTTAGGGTAAACTCGCCCCTTTTCTCTATAAGGCGATGAGTCAAACGGTCAGGGGCTATAGAGAGGGCAAGAATGGGGGGATTTAGGGAGACAGGTGTATGCCACGCCACTACCATAGCATTCGGCTTATCATCGTCTCGAAGGGTTACGACTATAACAGGCACCCTTGGGGACAGGAGGCGATGGTACAAGCCCTCCAAACCGAAGATCCATTCACTCAATAGGACCTACCACAATAAAAGTAATTACTTAGGGGAAAATATAAAATATCGCTAATGACTTGCGGGTGTCGAGATTGGATGTATTCCATTGTATTGAAAACAGAAGAAGTGTGAGGAGTTTCAAAGATATTCCAATACCAGAAGAAGATCTTACAAAGATATTGAAGGCAGGGATCCTGGCACCCTCGGCTGGAAATATACAGCCATGGGAATTTATAGTAACTACTAAAAAGGATCTAAAGGCAAAGCTGGCAGAGGCGGCTCTGGGGCAGTATTGGATGGTAAAGGCGGGTGTTATAATTACGGTTTGTGCCAACGAAGAAGAGTCGGCAACGTATTATGGTGCCAGGGGCAGAAACTTGTACTGCATTCAAGATACAGCGGCAGCAATTGAGAATATACTGCTCGCAGCAACCGCATTAGGGTATGGGTCTTGCTGGGTTGGCGCGTTCGATGAAATGGAGGTTAGGAGAACATTAAATATACCAAAGGATGTGAGGCCGGTAGCCATAATACCAATAGGGATTCCAGCAGAAATACCGGAGGCTAGGTCGAGGAAGGATCTTCGAAGGGTCGTCTACTTCGAGACCTATGGCGAATCAAAATGGTAAAAATCAGAACTGCACATAGAACAACCACAGTAGGCATTAAGAAGTGTAGTATTGTAGTCGCATAAACATGTTGGCTTTGATCCTCATTGCCAATTGGGAAAATATAGTGGGTCTCTATCCACATGACGTTGGAACCGATTATCTTGTTTCTGGCTGTTAAGGTCTCGTTGACGTAGTCTGCAGACATCACAGAGAGGTATTCCAAGGCATCCCATTTTGAAAATGTAGAGCCATTTATGTGGTCCAGGATGTTTCGGCTTTTGATGTGTCCGCTTTCATAGTAAGCGTCCTTGAAGTAGGTGAGGTCTACCGGGTACCATCCACCATTGTCACTGTTCGTGGGGAGGTATACCATCGCCCATCCATGCCAGGCAACGTTGGTCAAATTGAAGACCATGTTGTTGTCCTCTTCGAGTTTATTAATACCAGGAAGGTATATTGGACCAAGGACGGTGTAGGCAGGTATTCCAAGAATCCTGCAGAATAAAACAAATAAATTTGCTTGATCATCGCAGTCCCCGCTCTTAGTCAAAAAGGTGGTCCAAATGTCTTGGGGGGCGAAGAGCTCAGCATTGTACGTCATATTCTCTTCGAACCACATCAAGATGTTATTGATTATGCTGAGGACGTTCTCCTCTTCCCCTTTTAGGGCTCTCGCAGTGGAGATTACCTCACTTGAGTTTGAGAGTTGTGAAAGATTCCATAAGCCTGTTAGGGAGTACTTCTCAACTAGTTCCCTCGGGATCTGGGAGAGGTTCCCGATCTCCGATAGATCAAAATTTTTTTCGCCAGTTTGAATAATAAATGTCATGAATAATTCCGCAGACTGATTCTTTTGGAGGGTTCTGTTGGTGAGGATTTGTATGCAGGGATTTCCATCTTCATCCTCAAATGTAATGAATTGTGCTGCCGCGCCATTAAAAGTAACATCTTTCAGGATCGCAGTTTGGTAAGTTGTGTTGGGAAATATGTTTTGGTTCAGCAGGTAATAATATGGCGTGTTAGGAGATTCAGGCGACAAATCATCGCCCATGTTGACCAAAGTTATGTTAATTCCATACTGATATGAACTGGTGTAGGGGGCCGTTAATAGCAGTGGGAGTAGAAGAAATATTAGAGGCATAAATTATCCAAAAGACCATATGAGGGCATCTGGAAAAAATCTTTTCCTTGTAAAGTATCATCTGTAGCCAGTTTGCTACTCATGGCTAAAGGTTGTGGGTTTCCTTGCGATAGGTGGCGATGATCTGATCTTTTTAGTAGATAAACTCTTTCTACGTGAGCTACCCACACCTAAAGGCTGTGGGCTTCCTGCTTCAATGATGGAGCTTGCGGGGACGGTTATCAGCCCCCGTAGAGGCTCCATCTCGGCAGGCGTAGCAGGGCTACCCAATCCCCTCATCTTTATCCTATTGGAGGATATGAAATCTCTCAGTGGATCTTTATGGCTTAACCCTTCTGATGTGCCTTTTGGGGGTACGTCCACCACTACCCGAACACGAGTAGCCCTCTCAGCCTTCTCGTGGAGTAAGCGGATGAACTTACCCCAAGAGGCGTCTAGTATTTTTTGGGATAGGTTGTGGTTTTTAACCATGTTACGGATCTGCAAATCTTCGACGCAGATTACGTCGTAATTCTTCACGTAGAATTTTGAGAGTTTATGTAGGAAGTCGTCCCTCTGGTCCACTAGCCTCTCGTAGGCTTTTGCGAGCTTTATCCTCGTTTTCTCATAATTCTTTGAGCCTCTGCGCTTCCTCGAGAGCCAGTGCTGTAGAACCCTTATTTTCTCTAAGGTCTTCTCGTAGAACCTCGGGTTCTCTATCTGCCTCCTGTCAGTATCTGTTAAAAAGTGCCTCAGCCCGAGATCTATGCCTACAGCCCTATTAGGTACAATATTTTCTACTTCAACCTCTTTCTCGACGCATATGTAGGCGAACCATTTTCCAGAGTTGTGCCTCTTTATTACTACCTGCTTTATTGATCCTTCAATGGATCTGTGGACTCTAATTGGAATATCACCTATTTTTGATAAGTGTAGAACGTCGAGCCGTTTACCAGTCTTTATAAGTTTGAACCCAGATTGATTATAGCAGAAGGTTTTATACCAGCCTTTCCCCTTGAAGCGGAGTCTCCCGACCTTCCTCCCATTCTTCTTCAGTTGCGATAAGGACTTTAGGTTGGAGTATAATTGGTAAAGGACCATCTGAAGAACTTTGGAGTAAACATTTTTCAGCTCAGGCTTCTCCTTCTTCAGTATTGGTAGCTGGGATTGGAGCTCGAGCCTGCTCGGTATATTCTCCTTTCCGTTCCATTGTCCTAAGAAGTAGTTGTAGGTCTGCCTACATAACTCTAAGGTCTCCAGCAGCTTTTCCTCGTCCTCTGGCTTAGGGTAGAGCCTGAACTTGTATGCCAGCTGGACTTTTTGCATTTTTTAATCAGCCTTTTATCACTTCTCATATCTCTCTATAGTGAACTTTTTCACTTCTTTAGACACTGCTATAGTTCCCTTCATCATACTCATAAGTAAGTTTATATATAAAATGTGTTCGCTCTCATCCCACGGCTGAAGCGCGTGGGATTTCCCGCTCACGTTGTTAAAAGCAGAGAGTTGCGTCTGCGTCAAGCACAAGATCGTTAACGGTGGCTGCTCCCGCGACTCTTGCATAGTTCACGAGGTCTGTCTTGGGCATGTTTAGCAGCTCGCAGCTTTGGGCGCATGCATAAAGCTTCACACCCGCCTTGACCGCCTGATCCATAACTTCCTTCAGGGAGGGGAAGTTTCCTATCTTAATACCTTCTGCCATGCCCTGTTTCAGAGTGGTGATCCCCTTTATCATAAAGAATATGGATGCCTCTACACCCATGGCCCTGGCGGTCATGGCAAGAATGAATGGCGCGTATAGCCTCTCTGGCGTATCCACTCCAGATGTTTGTATGTAAAGTATCCTTTTCACTTTCTTATTATTTTCCTCCAAATTATTTCTCTCCAAATCTTTTTTCATCATTCCCACCAATTTCCCTTTTTTCTCTCAGATTGCGGCATTATTACTTTGGTCCCTTTTTTCACATATCATAAATTTATTCAGTCCGATTTTTTTATGGAGACTGAGATCGTTTCGCCCTCCCTCTTTACATCGATAACCTCATGGCCGGCCCTTTTAGCCCACCTCTTCAGATCCTCCTCGGCGGCGGGATCGTCTGCAGTAACAACAATCACGTCTCCAACACTCGCCTTCTCCATCTCCTCCCTTGTCCTGAGAACGGGCATGGGGCAGTAAAGTCCTCGGAGGTCCAGCTCTATCCGCATAAGTCTCCCAATACCATATATTATAACCGAGTTATATATGTGTTTCTAATCTAAGTAAAAGGATTTGTGGACCTTCGTGGATTAATGTTAGGCGGTGGAAGTTGGTGATAGATGTACATGCTCATCTCACAGACGAATCTTATAGCGATCTTCCCGAAGTGTTAAAGAGGGCAAGGAAGGCAGGTCTAGAACATATAATAATCTCGATAACAGATCCGTCTGAAGTTGTGAGGGCGAGAGAAATCTTAAAAATGGCACCCGGCTTCGTCTCATTGACGGTTGGACTTGATCCTATGGCGCTGTCAGAGGATAAGTATCTCATGTTTGAGTCTTTGGTGGAAAGTGAGCATATTGTCGGGATAGGGGAGGTTGGCATTGACCATTTCTACGCAAGGGACCACAGTGTGCGAGATCTTCAAGAGAAATTCTTCAGAAGGAGTATAAGGCTTGCTATGAGAAAGGGGTTGCCCTTAGTCGTACATTCGAGGAGTGCCAGCCGTGTCGCGTTAGAAGTCTTGTACTCAGAGGGTGCCGAGAGAGTACTCATGCATGCATTTGATGGCAAATCGGGCGACGCTGTAGCTGCCTCAGAGAGAGGGTATTACTTCTCCATACCGACATCGGTGGTTTACTCCCAGCAGAAGCAAAAGCTTGTCAAGAAGATTCCCCTGGACTCTTTGATGTTAGAGACTGACTCTCCTGTACTCTCCCCCGTGAGGGGGGTCAGGAATGAGCCAGCTAATCTGATCTATGCGCTGAGAAAGGTCGCCGAGATCAAGGGTGTGAACGAGGAGGAGGTCAAAAGGGTAACAACAGAGAATGCTAGGAGGTTCTTTCGCCTCTGATTTTTAAATGTTCATTTAAAATTTTTTGTCTGAAGGAAGGCAAATTTTTATATATTATGTCAAAAAAGAGAGATATTGCTGTCTGAGTGGAATTGTATGAAGACATCATTGGTAGTTGCGGTTGTTGTTGTCGCAATCGTGATTGTCGGAGCGGCTTATGCCTACACCTCAATAATTGCACCGGCGCAGAAGTTCAAGGTTGCAGCGATATACGTTACACCCATAGAGGAAACATGGAATCAAGTCCTTCACAATGCTCTGTTAAAGGCCAAGAACGAGCTAGGAATAGATTATGCGTACTCAGAGAAAGTTTCTGAGTCAGATGTTGAGAGAGTCATCCGTGAATACATAAACAGCGGTTACAAGTTGATCATGCCACATAGCTGGGGATTCTGGGAAACCACGGACAGGCTAGCGCCCCAGTTCCCGAATGTTTACTTTGCCCAAGGTTCAGGTCTCTGCAAGAACTTCGGGAAGAACCTTGCACTTTACGATTATTACATCCAGGAAGCCGCATTCGAGGCAGGAGCTATTGCCGCTAAAATAACAAAGACTAACAAGCTGGGCATAGTCACCGCGTTTCCCGGCGTGGGCGATGTGAACAACCTACTTAATGGGTTCATAGCCGGGGCGAAGTATGTTAATCCCAATATAAATGTGACAATCTCCTACATCAACTCATGGTACGACCCAGCCAAGGCGAAGACCGCCGCGAGTGCCCTCATTGCTTCTGGTGTTGATGTTATATACGCGGAGCGGTACGGCGTCTTTGAGGCGTGCAAAGACCCAAGTGGCAAAGTCCTTGCATATGCGTTTGGAAACATCGTTGACCAAAACAGCCTTGCACCGGATGTCGTGGTGGGTAGCGTCACTTGGGATCTTTATCCAATGGTTAAGACCTTCATTCAGGGTGCACAGTCTGGCAACTTCCCTGCCGGCGTATATTACACAACTATGAAGACGGGCGGATCCAAATTCGTCTGGAACAGTGCCTTCGCACAGAACCTTACAGCGGTAAAGGCATTTGCGGACAATCTGGAGAGCCTCATAATCAATGGAACCATAAAGTGGACTGTGGATGGAAATCTAGTCCCACTCTCGACGCCCAACTTTGCTGAACCAAAACCATAGGGTGTTTTCCCCTATGTTAACCCCTCTATTTTTTTTAAAGAGATCAAGAGTTGAGGTGCCCACGACTCAGGCAGACCAACCTCCAGGCAGCGAATTAGCACTGTATGTTAAAGGGGTGAATAAGACCTATCCAAACGGCATAGTCGCAAACAGGGACGTGAGTATATCGATCATGAAGGGCGAGGTCCATGCCATCCTGGGGGAGAATGGGGCTGGCAAGACAACGCTGGTCAAGATCATATCCGGATGCCTGAAGCCGGATTCCGGAGAGATCTACATAGACGGCAGGCGGGTTGAGATAGACAGCCCGCTTAAAGCAGTTAGCCTCGGGATAGGAATGGTCCACCAACACTTCACTTTGATACCTTCATTCACAGTCGCCGAGAATATTGCGCTGAGTCTACCCTTGACAGGTAGGCTGAGCCTAGATCAAGTAAAGGAAAGGATAAGGTCTGTCTCCGAGGCTCTTAACCTGAAGATAGACCCAGATGCAAGGATTGAACAGTTACCGGTAGGCTTGAGACAGAGGGTTGAGATACTCCGCTTACTCTGCCAGGATGTCAGGATATTGATCCTTGATGAGCCAACCTCGGTCCTCACACCTATCGAGGTAGAGGACCTATTCAAGATGATTAGGGAATTGAAGTCCAAGGGGAAGTCGATTATAATCATAACACACAAGGTAAGAGAGGCTCTGACAATAAGCGATAGAGTAACGATAATGAGGGGGGGCAGGGTTGTTAAGACTCTTACTACTAAAGAGACAAACGAATCAGAACTTGCCTCCCTTGTTGTGGAGGGCTTCTGCCCCTCACTAAAGATTGAGCACGTGCGTCGAGGGGAGCCTCTCCTCATAGTCAAGGATCTTAGGGTGAAGGGAGACCGGGGGGAAGTTGCGGTAAAGGGTGTCAGCTTCGTACTCCACTCTGGGGAGATTCTTGGAGTGGCAGGGGTTGCAGGTAATGGGCAAAAGGAGCTCGTGGAGGCCATCACAGGACTTAGAAAAGCAGACTCTGGGACGATTTTGGTGAGGAACTTCGACCTAACGAACAGGTCGCCCAAGACTATCATAAAGAATGGCATAGCCTACATACCTGAAGACAGGATGCGGAGGGGAGTCATCCTCACTATGAGCGTCTCAGAGAACCTGGTCTTGAAGAACTTTGAAGACCCGCCCTATAGTAAGAAAATGATAATGGACAAGGAGGCTATGGAGAGATCTGCTTCGGAGCTGATAACAAAGTTTGGCATAAAGGCGTCAGACCCGTGGATCTCGGTCAACAGCCTCTCTGGCGGAAACATCCAGAAGCTCGTGGTCGCAAGAGAGTTGTCTAACGGAGCCAGCATACTGGTTGCCGAGCAGCCAACAGGAGGTCTGGACGTCAAGGCGTCTGAAGGAGTCCACCAGAAGATGATGGAGTTGAAGTCAAAAGGTGTTGGCATTCTGCTCGTCTCCGCAGACCTTGATGAGATCCTGAAACTCAGCGATAGGATACTAGTAATTTTCGAGGGAAGGATTGTTGGGGAGTTCTCGCGCGATAATTGCGATATGAAGAAGATAGCGAGGCTCATGCTCGGAGCTTCCGCGTAGAGATGATAACTTATGGAACTGGAACGTAAACGATCTCTGGCTCTATCTAAGGGCACTATAAGGTCGCTTTACAAGGCAGGGATATCAATCGGTTTTGCTCTATTACTTACATCCGTACTCTTCCTCCTGACAGGGGCAAACCCGTTCCTGGCATTCTACTACATATTCGCTGGTGCATTTGGCAATGTTTCGCTGGCGGCAGAGACCCTCGTCAGGACCACGCCGATACTGCTGGTCTCGCTGGGGCTAGCCATATCCTTCAGGTGCAAGGTCTGGAACATTGGAGCAGAGGGTCAGCTTTACATGGGCGCGATGCTCGGCACGATAACTGCAGTTACGCTGGGAAACACTCCCCTGACCTTGATAATTTCGCTTCTGGTTTCGATTGCAGGTGGGTTAGCCTGGGCTTCTGTACCGGCTTTCATGCGTGCAAAACTAGGCATCAATGAGGTGATAACCACATTCCTGATGAATTATGTCTCAATTTATCTGATCCAGTGGCTACTCGCGTTCCCCTTCAGGAGCCCTGATACGCTATTTCCTGAGTCTGCGCAGATACCATCATCAGCAGTACTCCCCGTACTCGTCCCATATACGCGCCTTCACCTCGGCGTTATCATTGCATTATTTGTAGCTCTGCCTTTGGTTCACTTCTTGATGATGCGTACAACCTTTGGTTATAAATTGAAGGCAGTCGGAGAGAACCCCGAAGCGGCAAGGTATGGGGGGATCAATGTAGGGAGGACCATGTTCATGGCGCTCATTATAAGTGGTGCCCTGGCTGGGCTCGCAGGATTCGTTGAGGTCTCCGGGATCCAGTTCAGGATGAGACCATCACTCTCGCCAGGGTACGGTTATACTGGCATAGTGGTTGCTCTGCTTGGCCAGAACAACCCTGTGGGCGTGGCTTTAGCCTCAATATTCCTCGCCGCCATCTTTAACGGCTCCACAACCATGTCCAGGGCATTAGGTCAACCACAGGGGGTTGTGGACTTCATTCAAGGCGTGCTGGTGATTTTTGTATTGGCATCTGAGTACATAATCCGTTACCTGGAGAGAAAGGGAGTGTTAAAGGTATGATCGAGATGGAATGGGCACTGATAATTGGGTTCATCGCGGCTGGCATAAGAACCTCCGCCCCACTGATGCTGGCGTCTCTGGGAGAGACTATAGTTGAGCGCGGCGGTATCCTGAATCTAGGGATAGAGGGGGCAATGCTGATAAGCGCGTTTACAGGATTCATGGGGGCTTTCCTGAGTGGTAACCTTTGGATAGGTCTCTTGATGGCCATTCTTGGCGGGATCTTGACCGTAATTACGTTCGGGATACTCGTCGTTAGGATAAACCTCGACCAAGTTGTATCAGGCCTAGCGATAAACCTCTTGGCAGCAGGGCTATGCCTCTACTTCTTCAGATTGGCTTTTTCGCAGGGAGCCTTTCCCTACCTCAGCGAGTTGATAGGTCCGTACCCGATACCGCTACTGAGTCAGATACCAGTAATAGGGGAGGTCCTTTTCAACCAGACCATATTCGTTTACGTGGGGATCGTCTCCGTGCCAATCACTTACTACCTCATATTCAAGACCTCCTACGGGTTGAAGCTTAGGTCCGTAGGTGAGGACCCGCTGGTCGCATCATATCTAGGGATTGAAGTCTCAAAGATCAGGTACACTGCCCTTATTTTGGAGGGGATATTCGTTGGCATGGCAGGAGGACTTCTCTGCCTCTCTATGTTCAACGTCTTCGATACGAGGATCGTGGCAGCGAGGGGATTTGTGGCGGTCTCTATTGTGATCCTGGGAAGGTGGAACCCTGTGGGCGCATTTGCCGGATCCCTTCTCTTCGGATTCACTGAGGCGCTATCCCTCTGGATCGGCACATTCTTAATCGGTCCCGAGTCGGCTTCCATAAGCCAGCTTCTGAGCCTGCTCCCGTATTTGGTAACTCTGATCGCGCTATTGATAGGTGGGAGGCGGGTGAGAGGACCTGCCGCACTCGGAAGCCCGTTCTCGAAAGAATGAATAAGATTGAATATTGTCTAAAATATGAGTGAAAGTGTTTGAGGATTCAACTATTGAGTTCATCCTCGTCCTGATCTATTTTTGATAGAGTTCGAAGTTGAAATTTTGCAGCTATCCACTGAAAAACACAGGCCATGGACGAGGGCGTGTAAGTGCAATAGGTCTTTTGACACTCTCCTCGACTAAAGCCAGGAGATTCTCGGTTCTTCGACCCTGAGGGTTTCATCATACCGAGTTGTGGGCTGTGTCAGAGCAGCCCCTGCTATGGGCATGTAGCCCATAGCCCGCTTGAGGATGTTCATGGCTCCGTTGTAGTCTGCGTTGCATGTGTAGCCGCAGTTCGGGCATTTGAAGAGGCTCCCAACTCGAAGCCCTTTAAACCCACATCTGTGGCACACCTTTGACGTATTCCTTTCGTTGACTTTTATGACCTTTATTCCGAGCCATCTCGCCTTATATTCTATATATTGGCTTAGCTTGTAGTATGGGAAGCCGTTGTTAAGTTTGCGGTTGAACCTTCTACCTTTCCCTTCCCCGTTTCTTCTGATACCTTTTAGATCTCCTAAAACTATTATAGAGTCGTTCTCTAAGGCTTCGTTCACTATCGCCTTGCTTATCTTGTGGAGAATGTCATTGACTGCTCGCCTCTCCTTATGCCCAACCTTCTTAATGGCTTTGTAGGCTTTCTTTAGCGATAATGTCCTCCTAAGCCAGAAAAAATGTCCTTTAACCCTTCTAAGCTCCATCCCATAAAATTTAGGCTTGGGATTGTTTGAGTTCACTGTAGTGGCTATCCACCTTATTCCTAAGTCTATTGCGAGGATTGATTTAGGGGTTCTTTCATCAACTTCTCTCTCGACCGTGATATAAACGAACCACTCGTTATCCTTTCTGATCATCTTGGCTTCTCTACAGACCATATCGTCTGTTATAGGCTCATGTGTCTTTATTGGGACGTTTATTCCACCCTTAACGCCATAAACTGGGATCTTGAGCCAGTATGGTGTGAGCTTAGTGTTAGCTCTGTAGACGTCCCTTCTGAGAATTAATGGATACTCTTTGTTAGGCTTAAGCTTGCCTTTCAGCCTTCCAAGGAGCCTCTCAGCCTGTTGCTTTGTAGCGGAAAAAAGTTGGGCTGTTTTGTCTCCTCTGAGATAATTTTGCCAGTTCTCATATTCACGCCTTAAAAGCTCTTCTTTGCCCTTCCTAAGCTCAAGGACCTTAGCCTTAATGGTCTTAGCCTTCATGAGCGAACGCGCTCGCACATAATTCCCATTCATCCACACTTAAACATGTCGAGAATTCATCCCAGAGCTAAAGCTCTAGGCTTTCTTGTCGAGCTATTTGTAAATTTCACCCTCTCCTAATATGAGACGCCTTTATCATCATAATTGCCCCAATTTTTTAACATTGTGAGTAAGAAAGCCTACACGGGCTTTTGCTGAAACGGTCTCATCTGCCGAGGCCTCCGCTGTGGGTGCGTGGGGATCGAGTCCGGTCGTGGAAGCAGGAAGCCCACGTCTTTAGCCGTGGGTAGCTCACTTATTTAATTTCACTTTTCGTAATCATTTTTCATAGCTAATTCGATTTCCAATCTTAAATTTTGTCCATCATCGCAGTCGCGGTGATTGCGAGATTGTCCAAATCACAATCTGGCTGTTTACAACAACCGAAAATTCTCCAAAACTATTTTATATACAAGGGTAATAATAGTAATTAAGGGATTTTTATGAAAATCCTTCGGGAGATGGCGCGGGGGATAGAATACGAGTTCAGCGTTAACAAATATCCGCCAATACTTCCTGGCATTCAGCTATCAGACCTTGTGGGGAGAACCATTAATTCCATAAAGGATTTGGGCTTAGTTTCTAGCGTGAACTGGAGCGTGGAGGATGAGATTGGCAATCTGACTTATGAGAGAGGTCTAATGGATTCGTGGCTATTTTATGAGGGGCCTTATGAGGTGGCATTAAATGGGATGCGGATTTACGACGACGCTCAGCACCTGGAGCTCTCTACACCAGTATTCAGGGATCCGCTAGACGCGGTAGTCTATGATAAGGTTGCGGAAAGGCTGGCTTTTTTGGGCGTACAGCGCCTCAAAGAAACTCACGGAGAGGTATATTGCTACAAAAACAACACAAGTCTGCTGAAGGGGGCACTGGGCTACGAGTCCGTAGCCTGGGGAACTCATGTGAACTTTTGTGTCAAGAGGAGTGTGTTCAACTACGATAAATGGGGCTCCCTGGAGGAGATGTTAGTCCCCTTCATGGTCAGCAGGGTGCCCTTAATAAGTGGTGGAGGAGTACTCCCCAAGAGGGATGATTATACATTCGAGCCTCCTACGAGCTCCAGACTGAGGGGGGACAGACTTGTATATGTCGTATCGCCAAGAGCTGTTTTCATAAAGCAAATATCCTCAATCGACACCACAGTGGAAAGGGGTTTCCTTAATCTTCGTGACGAACCACATGCAGATCCTGAAAAATATTGGAGACTCCACGACATAAACCACGAGGCGCTAAGAAGCGACTTCCAAATATTTTTGAGAGATGCCCTTGAAGTTTTTGTCCTCAGGGCTGCCGAAGAGGGCTTACTTGTAAATCCTCCCAAGATAAGTGATCCGTTCGATGCTGTGAAGAAAGTAGCCTCTGAAACTAGGGATATCGACCAGCCTATAGAGCTTAAAGGAGGCGGAAGCGGGAAGTTGTTATCGGACATCTTTGCGTTTTACATCTACGCCGCTGAGAGGTTGATAGAAGACAAAGGGGACTCTGAAGACATGCGAGTCCTAAAAATCATTGAGGGCGTGACGCAGAAATTGAGAGAGGGGAGGTTTGAAGATCTCGGTGGAAGTTTGGACTGGATCGCAAAGATGTTGCTAGTAGAAGAATATGAAGCAAAGGGGGATGAGATGACAACAATCTGCAACCAGTACAGTTTGTTGGACGATTCTACAGGGTTCTACACGGGCGATGAGTATAAGAGTGCCGACTCGTTGTTTGACCCCGAGGCATCAGCATCTTTCCTAGCAGCGGTTTTTCCGCAGGCAGTAACGATCAAAGAACGTGTGAGAAATGGACTGTCGAACCCTCCAAGCGATACCAGAGATTATCTTAGGACGGAAATAGTGAAGAAGTTCTCTCCGGAGATCACCAAAATGAACTGGTGGAAGATCTATTTCAAAGGGGGGCAGATACAACTGTCAGAACCGCTTAAATACGGGAAAGAGGAGGCAAATGAGCTTTTAAAAGCAAAAAGTCTAAACGAACTATCCTCATTGTTGAAGAGGTGAGAGAGCATGAGTGAGATAGCGTTGCCATCGTTTAAGAGAAGAGATAAGGCGGATAAAAAACTGAAAAAAGAGCACTCGGAGGTAGTAGCCCCCCCTGGGGAATGAGTGCCTTTAATTTTTTAACTTATGATTTGTATTAATAAACAGTTTATAAATATATTTATAATTTCGAAAACGTTAATTTTAAAAACTACATAAGCTAGGTCTGATTTTTATTATCATAAAATTCATAAGATGGTGATTTTAAAATCTAGTTGATAACCGGGTTAATTTTAACGAAACTATTTTTAATACCACAATAGAAAAGATCTATCGGGTATTCCAAATGCCTGAAAAAAGAGTATCTATTAAAATTGGAGACGTTGCAGGCAACACAGGTGTTTTCAACCCAGCCGACTTGTCCGCACTAGGAGCAAAGGCTGGCGATGATGTGGAGCTTTATACGGCAACAAGGGCATGGACAGTAACTGCAAAGGTCGACGCCTCTGTTCCGGCGGGTACTGTTTGGGTCGGAAAAGGAGTTGCCGCAAGGCTAGACGTCGAGGACGGTGCTGAAGTTACCTGCTCGTGGACGCCCCCAGTGACCGAAGAAAAATATGAGCCACCACCATGAGGTGAAAAAAATGGTAGTTTTAGCAGTGGAATTTGATGGTAGAGGGGTCACGCAAACTGCCCTTCTCCGGGCTGCGAGCGAGATCATTTGCAGTGCAGCCGACAAAGAGGGCAACCCAGCTCTAGGATATGAGCGATACGACGACGCTCCCGACAGGGTCGGCATACCCATCAAGGGCTTTGCTGTGGTATCTAAGCCACAAATCTCAGAAAGAGCCTTCTGGGCTGATGCTGATGATGTTGCCGCGGAGTTAGACCAGCTTGCACCCCCTGTGTGCGATCTAACACACTTCAAGATGTGTTTCGATGAGCTGGCCCCAGAGGCTATGCTCTACGAGCCAAGGGCTGTGGACGCAGTCCTAGTCCTTGATGACACCTTAGTAAAGGGCGGAGAGCCTTGGGCACATATTGGGCTACAACCTATACATGACAAGTTAAAGGATGGAGGAGCCATTGTAGTCAATAGCAAGAGGAGCCCTGAATATCTACAGAAGTTTATCCAGCCAACAGACAAGAAATACAAGCTTGCCACGATTGACGCCGACTCCATGGACAGGATCATTGTGGTCCCACTGATCGGCGCCATGTTGAAGGTCGCCCCAGGGATAGTTTCTTATAGGGCGGTGATAGCAGCCGTGAAGGAGAGGTACAAAGCAGAAGGTCTGAAGAAAGCAGCTGTTGTTAGAGAGGCTTATAACAAGGTCCAGGTCAAGGAGGTATAAAAAAATGACAAAGAAGTTTGAAGAGTTCCCAACTTGGAAGGAGATGCCTGTAGGGCTGGTCGTGTTTGCACCACCGGTCAACGGTCCAAACCCCCACTTCAAGACAAACACCTTCAGGACTCTGAGACCTGTGACAGACCCTGCGAAATGCAATAAGGATGGGCTTTGCTGGTTGTACTGCCCCGACTCATGCAGGAGTTCAGATGCCGAGACCCTGTTTGCTGTGAACCTTGACTACTGTAAGGGTTGTGGAGTCTGTGCAGAAGTTTGTCCAACAAAAGCCATCAGTATGATAAATGAATTGGAGTTTAAGGAGTGAGAAAAATGGTGAAATTAATTACAACTGGAACCACAGCAATAGCGACTGCTGTGAAGCATGCAGATGTCGACGTGATATCTGCATATCCTATTAGGCCATACACAGGGGTCATGAATGAGCTAGCAAGGATGATTGCAGACGGAGAGTTTGACGCTGAATACATTGTAGCAGATTCGGAGCACACCCAATTTGAGATCGCAAAGCATGCAGCTGCATGCGGCGCAAGAGTCTTCACAGGTAGCGCAGGCATTGGATGGGCATTTGCCCATGAGCCGCTAGTTGTGACTCCTGCAGACAGGGTGCCAGTCGTAGCTATGGTAGGAAACAGAGCCTTGGACGATCCAGGCAACTTTGGTGTTGAGCACACAGAAACCCTCATCACAAGAGATACTGGATGGATGATGTGCTGGCCAGAGAACCCCCAGGAGGCCTACGACCTAACACTCATGGGATACAAGATCGCGGAGGATCCGAGCGTCCTCTTACCTTATGTCGTCTGCTGCGACGGAAACTTCATCACCCACGTGAGGTTCCCTGTGGACCTTCCTGACATGGAGGTAGCTAGAGAGTTCTTGCCACCAACACCCCCACCGAGGGTAAATGTGCTGCACCCCGACAAGCCGCTCTCAATAGCGCCACATGTGGATTACTACTGGGGCACAGAGATCAGGAGACAGATGGAAGAAGGCATGAGAAATGCCATAGAGGTCACGAAGAGGGTCCACGAGGAGTTCTACAAGGTCTTCGGAAGGGGAGGACCTCCATTTATAGAAGAGATCGCCACCGAGGACGCAGACGTTGCCCTGATCGGGCTGGGCGGAATGGCAATGCCAGCAAGGGCAGCCATCGCACAATTGAGAAGCCAAGGAAAGAGAGTCGGATATGTAAAGCTCAGGAGGTTCAGACCATTTGCCACGGAGGTCATAAGGGACGCCCTGAGGAAGTTCAAGGTTGTTGCAGTATTGGACAACGACTTCTCGTTCGGTTCGGCCTACCATGGAGGCATCGTCTTCCAAGAGATACGCTCTGCACTTTACGACGTTCCTGAGAGACCAAAGGTAGTCAATTACCTGATCGGTCTCGGAGGGAGGGAGATAACTGTGGATGCCATGAGAAGTATATACAACCAAGTGCTGGAGATAGCTGAGACTGGCGAAGTCAAAAAGTTAGTACAGTGGGTTGGAGTGAGGGAGTGAGAACATGAGTTGGGAGAAACTTGAAATTAGGACGCTCAAGGACGTTCCAAAGGACGAATATTTCGTGGCAGGGCACAGGACTTGCCAAGGTTGTGGTCCAGCTCTTGCATGTAAACTCATAGCAAAGGCCGCAGGTCCGAGAGCCATCTGCATAACTGCAACTGGGTGCATGTATGTTGCCAACTGCAGCTACAACACAACGCCATGGGCAATACCGTGGATGCATGCCCAGTTGGGTGGAATGGGGTCGGCAGTATGTGGTGCTGCAGCTGCGTACAAGGCAATGATGCGAAAAGGCAAGATAAAGAAGGAAGAGATCCATGTAATAGGTCTGGCGGGCGACGGCGGATCTGCCGACATCGGACTGTCAGCAATCTCCGGTGCTATGCTTTCTGGTGAAGACCACCTGATAATAACATACGACAACGAGTCCTATGCAAACACGGGCGTACAAGCTTCAAGCCTGACCCCATGGGGTGCTTGGACGACATTTACCCCACCCGGCAAAATGCTGAGGCTGGGGAACGTGAGGGTCAAGAAAGACCTGCCCAAGATGATAGCTGCGGGTCACCCGAACGTTCGCTACGTCGCAACTGCTAGCACATCCTTCCCGTTCGACCTTATGACAAAGGTGAGGAAGGGCTTAGCCGTAAAGGGTCCAGCATTCCTTCAGATACACACACCCTGCCCCAAGGGTTGGAAGTTCTCTCCAGAGCTGACTGTGAGGATCGGAAGACTCGCCGTAGAGACTGGCATGTGGACACTCTATGAGATAGAGGACGGGCAGTTCAAGCTGTCTTACAAACCACCGAAGAGAAAACCAGTCTCAGAATACCTGAAGCTTCAGGGCAGGTTCGCCCACCTGAGGGAGCCCGACTACCGATACTTACAGGAACAAGTGGACGCTGCCTGCAAGCAGATGGGCATAGACTAAACTTCCCTTTTTTTATTTTTTTACTCTATTCGTAATTTTGTTAATTTTAGTCTTATCATTTTTAGATTAAAACCTAATTAAAATATCCATCATCTGAATTTAGTTATTTTATAATTTATGAATTGGATTACCGAAATTTTTCATAGAGTCCGAGCGCTTTTCTAACGGTGGGAGACGTCTCTATGTTGTTTAGTTCGTCCAACCCAAACCATCTAGCATCTATGACGTCGGTGCCAGCCCTCAGTATTCCACCGATCACTTCCCCAAAATAGTCTATTATAACGTAATGGTATTTGATCTTGGAGCTACCATCTCTTATGATGACGTCAAATACTCCTGCAACTGCCCCAATAGAGACCTCAAGTCCTGTCTCTTCTTTTACCTCTCTAATCGCTGCCTCTTTCGCGGTCTCTCCAAGCTTTATGAGCCCTCCAGGAATCGACCATAACCCTTTGTTAGGCTCGTGCCCCCTCTTTACTAGTAAAATCTGACGATCTTTGACAAGTATCACACCGACTCCGACTAAAGGCCGCTCAGGATACTCCCTCAAGCGAAGACCCCCTAACCTGCCTATTAGGTTGAGACTATGCGTATAAAAAATAGCCGATATGAGGATTATCACTCATGTCTCAGCGCCACAACTGGATCCATCTTTGATGCCCTCCTGGCAGGGTATAGACCCGCAAGTAGGCTGACTGCAATAGCAAAGAAGAATACAAGAAGCGCCATCTCGGGCTTAATTACGGGAAGATATGAAAAGGAGTTGGTAGCACCAAACTGTGCCGACTGGGAGGAAAAGCCCCTGGCGACGAGCAATGGCATTAGATATGATATCATCGAACCAACCGTTATTCCTAGGAGACCACCAATAAGACCAACAACCCCTGCCTCAGAGAGGAATATAGCGAGTATATTTCTGTCCTTAAATCCAAGAGCCTTTAAGACACCGATCTCCCGTGTTCTCTCTATCACAGAAACAAACATTATATTCATTATTCCCAGACCCGCAACGAATAGAGAGATCGCAGCAATAGAACCCAAAAGCACAGTCAGCATCCCAGTTATAGAGGTAACTATCTGGGTAATCTGCTTAACAGTCAGAATATTTAGGCTATTTCCATAGATAGCCCTTATATTATCCACAACACCATCGACAGCATCAGGGTCAACTGCCTTTACAAAGAGGGCGGAGTAGCTTGTCCTGCCCAAGAAATTCGATGCGCCCTTCAAAGACATGAAAATACTGTCATCTACGGAGACTAGCGCCGTCATCCCGTAAGGTTCTAAAGAGCCCACTACACTGGCAACCATTCTTGTGGATCTTGATATTGACTCGATAGTTGCGGTCTGACCAACATTTACAAAGGGAGAGGTCAGATCCTGAGGCTGGCGAACATTTGCTCCAACCACAATCTCCGAATAACTGAGGGGTTGATATAGCCGCCCCTCCTCCAACTCATATCCTGAGACGAGGATCCCGAATTGAGAGGGGTCTATCCCGACAAGTTGAACGGTTCTTGAGGACTGTGTTCCGTATAACCTCACACTCGAGGTTACAACCGGTATCACTAGCTCTACATTTGGTATTTGCAAAATCCTATTTACATCCTTCTCAGTTAATATTACGGTACCTGCCGCCGGTCTTAGGCTTATTGTGCTAGGACCCAGCTTGTTCATCTGGTCCACAATACTGGATTGGATCCCCTCAGTCTGCGAGACTAAGGCGATAACCGCTGCCGTCCCTACCATTATACCTAGTATGGTTAGGGCAGCTCTCAGCTTCCTCTCACGTATTCCTCTTACTCCCCACTTCAATATATCCGTCGATCGCATCTTCAAGACCTGCGCTTCTTGAAATAGATAAAACTTACTACGATTGCCACAACAATTAATGCAATCACTATGTATGTGGGATTAAACGCAATCAAGGAAGTGATTCCGGTAGGACTACTGTTCGAAGTTGCATTAGTGGTACTGACCACAATGTTCACAGGAACGTTGAGTGTTCCCTTAAGTTTCTGACCAAGGTTGTCCCTGTAGGTGTACTCCAAATTTAGAACATATTTGCCAGTTGTTATATTAATTGCTGAGTATGTGAGTGTGAAAGATGATGGTACGTTGACCGCCAGATCCCCCAGAAAGATCTTATCATAGCCCGCCGGCTGAAGGCCCTGATTTTCGCTTGGAGAGACCATGACACTCTGCGCAGTAGTGGTCCCGAGGTTGATGAGGCTGACTGTTATTGAGAAGGGCTTTCCAAGTGTAATCTGTGAAGGGAAGGTTGAAGTGTCAAGAACCACAAGATCAACCACACCTCTCACGATCATACCTAGGTAATTGACCTGTTGCTTGCTCCTCAAATTTGCATCGGTGTAAGACGTTGACATGGTGAAGGTTGTGAGCGTACCCGAGGCTGTTGGGGAGACGAAGATCTTTAAGGGTATCACGACACTCTCCCCCGGATGTAATTCCCCTAGATACCAGCTCCCATCACTTCCAAGCAGTGCCATGGATGTGGTCAAACTCTGTGACCCTGGAATTGCAAGGGACACAGCTAAGGAACTCGCAGCCCCATCGCCCTCATTCTTAATCGTCAGGTTCAGCTCATTTATTTCCCCTGACCTTAACTCATTTTTATTTATACTAACGTCAATTACCGCAAGTGGTGAATAAACAGCGGGGACGTTGAGTGATATGTACCGTGTCTCCTGTCTATTCCTTGACAAGGAATCATAGTAACTCATTGCGAGGGACGCTTGATATGCAACACCTGACGCAGAGGGACTGACATAAACGTCAGCCTCCAAAGTGACAGAACCTCCTGAGGCGATCTTGTCTATTAGCCAGCGACCGTCAGATCCCTGCAGAACTAACGGTAATCCCGTGGCGGTGGATGGCGGCATATTCAATACAACTTGGACGTATGAGGCGTCGCTGTCTCCCTTATTGTAGAGCTGGATGCGGAGCTTGTTTACCTCTCCTGCTTTTAGATCCTGTGGGGTCACACTCACCTCAAAATTTACTGATGGCGACGTGCTGAAAGGAACCACCAGCGTCAGGTATCTTGTCTCGGACTTTGATCGGATATAGTCTGAGTAGGAGAGAGTGAGGGGCAACTGGTATGCCTGACCGGCGGAAGAGGGCGAGGCATAGAGCGTAAGGGGTATTGTAGCCTCCTCCCCCGGTCCTATCGATTCTAGATTCCACTTACCGTCGCTTCCTATCAATGATAATGGAGACGTGCCGGAGGCTGCGCCCGGCATCGCGATAGCCACAGAGACTTGTTTGGCTTCAGCATCGCCAACATTTTTGATCTTCAGTAGAAGGTCATTGTTCTTTCCAAAAACAACCTCGTATGGATATATGGAGGCTGACAGAACAGCCCCCTGCACTTCCAAGGGCGGGACATAAACCCCTATAACTCTAGTCTCTGTCTTAGAACCGTAGTACTGATAGCTCAAAGTCACTGTGAGTTGATATGCGCTCCCTGCCGCACTCGGACTCACATATATGGTCACAGGGATGGACTGTGATTCTGATGATGCTAGGCTGTCGATGTACCAACGCCCGTCACTTCCATTAAGGATCATAAGTGCCCCACCGGTGGCAGAGGCTGGAAGGGACAGACTTACCCATATCTGTAAAGCCGTTGTATCTCCAACATTCTTTACCGTCAGATATAGCTGGTTGTTGGTGCCTGCCGTGAGCGTCGCTCTATCTATGCTGACATTAAGGTTAGGGGGGGCCGAAATGACAGCCTGAACGTTACTTAGAGAAATAGCCACCAACAAAGCACATAAAATTGATAGAGACCTCTTTGAATGAATTCGTTTTTCATTGCTACTTGACATTTTGTTCTACCTCCTTTTCAACCAAACCATCTTTCATCCATAGGACTCTATGACAATATTTTATGAGGTTAAGGTTATGAGTGACCATTATAATTGTCACGCCTCTATTATTTAAGTTGTGTAAAACCTCTATGACTTCATCAGCTGACTTTGAATCCAAGTTGCCCGTGGGCTCGTCTGCCAAGATTATCTGCGGATCGTTCGCAAGCGCTCTTGCTATGGCAACCCTTTGCTGCTGACCCCCGCTCAACTCATTTGGTCTGTTCCTCTCAAATCCCTTGAGGCCAACTAAGGCAAGCAACTCCTCAGCCCGGGTCCTCCTCTCCTTAGGGGAGAGGCCAGAAGCAATCATAGGCACCTCCACGTTGTCCAGGGCACTCATGTAAGGAATGAGGTTGAAGGTTTGAAATACAAATCCCAACTTTTTGTTGCGAAGCTTGGCGAGCTCATCACCTTTAAGGGCAGAGATTTCAACACCATCTATGATCACTTTGCCCCTTGTGGGCCGGTCAAGAGCGCCGAAGAGGTTTAGAAGAGTGGACTTGCCACTCCCTGATGGTCCAACGATGGCCACAAACTCCCCTCTTCTTATCCTCATATTGACGCCCCTCAGTGCGGGGTATTCAATCTTGCCCAAGCGGTAGATCTTCCAAAGATCTATGGCAACAATTATCCATTCAGACAGTTCATGCTTATCTTCAACAGACTGGCTTTGAATCGTGTGCAAAGTTGATCCGTCCTGTGAAGGATATTTATGTTGATAATTTACGAGATGTATAAAGGTTTAGGTTTGATGTTGAGAGATGAGTGTTCAGGCAGGGTTATACAAATTGACAAACTACATTAAAGTCAACTACCCACGGCCTTAAGACGTGGGTATAAGAGGTTTTATGATGAGAACAAGAAATTATTGAAAAGTCTCTTTAATATGGTTGGGGGGGAGATCGAGTTTTCCTCATGAAGTTATAGAAAATATCCTAGGCCTGCCATACTCCTTAAATAATCCTCTGCTATCAGTTCATTAAATATCTAAGAGTTCATTATATTAAGGGGATTTTTAGATAATGGGTTTAATCACTATCCAATGAAGATGATGACGATTGAGTGTACTTGAGATGCTAGTGGCATATGGCTATTTCGGTACCTTCGTTATATCTTTACTTGGCAATGTTGTTCCCTTCCTTCCGGTCCCGTATCTAATACCGATCTTTCTACTCTCACAAGTACTCGAGCCATTCTTCGTGGGAATTACGGTGGGTATTGGCGCCAGTCTTGGAAAATGTGTCTCTTACCTCATAGGCAGGGGCGGGCGGGCGGTTCTCAACGAGAAAAAGAAGAAGGAACTTGAATGCTTTGGTAATCTTTTGGGAAAATATGGCGTGATAGCAGTGTACCTATTTTCATCTTTGCCCCTCCCAGACGACATAATTGTGATGCCCTTTGGGATCATAAAGTACAACTTCAAAAGGTTCTTCATGGCTTTGCTTCTGGGAAAACTGACTTTGGGGATGATCGTCGCGTATGCAGCAAAGTACTCCTTCGAATACGCGAATATCTTTATCGGCAGAGGAGACTCGTTACTTACTATAGCTGTTTCTGTGGCATTTATGCTACTTATGACGTGGGTCATTTATAAGATAGATTGGATCGAGGCTACCGAATACATCGAAAAGAATGGTGTTGTGGCTTACATAAAGTTCATAATAAGCAAAAGATCAAAATCATGAGCTGAGACTCTCCACGAATGAAGACCGAGGACTTCCTTGCAACATTTGGTGAAAGGTTAAGTTTTAAAATAAAAAGATATAGAGGCTATTCGGCGAGGGTGTTTGAAAGTCACTCTTATCTCCTTTACACCAGATCCAGAGAGGGTTGTTGCTGCATCTGCCAGACAGTGCTATTCAAAATTCAGTGCCACAAAAGCTCTGAGAGAGCTCACCGATGCCGACATTCAAAGGCTACTCAAGAAGGTAATAGAGAGCGGCCATCTCTCTGTTTTGGAGCATGCTAGCTTCACCTTCGCGATAGAGGATATATCTCGGGCGTGCAGTCATCAGTTAGTAAGGCACAGGATAGCATCATACTCTCAACAAAGCCAGAGGTATGTAAAGTTAGAAGAGATAGATTTCATCGTACCAGAGCGTATCGACAGGGATGGTGATTTGAAAAAAGAATTCAGTGAAGCCTTAGAGATCTGCAAGCGTTGCTACAAGAGGCTTCTCGAAAAAGGGGTACCAGCAGAAGACGCAAGATATATACTGCCGCAGGCGACGCCCACCAAGATTGTTGTCACCATGAACGCTAGATCTCTTATGAATTTCTTTGAGTTGAGGTGTTGCCTATCCGCCCAATGGGAGATAAGAAGGTTGGCTGAGGAGATGCTGTCGCTAGTCAAACAGGTTGCACCGCACATATTCGAAAATGCAGGACCATTCTGTGTAACAAGAAAAATTTGTCCAGAGAAGAAGTACGATTGCCCCAAATGGGTGGAACTTTATAAAAAGTGAGCTTTCAATTTTTCAGGTCAATAGTGCCTTAACCGCTTCTAAAGAGTCCTCTCTGACTAGTATTTCCAGTATGTAATCTGGCTGTATTTTCAGGGAGGCATCAACAGGTATAAATCTCTCATTTTTATCCTTAACGCGGACTATCATCCACTCGTTCCTCAGGGGGAGCTCGCCTATTTGCATGCCAATCACGGGGGCATTTTTGCCCACCCTTACCCTCACCCTCCTGACGCCAAGGGTCTGCAAAGCTGGAGGAGTTTTTTCTTCAGACGGAAAAGCGCCACCTCCTTTGGTTATTTGCAAGATCTTTTCTGCTGCGGCCTCTTCTGGGCATATCGTATGGGTTATTCCAAGCTTACTTGCGATCTTTGAAAGGCGTGGATCGCTTACCCTAGCAATAACTTTTTGGATTCCAAGATCCTTTGCTAGCAGACAACCAAGTATATTCTTCTCATCATTACCAGTGACGGATATGAAGATTTCATATTCACTAATGTTAATGCTGCTAAGATCATCAATGTCGGTTATGTCTGCTTTAAATACAAGGACATCAAATTCGTTGGAGACCTCTTTGCATTTCTCCTCATTTATGTCTATTACTGCCACTTCGTTACCATTCTCTTTTAATTCCCTTATCAGGATCTTACCAGTCCTTCCGACTCCCGCAATTATTACCTTCATAGAATTACCTTCGTTTGGAGACGGGCTCACATTTCAATATTTAAATATATGTGATTGAGGTAAAAAAAATCCAAGATTAAAAATTTTACTATCGGTCGAGTGATATTTCATGAGTCATAACTCCTATGAAATCATAGGTGGTTTTGCAGGCCTTCTTCTCGTGACAGGAGTAATGATCTTACTCCCTATAATACCAGCACTCGTTTATGCAGAGTACAACACCCTGTCATTTTTCCTTGTGCCAGGGGCATTGGCTGTAAGTTTTGGAGTTTTCCTTAGATCCAAATACCCATTGGTTGAAGAGTTCTCGATAAAAACCACAATTGTTATCGCTTGTGCTGGCTGGCTCCTTGTATCAATAATAGGAATGATCCCTTACTTCTCAATTCATATGGGTGCTTTGGATGCCTTTTTTGAATCCATCTCCGGTTTTACAACAACAGGCATGTCGCTTATTGAGAATCTAGAGATAGTTCCTAGGTCGATTTTGTTCTGGAGAAGCTTCACACAGTGGGTAGGCGGAGTTGGGATAATCTTACTCTTCACAATATTGTTGAAGGGAGGCATAAGCACTTGGCGACTTTATTCGCTTGAAGGTAGGGAAAAATTCACACCCAGCGTGAAGTCAAGTGTCAAGAACATCCTCATAATATACAGTCTATTGACAACTATCTGCGCCATCATCCTATACATTTTTGGTCTTGACGCTTTCGACGCCATCAACCATGCGATGACCGCTCTGTCAACCGGCGGTTTTTCAACAAAGAATACCAGCGCAGCGGAATTCGGTGTAAATATAAAACTGACGATTTCGTTTTTTATGGTACTCGGGGCAACAAGTTTCGTTTTATTCTACAATTTGGGGAAGTTAGAAGTCAAAAAAATCTTAGAAGATGCCGAATTTAGAACAATGATTTTTCTAGTGATCTTCGGGGGGTTACTCGTATCCGCCTTCTTGATACTGAACGGGGTAGGAGCCTTCGATGGGATTATCAACGGTTTCTTTAATGTGATCTCAATTCTTACTACAACAGGCTATACAAGCGCCAACCTAGACACCTGGCCTGCCATAACCAAGGCGGTTCTACTCATTCTAATGTTTGTTGGTGGGAGTGCCGGGTCGACAGCCGGCGGAATCAAAGTATGGAGGTTAGTCGTACTTTTTCGAATTGTCAGAAGGGAAATAGAGAAGTTGGTGCTCCCCCCTTCCGCCATAATACCTGTAAAGATAGGAGGGAAGGTTCTAGACGACGAGTACATCATAAAGATATCAGCATTTATGTTTTCTTACGTCTTATTTGCCTTCGTGGCCTTTGTTTTACTAAGTTTTTCTGTCCCAGATCTTTTTGGCGCCATTTCCTTAGTAGTTTCTGCCTTAAGTAATGTTGGCCCAGCATTCTACCCCGTAAGTCAATTGGACTTTTTTTCAAAGGCTGTCTTAATAGTAGCAATGTGGGCTGGAAGGCTTGAACTGCTCCCAGTCATAGCCTTCGTCGGGAAGGAGATCCCATCAATAATCGGGGCATATTATTCGAGAAAATCTGAAAGACAAAAAGAAAGAGAAGTATAAAGTGGGTCGCTACTTCCTTGAAAATTCACCAATCCTTCGATAATTGGAGTTTAACCACTAATACCCTGCACCTTAACTGAAGTTACATGTTTTTGTGTACCCATTATGTAAAATGGTTCTTAAGAAATTAGCAATTAATAGAACTAGCTCTGATACCTTAGCAATCTTAGACGCTCTTCACGTCTTTTCTGACCTTCTAAGAACCTTCGCTTCTCTTCCTCCGTCTCAGGTATCAATCTCGGAACGCGCTTTGGCCTCCCATTTTCGTCTAATGCAACCATTGTGCAGTAGGCAGAGGCGGCATGAACAACTTCTCCCGTGCGAGGGTTCTCGGCCTCAACTCTTACGCCAACCTCCATGGAAGTGTTACCTACATAATTTACTGAGGCTTTCAGTATTAGAAGGTCTCCAACACGAACCGGTCTGTGAAAATCCATTCTATCCATAGAGGCTATTACCACATTAGATCTGGCATGGCGCTGAGCGACAGCTGCTGCTATCTCATCTATATATCTAACGATCGCCCCGCCGAAGACATTCCCAGCAGGGTTTGCGTCGGAAGGGAACATCCACCGGACAGATGTTAGCGCAGATTCACTTACTTTTTTTGCCTGTTCCATGAAAATACACCAAAAAGATGCTGATCTCGAGCCCAAATATATCTTTTGATTATTGGTGAAGTGCCTCGTGTTTCTTTGGAGTTAATATTCAAATTGGAAAGGGAGGCAGCTTGGAAATCTCGCGCCAATTCTCATCCAATTTTAGCTGTCCTATCTGAATGGCACCTACTTCCTTATCCACGGGAGTGATGATTCCAATTCGTCTTACCGCATAGTCAATGTGAGAAATAGCCCCCAGTCCTAAAAAATTACCTTGATAGTCAAGGAGCCCAACCAAAATCCCCTTTTCAAACCCTCTCCTAATTAGTACGATTTCCTCAAATGATGTGAGCTCTCTAAGTTTGTCAACTTTAACTTGGACTGGCTCCTCGTCGCCGACTAAAAACAAGAAAACATCACCCATTTCACCATATATCAAATTCAACTCGACTTTTTTCTTCAATTCCTCCAATAATGGAACTGGCAAAGGTTTTCCATATGTGTAATAAGAATACAGTAGGGCAACATTTTCAAGATCAAAAACCCTTTCCCTGCCCTCTGCAAAGTATTTTTTATACGCTGTTTCTCGCTTCTCTTTTCGCTCGTTCCTGCTCCTCAGCCTTGAGGCAGGCGATGTTGATACCCTCAAAATTTCTGTGCTCGATATCGACTCCCAAGCCTTGACCAAGTTTTCCACCTCCGAGCACCTTTGGATTACTACTAAGTATTCAGGGGAGATAGACTGGATCAACGAAGTTTTGAATTCTCTCGCCCGCCTGCCGTATATCCATCCACAGGTATTTATGGTCACAAGTTCCGCCCCGTTTGAAAGAGCCATGTCAATCAATCTTCTAGTCCCAACTACTACACGGGTGGGGGCATCGGATGGTGATGTGGAGCCAATAAAAAAGGCAGATTTTAACGGTATTTTGTCCATCGAAGTTACCCCCTCATTCAAGAACCCGTACCCTATGGTTGTGGGTAGCGAGATCTCTGCCTGCCCTGGATCGGCATCTATCACAGCCACTTTCACGCCCCGATCAAAGGCCATGTTAGATAGGTAGACTGCAAAAGTTGTCTTTCCGCTGTCAACATCACCAATAATGAGCGCCTTTGTTGGACGTGGGCTGTTAAGGATACTCTCCGCAGCAGACTTCCAATTCTCTGGGATAACTCCATCAAATTGGTCGATCCTCGCCTCTGTTCCAAGTTTCGCCTCAATTGCTGAGTCTTCTAAGACCTCCACAGGAAGGGCCCGTCCTTTTTTTACGATGAACTCCTCATTCCTGACGTACTTTTTTCCTATAACCAAAAGGGCGCCATAACACAAGCGGACGGAGGCAGGACCACTTATCAATAGCGAACTTCCCTGCTTTAACTCCACAGCCATAGAACCACCCATGATGCAAAGAATAGCAGATATGCCATGTACATTCAAGTTTCCACATTTTCTGTTTTTATACCTATATTTCCACATTATAATTATATTATTATTTCAATCAACATGAACTACCTGATGGAGCTTTATCCTCTCCTAGATCTTACTGTATGGGTGGAGAGCCGCCCTTCAACAAGAAGAGTTTTTCGCAAGCGACCGCCCATCAAATCAAAAAATAATCTTAAAATTAAAAAGCGTGCGGTATTCATAGACTTCTTTATTGGGGATACTTATGCAGGATCCAAGGAGCGAAAATTACAAAGATCCATTTGAAGAAATCGCAAATGCCATCATGTCAGTAATCAAAGATAAGGGAGGTAGGCTGGAATTCTCTGATCTTGAAAGGTGGGCAGAAGGATCAAACATAGGCAAATACACTTTGAGAACAGTGGTAAATGAGATGATAGGAAGCGCTAGGCTTAAGGCACCGGAGGGGTTTTACGATGCTGAGACAGAGATGGAACCCCCTATCCCAAAGGTGGTAGAACTGCCCAAGTTCGCCCCTGCAGAGTTAGAGAAGCTTAAGGACTACCTCCGTGAATACCACAGTGTGGGTTTGCTGAGGTTATTTGAGGATCTCAGCAGAGCAGGGCTCAAAGAGATAAACGAGATACTGAAGGAGGCTATTGAATTAGGCTATGCCGAGCTATCACCTTCGGGAGTAGTTAATGCCACTAAAAAGTTGATTCTTGATCAAAGACGTTGAGTTCACATTTGTAGTTTAAACTGATTTGATTGACATGATAGTTTTAATGCAGTTGAAATAGTTAGCATGGCTCAAGAAATTCATCATTGATCTGTTCGCCTTTAAAGCGAAATTCTGTAGCCATTTCTTGAACATGTGACAAAAAATAAAGGGTGCCGAGAGATAATTTTGCATGTGGTTAAAATGGGAGAGAAAACCGAAGAGAAAACAATAGGTATCTTCAACGGAACTGCAAAGATCGGGGAGGTCTTAGCAGGATTCTCTCAATTGACCTTAACCCCACAAGATTTGACTAGCCCTGTTGCGCTGCAGATGGCCATAAGTAGGATCTATGAGGCAATGACGAAAGCTGTAGCCTCAGGACCAAAAAAGAAGTATGTTGCAGAAGTTAGGTTCACGGACTCTTTGGGGAATCCCGTTGTTCTAGCCTTAGATCTTGGTGAAAGGATGCCTCCCTTTACGAACAAAGAAGTGAGGGCAAGGATCCTCATAGAGCTCTTCGAAGATACCCAATAACGACTTTTTTTTATTCATGAGATCACATCCCTGGAACTGCGTAACTACATCCTATACTGGAGCAGTCTTGGGAGGAGATCCCTTAGGTCCTTTATGAACCTTCTCCCTTTTTTCTTGCCTTCTCTATCTAGGTAAAAAGCCAGAATACCTGCCTTCTTGGCTTGGACGTAGTCTAGCTCCATGCTATCCCCCACATGCACCACCTCGGATGGCGATGCTGAGATAATTCGGCAGATCTCTAGGTATGCATGATGGTCCTTCATCATTTTGAGGTCCGAAAGAGTCGAGAAAATGTATTTGAAGTAACACTGTAGTGGTCTTGTAGTTATCTCTAGGAAAAGCCTGGAGGAGTTGGATATCACTACGAGCTCATAAGTATCCTTAAGTCTCTCAAGGACGTCGATCACTTCAGGATAAAGCGTAACCGCATCCTTGTACTGATTCACAAATGACTTAGGATCTATCTTCAGCCTGTACCTTTTTACCCAATACTCAAGATCATACCACTCAGGCCGGTTGGGGCCTATAACATTATAGTCGTTATAGAGCATCTTTTTTGCGTCTTCCAATGGAATGCCCCATTCATCAGAGACTGCCTGAGGGAGTGCCTCTAGCCAAACGATGTCAGCAAAAGAAGGTGTCACCAAAGTACCATCAACGTCAAAAGAGATAAACTTGATCTCTCTTCTCATCGAATCACCACAGAAGGATGAGGTTTACTTATACAATTTATGTCACGGATAATAAAAATTTAAAATTTAAAAATAAAATTTTGAACCTCGCAACATCAAGGCGGACTGGGCGGAGGTGGTGGCGGAGTTGTAGTATTAGGCGGTGCTCCAGTG
>JACIVQ010000014.1 GCA_014361445.1 Methanosuratincolales archaeon | reverse complement strand
TATACTCGACAGTAATAGGTCTGGCGGAGCTGAGAAATAATATAGTAGCTGTCATACCACTGAGGGGTTGTTATATTCCCTCAGTCGGAGACATCGTGATAGGCAAGGTCGTGGACGTCATAACCACCGCTTGGATGCTGGATATCCGATCCCCTTGGCTTGGCGTGCTTTTCGCCAAGGAGCACCTATCCAAACCTTTAAACGTCATGAAAGAGGATGCTCGCGATTACCTTGATGTTGGTGAGATGATCATCGCCAAGGTAATATCGTTTGACAGGACTAAGAACCCTGCTCTGACCACCAAGGAGCAAGGGCTCGGAAAGATCCAAAGGGGCACGGTCATAGAAGTGGATCCTACCCGAGTTCCAAGGATAATTGGAAAGAAGGGTTCGATGATAAACATGCTCAAAAAAGATTCTGGTTGCCAAATATACGTGGGTCAGAATGGCAGGATATGGATATCTGGTAAGAACAGAGAAGACGAGGCTTTGGTCGCAGGGGCAATCAAAAAGATAGAGGCTGAGGCCCACACGACTGGACTCACTGACAGAATTCACGAGTATCTTTTAAAAAACAGGATGTGATATTATGGATAAAAAACTAATAACCGAAGATGGTAGAAGGCTAGATGGTAGAAGGTTTGACGAGCTCAGGCCTATCAAATTCCAGATAGGCATTTTGAAAAATGCCGACGGTTCTGCATATGTCGAGTGGGGCCGAACTAAGATATTGGTCGGAGTGTTTGGACCCAGAGAATCTCATCCGAAGCACTTGGCAATGCCCGACAGGTGCCTGATAAGGGCCCGTTACCACATGGCGCCGTTCTCAGTAGAGGAGCGGAAGTCTCCAGCGCCGTCGAGGAGAGAGATCGAACTATCGAAGGTCATTCGTGAGGCACTTGAACCAGCGATCTTTGTGGAACTCTTCCCTAGAACAACGATAGATATATTTGCAGAAGTTTTGCAGGCTGACGGCAGCACGCGGTGTGCAGCTATCTCCACAGCTGCACTTGCCTTAGCAGACGCTGGCATACCTATGCGCGACTTGGTCTCCAGCGTGGCTGTTGCAAAGGTGGATGGCAACCTAGTTCTCGACGTAATGGACATGGAGGACAAACTTGGCGACTCGGACATGCCACTGGCAATAATGCCATCGAGGAATCAGATCACACTCATACAGATGGACGGGCTCCTTACCCATGAAGAGTTCGTAAAGTCCGTTGAGCTAGCAAAAAAAGGTTGCATGGAAGTCTATGCAAAGCAGAGGGAGGCACTAGACTCCCATTTCAGGGTAGTTGGTAAGGAGGAGGTATAAACTTGACAAACCAAATAATCCCTGCTGTAAAGAGACGCCAAATAATTGAGCTTGCCGAGACCGGCAAGAGGATGGACGGACGTAGCCTAACAGACTTAAGAAAGGTCGAGATTAAAACCAATGTGGTGGAAAAGGCAGAAGGCTCAGCCACAGTGAAGTTTGGGGACACTTACGTAATAGCCGGAGTGAAGTTTGAGATTGGTGAGCCTTTTCCAGACACGCCCAACGAGGGTGTAATGTCAGTCAGCGCAGAGTTCGTGCCCTTGGCATCACCTGGCTTTGAGACAGGGCCCCCAGACGAGAACGCCATAGAACTCGCCCGGGTAGTCGACAGAGGACTCAGGGAATCGAAGCTTCTGGATACTTCCAAACTATGCCTCATACCTGGAAAGAAGGTCTGGATAGCTTGGGTGGACATCTTCATACTCGACCACTGCGGAAATTTAATAGACGCATCTTCCTTGGCTTCCTTATGCGCGCTTCTCACCTCCAAGTTGCCGAAGGCTGAAGTTGTAGGGGACGATGTTAAGGTCTTGGATGAATTTGTGCCGGTCCCGCTCCGTGCGATACCAATCAATGTTACCTTGGCAAAGATAGGGGACAAGCTGTTTGTAGACCCATCGCTCGAAGAAGAGGAAGTCATGGATTGCAGGTTGAGTGTTGCCTTTGCACTTGATGATCAGAAGCAAGAAAAAATCTGTGCAATGCAAAAGGGCGGAGTGGGCACTCTCTCATTTGAGGAGCTTTTGAGGGCTGTCGAGATCGCTAAAGTTAAAAGCCAGGAGCTTCGCAAGCTACTCCCTAGTGGTGAGAAGTGATGGGAAGGACAAAATCTGTCGGTCCTGTAGGAAGGTTTGGTCCTAGGTACGGTGCTACCCCACGGAAGAGAGTACTTGCTATCGAACTCAAGAAAAAAGGCCAAAGATGCCCGAAATGCAAGTCATTAGATACCTTGAAGAGAGAGGCTGCCGGCATTTGGGTGTGCAAATCGTGCGGCATCAAATTCGCAGGTGGGGCCTATACCGCGCAAACAACCTTAGGCAAGACCCTCCTCCCCGAGGAACTCAAAGCTCCGAAGGCCTCGTCTACCAAAGAATAGATCAGCAAACTTTGAAGTAAATGAGAAGTTAAATAATCCCAAGGACCACAAAACAAAAACCACCCAAAATGGACATAAACATGCACATATTAGTCTGTACCTCCCTGAGGCCAAGCCCACGGACTAGGACCTTCTGTAGGGACTTGGCTGCCTCCTCTTCTACATTTCAATACCTCGTTCGCGGCAAATCAAATATATTGTCGCTCATGAGCTACGCCCATACATCCGGAGCCCACAAATTATGGCTAGTGAGTTCGAGCCACGGCAATCCTAAAACCATAACTTTTTACGATGTTTCCAAACCCCCTCCGGCTAAAATTGGATATGTAGTCATTAAGGGGGTTACTCTCCGGAGAGAGATTAGGAACCTCTACCCAAAATCTACCAGAATGCGCCCGCTGGTCCTCATCCCTCCTCAAGACAACTCGTTAAATGACCTATATTCACTAATGAAAAATGCCCTTCCTGAGACCATGCCTTCCAAAACTCCGTGCACCTATCTCCGCATTGAACGTCTCTCCGAGATGAGAGTGGGGCTCTTATTTATCGAGAGCCAGACAGGCTTATTTTGTGGACCTAAAATCTCATTAGGTGATTATCGGTGGTTGAATACAACATCAACTCAACCTTAGTTATTAATACGGGCGATCCTACTATCGCAGAAAACCTGTACAAGATCCTCCTACCTGAAGTAAAGACCACAAAGGCCAAGCATTCAAAAGTATCCATTAGGAGTGAGAACGGGATTCTGTACTTAGATATGGAGGCAAAGACCATTGCGGGTCTTAGGGCTCTCCTCAACTCTTATCTTCGCTGGATCGCAACCTCAATTGACCTCCTCTCTTGGAAGGAGAAATGACTGAAACGATTAATCTTGGCCGAGGCCGTCCCAAAACAAATAAAAGGCAAGTCGTAAATAATCTCTGGACGTATTCGTATTTGACAACAGATAACAGATATAAGATATAGATATGATTAGGTACAGGTGAAAGTTATGTCGGAAATACCGCCTCAAATCCAGAACCAACTTGTACGCTTCCAAGAACAACAGGAGCAGTACAAGGCTCTCTTACTCAGAAAACAACAGTTTGAAGTAGAAGCCAGAGAGGTAGACAAGGCTCTACAAGAGTGCACAAACCTCCCTGATGACGCAGTCATATACAAATCCGTTGGCATGCTGCTATTCAGGAGCGAAAAGGCAAAGGTCGTGGCAGAACTTACCGAAAAGAAAGAGGAACTTGAACTTAGGATAAAGACCATCGAGAAACAGGAGCAGCGACTAAAACAACAGCTTGAAGAACTCAGAAAGATAATAATGGAACAGGTAAGTATGTCAGGCGCAGGTCCTGCCTCTGGATCGTGATAAGAGTGAAGGCTCTCCCACTGGAACTAGTAAAGGAAGCATGTGAAGTCGGGGAGAGTGCCGCTAGAAAATATGTGACCTCTAAAGTCAATGAACGCCTCATAAACTCCTTGGACATACAGGTGAAGTATGAAGAGGAAGAGTTGCTCTTCAGCGTTGACGTCTTCATCGACTTATCGCCCCTCAGCGGTGTAGATCCGGAGAGGCTCGCAGACGAGGCTGCCGACGCCGCTCTCTCGGCGATCGACAAAATTGTAAGAGGAAAGTGACTTGCCAGACCTCTTGAGGTACCTCTCTGCCTTCAGATACATCACAATCGTCTGCCACCCAAATGCTGACCCAGACTGCATCGGTTCTGCCTACGCGCTTATGACCTCCATATCCTCCTCGATTCCCAATTCCAATGTTACAATATACGCCCCTGAATCGATAAACACCGCATCGCACCGCCTCATAAACTATCTAAAAATTGAAACGTCCCATGAGATACCCCAGGAGACAGAAGTCTTCTTACTGGTGGACACATCCTCTCTCGATCAAGTGCCTCACGTAAAATCCCATATTTCTAATAATCGCACTCCCTATGTATTACTGGACCACCACTTCCCTGATCCCCAAACTATGGGCGGAGCGGCTCTTGCCATAGTCCGCGAGTCCTCGTCCGCCTGCGAGATCGTCTATGATGTATTGAAGAAGCGAAATTTAACACCCGAGGCTCTTGATGCTCTGCTAGTTGGCATAATCTACGACTCTAGGCGCTTTCTAATCCGCCCAAGTTCCTCAATAAAGACTGCGGCAAAACTGATCAAAAAAGGTGCCAAACCTGATTTGGCAATAGAATTATTGTCAGCTGATCAGGATCCATCAGAGAAGATGGCAAAACTCAAAGGGGCAGCACGCATCAGGATCTTCCGAGCATCTTCTTGGATATTGGCATTTACCCACGTTGGCTCCTTTGAGGCATCTGTGGCCCGTGCCCTCACTGACCTGGGCGCCGATTTAGCCTTTGTCATAAACGATTCTGTTGACCCTCTGAGACTTACAGGTCGGTCTCAAGATCACTTCCACAATCAGACTGGTCTTAACCTCGCCAGGGACATTATGCAGCCCCTATCTGAAGAATTCTCTGGGCAAGGAGGGGGGCATCCAACAGCCGCAAGCGCCAACCTCAAAGTGTCTGCTACCGCACTTATGCCACGAATCTTGGACTTACTCGCTGATAAGCTGCAGATCCAAAGAGGATTAATCGTGGAAATAGATACTAAAAAATGAGTAGCTACCTTTATTAGAAAAACACTGATTCTCTTTCCTGCTTGGTGGTCCTCTTGCCCATTGTTGAAATTCGCTCCCTATCTTATACTTACCCTGGATCGACAAAACCCACTCTCACCAATGTTAACCTTTCCGTAGAGGAGGGCGAATTCATCCTTCTCACAGGTCCAAGCGGGTGTGGCAAGACCACTTTGTGCAGGTGCCTAAACGGTTTGATACCAAACTCCTACGGGGGCGAATTCAATGGGCAAGTAATAGTGGATGGGCTCGTCACAACAGAACACCCGGTCTACGAAATTGCCCAGCATGTAGGTCTTGTCTTCCAGAATCCGGAGAATGAACTCTTTTGTACTTCAGTTGAACGTGAAGTCGCTTTTGGTCCAGAGAATTTGGCCCTTCCTAGGGAGGAGGTCCGAAAGAGGGTTGAGGAGTCCTTGGCAATGGTGGGGATCTCCCACCTGAGGGACAAATCCCCTGAAGAGCTTTCTGGCGGGGAGCAACAAAAGGTTGCAATAGCTGCTCTTCTTGCAATGAAACCAAAGATCCTCGTCCTCGACGAGCCAACAGCAAACCTTGACCCAGCAAGTGCCCAGTCAGTCTTGAACACACTTCTAAAGCTCAATGAAGAGTCCGGGGTAACGATGATACTTGTGGAACATAGGCTTGAAATGGTCGCACATATGGCCCACAGATGCGCAATCCTCAACGAGGGGCGATTAGTCCTTGTGGGCAAACCTGAGGACGTGCTATACTCTGACGAGGCTGAGGCAATAGGGATCGGCATCCCAAAAGTGGTTCAGGTCACAAAGGCACTGGGAATTAACAAAATGACTGGAAAGTGCCCCCTGACTTCATGGTCACTAGCCGACCTTTTGAGGGTGTGGAAGAATTGATCTTATTTGAAGATGTCTCCTACTCCTATTCCCCTGGTCGATATGCCATTGAGCACATCAACCTCTCCATAGACAAGGGAGAAGTTGTGGCGATCCTTGGCGAGAATGGGGCAGGAAAGACCACGCTGATCAAACACATAAATGGGCTCCTCAAACCCCAGAGTGGTTTTGTCATTGTCTCAGGAATGAACACCAAGGACACGACTGTTGCCACGCTGGCCAGGCATGTGGGTCTGGTATTCCAGAACCCAGATCACCAGCTATTTGCAGAGACTGTGGAAAAAGAGATCATGTTTGCCCTGACAAACTTCAACTTCCCAGAAGATGAGATCTCTAGGAGGGTGGACTGGGCTCTCAAGGAGTTTGGGCTGCTAGAATACAAAGATCGCCCTCCATTCTTGTTAAGTGGGGGTGAGCGAAAGAGGCTCGCACTCGCCTCAGTACTATGCTATGACCCTCAGATTGTCATATTGGACGAGCCGACCACAGGGCAGGACTACCGCCAGAAACTCCACCTCGCATCCCTCATCAAAAAGTTGAATAGTGAGAGCAAAACTGTGGTTGTGGTAACACACGATATCGAATTCGCCGCAGACTTCATTCCAAGATCGATAATAATGTCTAAAGGAAGGGTAATTGCCGACGGCGATTCTGAGGAACTGCTCACGAACCGGGAACTCCTCATGAGCGCATCCCTGATCCCGCCACAACTTGTTGAACTCTCTTGGGACCTCGCATTGAACCCTCCAACTATTCACTTTGATGAAATCGTCTCATCCGTAAAGAAACTATTGGAGGGGAAAAAGGCATGAAAGCCTTTGGCTTTGATTATAAGCGTGGGACTTCGATAATCCACATTTTGGACCCAAGATCCAAGTTCATTTACACAATACTTTTCACCGCCTTGACAGTCTATTTCGTAAACCCCCTAGTCCTCCTTTTAGTATTCCTCTCCTCAGTCCCAATGGTGATAGTAGCAGGTGTCGGCAAAAGTTGGCTCAGATCAATAAGGGGCTCGCTGTTTTTCATAGCATTCATATTCATATTCAACCTCATAGGCATCTTTTGGACAACGGGGTCCGTGGCAGACGCTCTAATCATGTCTATATCTATGTCCCTTAGGTTTATGGCACTCATATCCATCTTTTCAGTATTCTTCCTGACCACACCCCCCGAAGATCTAACTCAATCTATGGTTCAACTCAAAATTCCCTACGACTACGCTTTGACATTCAACATGGCGATGCGGTTCGTCCCAACTCTGAGCAGGGAGGCTCAGATAATTATGGACGCTCAAAGGTCGAGGGGTCTTGAACTGGAAAAAGGCAACATATTCCAGAGGGTTAGGAACTACATCCCCATATTGATCCCCTTGATAATAAGTTCATTCAGGAGAGCTGAACTAGTCGCAGACGCCATGGAGTCAAGGGCTTTTGGCGCCGCCAAGAGACGGACCTCCCTCTATGTCCTCACAATGGGCAGAAGAGACTTCTTCTTCATTTTATTCTCTGCAGCCGCGTTCCTTGCTTTTCTATCTCTAAAGATTCTGCTGGGCATTCAATAACCTTAAATCTTTAAACTAACCTTTCAATCTTTGGTAAATATGTCTAGATCTTACTTCGTGAAACAGTTCATGCGAGAGATGGCGCAGTATGTCCTTTACGCCTCTCAGATAGTCAACGACGACGAAGTGGAAAAGATGATCCAGATACTACTCGAGGCGATGCAAGGGAACAAAAAGATCCTCGTCGTTGGGGCAGGGAGATCTGGGCTCGCCGGGAGGGCATTTGCTATGCGCCTAATGCACTTGGGCTTTAACGTTTACGTCTTCGGCGATATCATAACACCTGCTGTTGGCGAAGGGGACATCGTAATCGCGATCTCTGGGTCTGGAACAACCAAGATAATAGTAACCGCAGCCACAGCAGCAAAAGAGGTGCGTGCCAAGGTCGTCGCAATAACCTCCCATAGAGATTCGCCCTTGGCGAAACTTGCTGACCACGTCATCTGCATCCCTGGCAGGACAAAACTCGCCAGCGAATCCGATTACACTGTAAGGCAGATACTTGGAGAGCATGAGCCTCTGGCGCCTTTGGGAACCCTCTTCGAGGTGACTTTGAACATATTCCTCGACAGCCTCATAGCCGAGCTGATGTACCGCCTCGGAAAAACCGAGCAAGATCTGAAAAAACGCCATGCCACCATAGAATAGACTCACGAAAATTTTAAAAGCCCTAGAGTGTTTCGGCTTAAGCGAGGCGTGAAACTTGCCAAAGTACAAACAGACAGAAGAGATCGTAAAACTGATGAGTAACAAACTCAATGTAAGGAACATAGGTACACTTGCCCATGTTGATCACGGCAAGACGACCCTATCTGACAGTCTCTTGGCAGGGGCGGGTCTTATATCGCAAAAGATCGCTGCCCAAGCCCTTGCCCTCGATTATGTTGAGATCGAGCAATTGAGGCAGATGACCGTCAAGGCTGCAAATGTGAGCTTGCTTCACGAGCGAAATGGGCAGAACTACGTGATCAACCTTGTAGATACCCCCGGGCACGTCGACTTCACAGGGCATGTCACGCGGTCTCTCAGAGTTATGGACGGTGGGATCTGCGTCGTAGACAGTGTCGAGGGTGTTATGACCCAGACTGAGACGGTACTCAGGCAGGGGATGGACGAGAGGGTTAGGCCCCTCCTTTATATTAATAAGATAGACCGACTTATCAAGGAACTCCGTTTAACCCCTCAGGAGGTACAGGAGCGCCTTCTGAAGATAATCAGAGACTTTAACTCGCTCATAGAGACCTATGCCGATCCGGAGTTCAAGGAGAAATGGAAGGTCAATCCAAACAAGGGTCAAGTTGCCTTTGGTTCAGCCTTGCACAAATGGGGTTTCACGCTTCCGATAATCGCTTCCAAGGGCATGAAATTCTCTGATATCGTGGACGCTTACAACAAGGGGGATATAGAGAGACTCCAGAGAGAGTTCCCTCTACATGTTGCAATACTTGATATGGTTGTTGATCACGTACCAAACCCAGTTGAAGCACAGAAATACAGGATACCCAAGATATGGAAGGGAGACATAAATACCCCAATAGGTCAGGCCATGCTCAATTGTGACGAGAATGGTCCTTTGGTGATCTGCGTAAACAAGGTGATCGTGGATCCACACGCCGGTCCAGTTGTCACCGGTAGGGTATTCTCTGGAACAGTGCACGAAGGCGACATACTCTACGGTCTGATGGCCAAGACAGAGGGCAGGGTTCAGCAGGTCAGCCTTTACATGGGACCATACAGGGAGATAACTCCTTCAATCTCTGCTGGGAACATCGTCGCGCTACTCGGAATGGAGAACATTAGAGCTGGGGAGACCTTAGTCAGGACCCAGGATAAAGACAAAATGTACCCGTTTGAGAAGATGAAATACATCAGCGACCCTGTGGTCACAATGGCAATAGAACCGAAGTATAGCAGGGACCTGCCGAAACTCATTGAGGCCCTCCACAAGATGGCGATTGAGGATCCAACCCTTTCTATCAAGATCAACCAGGAGACTGGTGAGTATCTAATAGCGGGCATGGGCAGCCTCCACCTGGAAATTGCCCTATGGGACCTAAATCAGAGGACTGGTGGGATCGAGATAACGACAACCCCGCCAATAGTGGTCTACAGGGAGAGTCTTACTAAAGCACTGGGACCATTTGAGGGCAAATCTCCAAACAAGCACAACAGGCTATATGTGACTGTTGAACCGCTCAACGAAAAGACCATGGAGCTTATCCAGCAGGGAGTAATTCACGAAGATATGGACCCGCGCGAGAGGGCAAAAATCCTCCGGGAGCAGGCGGGCTGGGACACCGATATTGCGAGGGGTATCTGGGCGATAGACAGTTACGTTAACGTCTTGGTAGACGCAACAAAGGGTCTCCAGTATATGCGTGAGATCAAGGACACCGTTATACAGGCTTTCCGCCTCAATGTTGCCGAAGGTCCTTTGGCGAGGGAGCCTATCCGCGGCTTACTAGTAAAGATAGTCGACGCCAACGTCCACGAAGACCCTGCACACAGGGGTCCAGCCCAAATAATGCCAGCAATGCGAGATGCCATGTTCCAGGGCTTCCTGAGTGCTAACCCGATATTGTTGGAGCCTATAATGAAACTAGACATGAAGGTGCCCCAAGATTTCCTTGGAAATGTAACTAGGATTATAGCTGGCAAGCGTGGGAAGATAATCTCCCTCGAGCAAACCGATCAGACAATGCACTTGGTAGCAGAGATCCCTGTTGCAGAGACCTTTGACCTATCAGACCAACTCAGAAGTGCCACAGCAGGCAAAGCGTTCTGGGGAACAGAATTTGCAAGGTGGTCACCGGTTCCTTCAAGCATGCTAGCCGAAACGATAAGAAAGATAAGGGAAAGGAAAGGACTTCCACCAGAGCCTCCAAAGCCCGAGGACTTCATGTCCATGTAGTCCAAGATGTCTATACATGGGCAGAGTAATAGATATAGGCTTGAACACCAATTTTTTCTTTAATGCGGTCGTGGTCTAGTCCGGTCTAGGATAAAGGCTTCCCAAGCCTTGGATCCCGGGTTCAAATCCCGGCGACCGCACCAAAATTTTTGCCTTAAACTCATTTTTTAAAAATTATAGCTCAATCACACCAGTTGGATCTTTTCTGCAAAAAGTATTCACCCTTCCAATTTTCCCAATCGCTGCCGTATGACTAGATGAGGAACTCTAAAAGCTTCTTAAGGATAACCGATGCCTTATCTCTTATCACAACATCTGCTCTATAATCCAAAGGAGTGGGATCCATGTTAATTATTATTAGATCCCCTCCTTGCCTCTTAACCACCTCTGGCACCATTGCAGCAGGATAGACTGTCAACGAAGATCCGACCACCAAACAGCAATCACTCTTGTATGCCATGTCTATAGCAGTCTCCATCAGCCTTACAGGCTCTTCAAATAGCACTACAGAGGGCCTCATCAGCCCCCCACACGATCTGCAAGTGGGAGGGTTGCCGCTCCTTTCAAACTCTTCAATACACTCTATTGTCCTCCTCTCCGCAGAGCAGATATCGCAGTGGCTCCAGATAATATTGCCGTGAAGCTCTATAACGGACTTTGAACCCGCCTTCGTATGTAATGTATCAATATTCTGAGTTATTACCGAGTCTATGTAGCCCCTCCTTTCGAGCTCGGCCAACGCTAAATGACCATCATTAGGGGCTGCCCCCGCGATGGCATTATACCTCATAGCATAAAAACTCCAGAATCCCTTCGGGTCCTCCTCAAAGTAACTTCTCGAGGCCATCCTTGGGTCGAACTTTTTCCAAAGCCCTTGACTTCCCCTAAAATCCGGTATGTTGCTCTCTGTACTAATCCCTGCCCCTGTAAATGCAATGCCATACGATGCTTTACTCAAGATCTCAGCAACTCTTTTCACAAGGTCCATAACCGGTCGCCTACACGATCTCCAACGCTCTTCCAACCTCGTGAACAACTATACCCGCAACTACCCACGCATCTAGCGCTCTCTTATAAAGAGATATCTTTTCATCGGCTAGCTTCATATTCTCCTCCTTAAATTCCCCCTTCTGAAAACCTCCTATGACCACTAAGGGGTTGTCCTCCTTCGTGATCATGCTTCCTAATTTATCCGCCTTTGTCTTTCTTCCCTTCTCAGTCAGGAATATAGTTTTGCTAGGATTGAGCTCCTCCAGGAGATTCTTGAGAGTCTTCTTCTCCAATTTCATGAGCCACTTGCCCTTAGGAGGGACCTTGCCTATATCAAACAACTGCTCCACTAAACCTAAAAACCTCAAGTAATTTCTTGGCAACTTTATTTCCGGATCCAAGGTGATTACGAAATCGTTAAGTGTATGTACATAAACTTGGAGTAATCCCTCTTTGTTGAGGGGGCTACCAAGTACATTTAGCAGACTAATGTACACTATATCTGGTCTCCCTCTCCTGTCCCAATTCAAGAGCCCTCTCATTGCAGCATAATGGTAAGATATGTCGAGGAGAACTTTATCAGGGTCTTTCCCCCTCCTCTCTGCCCACCTCTTCACAGAAGGATGATCCACAATCTCTCTCGGGACAATCTCCAACGCCGATTCTGCCAATATCAAGTTTAAAGTCTTCATATTTCTAATCTCACTCACTTTATGAAAGGAATATCTCAAAACATTTATGTCTTGGCTTTCTTCTTTCACATGGGTGCAGATTATTGCCATCAAACCGACGCCTAATTAAGGACTTAGCTGCCCAAAGGATCGAGAACCTCTTCAGGTTAGCGGAGGCAAATATCCGCTCAAATCCAAGCTATTCTGATAGGTACGTCGAGATGGCTATACAGATCTCAAAAAGAACGAATGTGCGTATATCGAAATCTTTGAAGTACTTCATGTGTAAGTCATGCCACTCTTTTCTGTATCCCGGCATCAGATCACGCATCAGACTTTCGCCCAGAAGGAGTCCCCACATTGTGGTCACATGTTTGGTATGTGGCGCTACTAAGCGTTATCCCATAAAAACCAAAAAGCAAAGGTAAAAGGATATATATTTAAGTTAGATTTATCTCTGGAGACGCAAATGGAGAGGAGATATCTGTGCCTCTTGCCCAGTATGTTCCAGCTGACAAGCTAATTCACGCATTAGCAGAGTACCTTAAAGAGAACGTTAAAGAGGTATCGCCACTCCCCTGGTCAAGCTATGTAAAGACGGGCTCACATGTAGAAAGGATCCCAACACAACCAGATTTCTGGTACATAAGGTGCGCCTCTCTACTTAGGCGAATCTACCTAGATGGACCCGTAGGTATAGAATCTCTGAGAACTGCATATGGTGGCAGGGCAAAGAAAGGGATGCGCAGAGAACATCATTATAAGGCTGGCGCCTCATTAATCAGAAAGCCTCTTCAGCAATTAGAGAGTGCTGGGTTAGTGACAAAGTTGGGCACTAGAGGCCGAGTCCTCACTGATAAAGGGAAATCCATAGTAGATAGAATTTCCTACAAATTACTCAAAGAACTCCAAAAGGATATTCCTGCATTGAGTAAATACCTTCCCGCCAAGGTTAAGTAGGGTGATATCTTTGGCTGGTTCTCCCGACGAGTTAGAACTCTTGAAACAGAGGAAACTAGCCGAGATGCAAAGGAAATTAGCAGAGGAGGAGCTTAGGCAAGAGCGGGAAGCACAGAAGCAGAATGTTCTTAGGGTAATCCTGACGCCCGAGGCGAGAAGTAGGCTTAACAATCTAAAGATAGTTAGGCCTGAGTTTGCTGAACAATTAGAACTTCAACTAATACAACTGGCTCAGCAGGGACGTTTACCCGTTCCACTGACTGATGATCAACTGAAAAACATTCTACTCCAGCTCCAAAGCAGAAAAAGAGACATAAAAATAACCCGATTGTGAGGTGTTTAGTTGTGGCTAGAAATAAGCATCTTTCAAAAAAGAAACGTTTGATTAAGGCCAATAAAGAGAGCAGTCCAGTGCCAATATGGGTGGTTGCGAAGACCCGAGGTAAGTTTAGGCGCCATCCAAAGATGAGGCACTGGAGAAGAAGCAAACTTAAACTATGAGGTGGGCTCAAGTGAGCGAAAGATCTCCCGATCCTGATATTTTAGAGGATAAAAAGCGTAAACAGCAGCACGACGACGAAGAGGAAGAAGAGGAAGAAGAGGAAGAGGAAGAGGAGGAAGAGGAGGAAGAAGAGGAAGAGGAAGAGGAGGAAGAAGAGGAAGAAGAGGAAGAAAAAGCAAAACTAAAACAAAAGAAAGAGGCGGAAAAAGAGAAGAAAAAGGAAAAGGAGAAAGAAAAGAAAGAGAAGGAAGAAAAAGAGAGAGAAAAAGAAAGAGAAAAAGAGAAAGAGAAGAAAGAGGAGGAAGAAGAAAGCAAGGTCGTAGAAGAGAAGACCGTCACAATAAATCTCCGACACGCTTACCTTACATACGGAAGAAAAGCTGCTCCTAAAGCCATAAGATTGATCAAAAAGATTAGCCAGAGGATCGCTGATACGGAAGAGGTAAAAATCCACAACGATTTGAATGCCAAAGTTTGGTCAAGGGGCAAAACAAAAACTCTTAGAAAGATCTCAATAAAGGTTCAAAAATTGGAAGACGGGACGGCCAGAGTGCTTCCTGCGGAGGCATAATCTCTTTTGCCCATATCTCGACTCTCGCTGTACGGAAATCCAAACATAGGCGCTTTCCTGTTCGCAACTGACAAATTTGCACTAGCCCCTCCTGACATACCTCCAAAATTCGAGGAGGAGATGTCCTCAACGCTGCGTGTACCTCTCTACAAGACAACAATCTGCGGCAGTGTGCTTTTGGGGATATTCATAACTGGAAATTCTAAAGGGCTTCTCGTACCCCATAACGCAAAGGAAGAAGAGATCTCTTTTATAGAATCGAGCCTCGGCATTCCCGTAGTTCAGTACAACGGAAAGAAGAACGCCTTGGGAAATATGGTTCTCGTTAATGACTCTGTTGCCGTAGTTGGCGTAGGGACAGATCCTGAACTGAAATCCCTCCTCTCAAAAACCCTTGGTGTGGAGGTTTATGAGGTTAACATTGCCGGATTATCTCTCCCAGGTGTGTGTGCAGTGGCGAACAACAAGGCCATGCTTTGTCACCCTCAGACCACTGATGAGGAGGTAAAAAAACTTGAGGAAATTTTTAATATCCCTGTTAACATCTCTACCGTTAACTGCGGCTACCCTTACCTTAGGGTGGGTATGCTGGCAAACTCATATGGTGTGGTGGTAGGCGAGGCTACCACCGGTCCTGAAATGGCACATATCGAGTCGTCATTAGGTTTGATTGGGTGATGTATATGAGCAAGACTTTCATAGTCAAAGGAAAGGCAAAAATGGGTATAAGCTGGGTTAACTTCAAAAAACAGGTAACTGCGCCTAAAAGAGAATGGGCGATCGAGAAGGTCTTGAGCACTCTCGGTGGAAACCATAAATTGAAGAGGTTCCAAATAAAGATCGAAGCCGTGGAAGAGCAGGTCGGTGCATAAAGATGAGTTCCTCCCCCCGCCCCACAAAGCCCTTGACGCCCAAGGAAGAGCTCGATCCGCTACTTGTAGAGTTCTCCAACCTTAAGGCTTATGCAGACGTCTTGCGCCAACAGATAGAGTTTACGACAGGTGCCCTTGCAGAGTTAACCCTCAGCAAGGCTTCGCTGTACGAGATCAAAAACAGGGAGGGCAAGGCAGAGACTCTTATACACATAGGGGCTGGGAACTACATAAAGGCCTTCCTCCAAGATGTAAAAACCGTAGTGGTGGGTGTGGGGTCGGGCATATCTATTGAAAAGAGTATCGATACTGCAATCTCAGACATAGAGGATCGAATAAAGAAGGCACAGATGCAGATATCTTCCCTGCAAAACCAGTATCTCCAGGTAGCCGCTAGATTGGACCAGCTCCAAGTTAGGATCGACCAGCTGTACTCTCAAATAGAAGTCTCAAATAGAACTCCCAAATAGAGGCATCAGGGAAGGGTTCCAACCTACGTAAGCTTTGATGGATTTACGTAGGTGTTCATTACCCATGCACACCTACCACGCCCGACCGCGCCAGCCATTCATGGATCATGACTAGCCTCATCGAACGTAGTTCACTGTACTCATCCCCCTCGCCCTCTTCATTGGGGTCGAAGCATCGGTAAGCTTTAATACCCAGAGGTATTTAAGTCTTTCTGGTGGTATCATGGAATTAATAGGAGTGTATAGAGTTCTACCAAAAATGAAGGTAACCGTACCTAAGGAAGTAGCTGAAAAATGGGGGTTGAAGCCAAAGGACAAACTGATCATCTATTACGACCATGAAAACGAGAGATTGGTGATCGAAAAGTGGAAGAGGTGAGACCAACAATTAAGGGTAAGCTGATTCTTGGCTCCCCGAGTGATAGAGGATGGCTTTTATTACTCATGAGGAACTTCAAGGATGCCATAGAATATGCCCACTCATTAATGAAAGAAGGTCTGTCACATGCTAAGATTGTTAAGCTACTAACCTCAAGAATCCTCAACAATGCCCATTACTCTCACTCAGCCCTTCAAAGGGCAAAACTGTATAAAGAACAGCCATACCTTAAGCTCAAGAAACCTCAGTTATTTTCTGTGGGCAAGAGGTGCGAGAAAGGAAACAGGAACATTAGGTTCCTATCAACGGATGCTGTCAACATCAAGGTTCCTTCCGCTATTGGAAGGCATAAGTGGCTTGTGGTTAAAGTGAGGTTTGGGGAAAGATATATACAGATAATCGAACAGTTGATAAATTCCAAGTTTCCCTATGGTGCTGGAATATACTTAAAGGGTGAGAGGTTCGAGCTACATGTAAGTGTTCCGATGGAACTTTATCGAAAGTATTTAAACAAAGTTTCTAGGTTTTATGTTCCTTGTGGGCATATTGCCTCATTTGACTTCAACCCCGATAGAGCAAACATGGTCATTGTTGATAGAGAGGGCAATTTACTTGACGCTAAAACAGAGTATTTCCCAGAGGTTACTTCACAAGGTTTTCCAAAAGAAAAGGGTAGGGATGTTAGAATGAAAGTGCTTGTAAGGTTGGTGGACTATGCACACCACCATGGTGTAACAGACTATATTATTGAGAGGTTGAGTAAGCCAAAAACTAAGACGGCTTCAAAAGTGGCTAACAGAAAGATTGCCAACTTCGCATTACATGAGTATGTAGAACACATGAGGACTTTGATACCAAGATATAGTGGCAGACTTCACGTAGTGGGTTCAATTTATGCATCAATGGATGCGATACCACTAAGCAAAAAGCTTGGCCTAGACATCCATACAACGTCAGCATACCTCTTAGCGATAAGATCCTTAAAATCTGTTAATGGTCATCAATGCCTATGAAGGATGAAAGAATTTTGGAGGCGTAATTCTTGTTTGATCGCCTGAAAAATGCGTTCTCTTCTCTCTTGGAAGGGATCTCCACAAAATCCATCTCTGAGAGAGACCTAGAGTCCTACCTCTGGGAATTCCAAGTAGCACTCCTAGAGTGCGATGTCGCCCTAACAGTTGCCGAGGAGTTCGTATCTAGGCTCAAGTCTGCCCTTCTCGGCAGAAAAGTGAGCCGTTTCGAGGACATATCCCCCTTGGTAGAAGAGACCTTCCGCTCATTATTGAGAGAGGGTTTAACTTCCGCAGATATCCTCTCACTAGTCGCCTCAAAGAAACCGTTCGTCATAATGTTCGTGGGCATAAATGGCACCGGAAAAACCACCACAATAGCAAAAGTCGGGAAATACTTGATGGATAAAGGGCTTAAGGTGGTCTTCTCATGCAGCGACACTTTTAGGGCAGGCTCAGAGGAGCAGCTTGATGTACACGCTAAGCGGCTAGGGATCAAGGTAATAAAGCACAGGTATGGCGCAGACCCTGCTGCTGTGGCTTACGATGCCATATCTTACGCCAGGTCAAACCAGATAGACGTAGTTCTGATAGACACCGCGGGTAGAATGCAGACCGACAGGGGACTGATGGATGAGTTGCAGAAGATTTACAGGGTTGCCAAACCCGATCTTACAATCTTTGTCGGCGATTCGCTGACTGGAAATGACGCCCTACAGCAGGCCCAGGAGTTTAACAAGTTCGTCCCTCTGGATGGTGTGATCCTTACAAAGGTCGATGCAGACTCAAAGGGCGGCGCTGCCATATCTATCTCAAACATAATCAAAAAACCCATATTCTTTCTTGGCACAGGTCAGGGATATGACGACCTTATAGCTTTCGACCCAGAGTGGGTCATTAAAAACATATTATCAAAAACCAATAAAAATTAAATGATATTTAGTAAACGTACAAATTTTTTAGCGTAAAAGTTTTAAGCAACCTTTTTTATTGAAAAAACCTCAAAAGGTGGAATATAATGAGAACAATGAAAGGAAGAGACCTGTTAACGCTTTCCGACTACACTAAGGAGGAGATAGAGAAGATCCTCGAACTCTCCATAAGTATGAAGCACGATGTAAAGTGTGGCAACTACATCCGGCCCTATCTTAGTGGCAAGACTGTGATCCTATTATTCCAGAAGCCTTCCACACGGACTCGCCTATCATTTGATGTTGGCGTTCACCAACTTGGTGGCCACCCCATATATTTAAACTGGAATGACCTTCAGCTCGGAAGGGGTGAGACGATTGCAGACACTGCAAGAACCTTCGACGCATATGCAGATGGAATTGTTGCGAGGGTCTTCAAACATACCGACCTGGAGATAATGGCCGAAAATGCCCGTGCTCCGGTGATCAACGCCCTCAGCGACTTGGCACACCCATGCCAAGCCTTGGGTGACTGCCTCACCATAATCGAAAAGAAGGGGAAGATCGAGGGCACAAATGTTGTGTTTGTGGGCGACGGCAATAACAACGTTTGCAGGTCGCTGGCTGAGGCTGTGCTCAAGCTTGGGGGGAATATGACCATCGCCTCTCCCAACAAGTACCAGATCTCTCAATCCTACGCCGACTCCATAAAGAAGGGCGCAGCTAAAGGTGCCTCTCTGACCTTGGTGGAAGATCCGAAGGTTGCAGTTAAAGATGCCGATGTGATCTACACAGATGTTTGGGTTTCTATGGGACAGGAGGCTGAGAAGGAGGAGAGGATGTTAGCTTTCCGCCCCTACCAAGTCAACTCAGACCTACTGAGCCACGCCCCGCCAGACGTAATAGTCATGCACTGCTTGCCCGCCCACAGGGGCCAAGAGATAACAGATGAGGTCATAGACGGCAAGAACTCAGTGGTGTGGGATCAGGCTGAAAATAGACTCCACGCGCAAAAAGGTATTATGGCTCTATTGATCTAGTCACTTCGGTGCCTCTGTTGAAACTATTGGTCTACTCAAAGGCTGACCCTGCTGGTGTAAACATCTCCTCCCACATTCTTTGTGAACTCCCATTCAAAGAGGTATCCTTTGGATCCTCTCTGGCACACTCACACGACGATTTCTACCTAATTGGCATCGATTCGCCTCTCATCAATATGTCCATGCCCGTCCCTAACGCAGAGTGGATACTCTGCCTCTCAAAGCATAAGAGCGAATCTGGAATCCGCTGCCTTACTGTCCATACCCCTGGGAATCTTTGCAACCATGCCGATTTTGGCGGAAGACCAAAAGAGGTCGCAATCTCTAATCCCTACCTCCAGACACGCCTCCTCAAGGAGCTTCAGCGCGCATCCGCCATGCTAGGTATAGATGTTCCTGTTTCTGTGGAGGCCACGCACCACGGCCCAACTAGCCTCATGGTCCCCATAACGTTCATAGAGATAGGAAGCGACGAAACAGCTTGGAAGGATGATCTACTTGGAAGAGCGGTAGCCAAAGCCGTCTCCAATTCCATAAAATCCCCCCCGAATTTTGGCGAATGTGCAATCGGGGTGGGTGGAGGTCACTACTCTGAGAAGTTCACTAACCTCATGCTGAATGAAGGCGCCATGATCGGTCACATAATTCCGAAATACGCAATGAATGAGGGCATGGACCCAGGCATGATCAAAGTTTGCATTGAAAGGACCTTTGGTAAGTGCTCGAAAGCCTATGTCGATTGGAAGGGCACACCTTCAAAATACAAGGAGTTTATTAAAACCATAGAAGGCATCGAGTTGATAAAAGCTTAAGCTTAGCAACCGCCCTCCCTTGGTACCGTCGAAGCGGTCCCATATTCTTGTAGATGTTGCTAATCCTTTCTTCCTCTACTCCTTTACTCCTTTTCTCCTCTTCCAATCTTCCCCCTACAACCTAAGCTTGGGAGTCTGGAGCCTATCCCCTTTTTCCCAGCAAAATCCTGTCCTCCAGTCAGAGCTCAGGTATTTTTTGTGGAAAGCTTTAAATTGAACTTTATCTTTCTCCCTTTTGCTCTTATGGAAATAGGCAGATGATACAAAATGACTCTCTCCGACTCTCTACGCTCAATGACCAAGGTCCTGAAGCTTTCAAGGAAACCTGATATGGACGAGTTTAAGCTATCGCTCAGGATCTGCTTCTTGGGCATGTTAGGAGTCGGCACATTTGGCTTCATCATACAACTGATCTCGACCCTCATCATGGGCTCAGGAGGTTAACCTATGTCCTCAACGCAGGCAGCGCCTTCCAGAATATTCGCCATACGGACCACCGCAGGACAGGAGAAGAATGTTGCACTACTGATAGAACGCCGCTGCATTGCCAAGAATATACCTGTTAAGGCCATTATTTCCCCGCCAGACGTGAGCGGGTACGTTTTCCTCGAGGCGAGCGGTCCAAATATCGTCAATCTCGCGATTGAGGAAATAAAACACGTTAAGGGGTGGGTTGCAGGCAAAGTCGAGTTCGAAGACATAATGCGCTTCATAATGCCGAAGCCCGTCATCGAAGTAATTGAGGTCAACGACAAGGTCGAGATCGTCTCTGGTCCATTCAAGGGCATGCAGGCGAAAGTCACTAGGGTTGATCGGGCAAAGGCAGAAGTCACACTGGAACTCCTAGAGGCGCCCTATACACTTCCAATAACCATTCACGCAGAGCAGGTTAAGGTCATATCCCGCGCCGAGGCACCTAAGCCTGAAGCGAAGGAGTCGGAGAAAGAGCAGAAGACTGACATCTTTGAAGCCTTTTCCAAGTTAGAGGAGGAGTAAGATTGGGAACTAAGAAGACCTTCAACTTCTTGGTAGATGGTGGAAAGGCTACCGGTGGACCACCAATAGGTCCTTCACTAGGTCCTATTGGTCTCAACATCCTTCAGGTAGTCAACACCATAAATGAGAAGACCAAGGAGTTCGAAGGAATGAAAGTTCCGGTAAAGGTAATCGCCGACCCAGATACCAAGGAATTTGAGGTCGAGGTCGGTGTACCCACCACCACCGCCTTGATAGTCAAGGAGCTAAAGTTGCAGAAGTGCTCCAGCAACGCCAAGGCGGAGAAGGTGGGAGACCTCAGTATAGAAGCCGCCCTCAAAATTGCCAAGACCCGTTATCCTCTCTCGGTCGCAAAGACCCTGAAGTCGTGCCTCAAAGAGGTTCTTGGTACCTGTGTGAGCATCGGCGTTACCGTAGCCGGTAAGGACCCACGCGAAGTCCAGAAAGAGATCGATTCTGGACTCTACGACGAACTCATAAAGAAGATGGAGGCACAGTGACATGCAACTTGACCTTCAAAAACTCACTTCTTTAGTTGAGGATGCAAAAAAGAACTCAAAGAAGCGTAACTTCGTACAGGCTGTCGAGCTCTTTGTCAACTTAAAGGGTCTTGACGTCAAGGCACCAGAGAACAGGATAAACGAGGTCGTGCCACTTCCGCACCCGATTGGAAAGGATATAAAGGTATGTGTCATTGCCGACGGAGACCTTGTTACAAAAGCGAAGCAGGCAGGTGCTGACCTTGTCCTGACTAAACAGGATCTAGAACAATATGCTGGTAACAAAAAAGCCATAAAGAAGCTAGCCGAGACCTACGACTTCTTCGCCGCGAGGACTGATCTGATGGCTACAGTCGGAAAGATCCTTGGTCCAGTGCTCGGTCCAAGGGGGAAGATGCCAGATCCGGTCCCGCCTACCGCAAACATCGACCCGCTCATCAAGAAGTACCGGAATTCCGTCAGGATAAGGATCCGTGACCAACCTACAATAAGATGCAGGATAGGCTCTGAGGAAATGGACTCGAAGAGTATCGCCGAGAACATAATGGCGGTACTAAGCGCCATAGAGCGGAGAATAAAGCTCGACCAGTTCCTCTCCTCTATCGTTGTCAAAACCACTATGGGTAAGCCCGCGAAACTGAGATGAGGTGATGCTATTGCCAAGAAAAACCCTCGAGAAGAAGAAGTCCGTTGTTGAGAAGCTCGAAACCCTTCTGAAAAAGTACTCTGTATTTGCCATAGCTGACCTTCGCTCTCTCAAAGCTCACCAGCTTCAGGTGCTAAGGAAGAAATTCAAGGACGATTTGGAGATATGCGTTGCAAAGAACACCCTAATCAAAAGAGCCATGCAGAACTTGGGCGAAAAATTCCAAAACCTTGATGAAATATACAAGTACCTCACTGGTCAGAACGCCTTAATACTTTCAAACAAGAACCCATTCAAACTATACCTGATGTTTGAAAAGAATAAGGTTCCCTCCGCAGCCTCCCCCGGCGACGTAGCGCCAGATGATATTGTGGTGAGCGCCGGAAACACCGGTCTTCAGCCAGGACCGATACTTAGCAAGTTCGGTGCCGCAAAAATTCCCACCAAGATCCAAGACGGCTCGGTCTGGATCGCAAAGGACACGGTTGTGGTAAAGAAGGGCGAGGTTATCTCGGCAGATATTGCAGACCTCCTCAATAAACTAGGGCTCAAGCCCATAATGGTCGGCATAAAACTCAAGGTGGCATACGATGGTGTGGTTATACCAGGTGACCTTCTGTCGATAGACCTAGACAAATACCGGTCAGAGATCATGACGGCTGTACAATATGCCATGAACCTCTCTTTGAACACAGCATACCCGACCAAGGAGACTGTCCCGCTACTGCTTGCGAAAGCCTATAACAATGCCAAGACGCTTGCTGTGAGAGCTGGCATACCTACGCCCGAGACTATACGCGAGATCCTCTCACTGGCAGAGTTGCAGAGTAGGGCGCTGGCAGAGACGATCTCCAAGAAACATCCAGACCTCTCCATAAACTAGGAGGCGAAGGATTTAAGTATAAAAGTTTCCTATAAAAAACGCCTTGTTGGGGGTGATTAAAATCGAGTATATTTACGCTGGTCTGCTCCTTCACAACGCCAAGCAGCCGATAAACGAGGAGAATCTCACAAAGGTTCTCTCAGCATCTGGAATAAGCGTTGATGCTGCTAGGGTCAAGGCACTTGTGGCAGCGCTCAGCGAGGTGAACATAGACGAAGTAATAAAGTCGGCAGCAGTCCCAATGGTGGCGGCTCCCGCCGCGGCAGCACCCCAGCCTGCCCCTGCAGCAGAAGCAAAGGAAGAGAAGAAGGAGGAGAAGAAGGAAGCGGCAGAAGAAGAGGCCGTTGAAGGGCTCGGCGCCCTCTTCGGCTAATCGGGGATGGGTTTATATTCAAAAACCCTCCCTATGCCAAATTTTCTATGGGGACGTTCATCCAAAGCTTTATAGCTTTTTAAAAGATCCTTGAAAACTACAACATTCTGTTTTGGGATGATCTAATTTGATAGCTGGACCCGAAGCCTACCGCCTCCAATTCTTCTTGGAAAACGGATTTACAAGGAAGCAATGTAAAATATGCAAAAGGCACTTTTGGACTCTAGACCCTGAACAGGAACTGTGCGGCGACTCGCCTTGTGTCCCGTACTCCTTTATAAATCGCCCCCCGACAAAGAGGTCTTTCACCATAAAAGAGATGCGCGAAGCATTTCTCTCCTTCTTCGAGAAGAGGGGGCACGCGAGGGTTAGGCGGTATCCAGTTGTGGCTAGGTGGAGGGACGATATATTTCTCACAATCGCCTCTATAGCGTGCTTTCAACCACACGTGACTAGTGGGGAGGTCCCTCCTCCATCCAACCCATTGACCATTTCCCAGCCTTGCATAAGGATGAACGATCTGGACAATGTGGGAAAGACCGGGGGGCGGCACCTCACCATATTTGAGATGATGGCACACCACGCATTCTCATCTAAGGAGCGTGAGATTTACTGGAAGGAGGACACGGTCTCATTTCACCACGAGTTTCTCACAAAAGATCTTGGAATCCCGGGAGAAGAGATAACCTATATAGAGCACTGGTGGGAGGGCGGAGGCGATGCAGGTCCAGATCTTGAGGGTATCGTCCGCGGTCTCGAGCTCTCCACACTCGTATTCATGCAATACAGAAAAATTAACGGCTCCTACCGCGAACTCCCCCTAAGAATCGTTGACACCGGCTATGGACTGGAGCGCTTCACTTGGATCTCTCAGGGGACGCCGACCGGATTTGAGGCAATATACGGGCGACTCTTCGATGACTTTCTGAAGGTCTCTGGTATAGAGAGACCCGACCAAAGGGTCCTGGCCGAGGTCACGAAGTTCGCTGGCATGATGAACATAGTCGATGAGGGGTCAATAAAGGCTGCCAGGGAGCGCGTCGCGTCAGTTTTAGGTATGGATCCTGCGACTTTAGACTCGCAGCTTAAATCCTTTGAGACTTTAATGGCAATCCTTGACCACACGAAGACTATCGCTTTCATGCTGGGCGATGGCATTGTGCCCTCTAACGTTCAGGCTGGGTATCTTGCTCGACTGATGATAAGGAGGGTCAAGCGCATGATGGACTATGCCCGCATATCCCAGCCACTCTCCGAGCTATTGGCCATGCAGGTTCGCTACTGGGGTGACCAGTTTCCTGAGCTGGCTGAGAACCTGGAATATATCGTCAAGGTCGCGGACCTTGAGGTCGCGCGGTACATCCGGACAATTGACCAAGGCAAGAGCCTTGTCCTGCGCATCATAAAAGATCCAGAGATAAGGAGGCGCGGGACCCTGCCCTTAAACCAATTAGTCCAACTCTACGACTCACATGGCTTGCCGCCAGAGATCGTGAAGGCGATCTCTGAACCCCACGGCATAAAAGTCGATATTCCCGACACCTTTGATACTATTGTAGCCGAGCTTCACTCTTCAGCACAACCCCCCAAAAAAGAGGCCGAAGACATACTCCAGGGTCTGCCCCCGCTCCCCCCTACAGAACTAGTGTATTACTCCGAGCCAAAGACAAAGCGAATCGAGGCAAAAGTGCTGTACTCCGATAGGACCCGCGTGATCTTGGACCGGACAATATTCTATCCTGAAGGCGGCGGGCAGCTCAATGACACGGGCTACCTTCTTTTAGGCGGGCAGGAGGTGAAAGTACTTAATGTCCAAAAATCCCGCGGGATAGTAGTCCACTTTGTCGAGGAGATCACGCCCATAAAAGAAGGAGCTCTTGTGGAATGTCTGGTTGACTGGGATAGGCGGGTCGCCTTGATGAGGCACCACTCTTCTACGCACATTCTACTTGGAGCCGCAAGGCGGGTACTCGGGAACCATGTTTGGCAGGAGGGCGCACAGAAGAGCGTAGACAAGAGCCGCCTCGACATCTCCCACTTTGAGAAGATCTCTCCATCCCAGCTTAAGGAGATCGAAGTCCTTGCAAACAAAATCGTTCAGGAGTGTAGACCGATCAGGGCGTACTTTGTAGATCGCAACAAGGCAGAAGAGAGGTTCGGTATGCGCCTCTATCAGGGTGGCGTTGTCCAAGGACCGACAATCCGGGTTGTGGAGATCGAGGATTGGGACGCGGAGGCATGCGGGGGTGTACACTGCTCAAACACCGGAGAGATCGGGCTAATCAAGATAATTCGATCAGAGCGCATACAGGACGGCATAGAGAGGATAGAATTCGTTTCGGGTGAGCAAGCCATACGCTTCATACAATCAGAGGAGTCTGCCCTTCAAGAGATCTCGAAGATCCTGAACACCCCTGCTGAGCGGGTGGATAAGGCTGCCGCCAAGCTGATGGAGGATCTCTCCGCCTCCAAGAGGCAGATAGAGCGTCTGAGGAAGATGCTGGCGAGTAGGCTATCCGAAGATCTTTACCTTAAAGCCGAGAATATAGGAGAGACAAAACTCATTAAAGGCGTACTGGATGGTCTCTCTGACGAGGACTTGATCCCGATAGCCTCCCAAATTGTCGAGAGGGACCGCGAGGCGTTGGCACTCTTGGTATCGAGGACTGACGGGAGTGTGGTGGCTATGGCTGGAGAGGGTGCTGTTGGCAGAGGCTTGAGCGCAGGAAAAATCACCGAGGCCCTCACAAGATCTATGGGTGGCAGGGGCGGGGGTAGGTCAGATGTGGGTCAGGGAAAGGTCCCATTGGAGAGTCTCGATCGCTTTGAACAATCTATCCAATCTATAAAAAACATAATAGAGGGTCTGAACAAAAGTAAGAGCCAATAATTCTGGTTTGGTGGTTATTTTGTCCACTAGCCCTGACCTAGAATTAAACTTCCAACAGGTTGAGGAGAAGTGGCAGAAGAGGTGGAGCGAGTCCAGAATATTTGAGGCCGACCCAGACGAGTCCAGACCAAAGTTTTACGTGACAGTTGCCTATCCCTACCCAAACATGCCCCAGCACATAGGTCATGCGAGGACTTATACCCTTGCAGACGTATATGCTCGATACAAGAGGATGAGGGGCTACAACACGCTCCTCCCCATGGCATTTCACTACACCGGAACTCCCATCCTCGCTCAAAGCAAGAGGATCCAGTCAAATGACCGGGAGCTGATAGAACAGTTCAAAAGCCTCGGCGTCTCTGAAGACGTTATCAAGACATTCGACTCGCCTCTGAACATTGCCCGCTACTTCCACAACGACCTAAAACTCGGAATGATCGAGATGGGCTACTCCATAGATTGGAGGAGGGAGTTCACCACCATAGACCCAGCATATAGCAAGTTCATAGAGTGGCAATTCTACAAATTGAAGTCCAGGGGCTATATCACCAAAGGCGTACACCCCATCGGCTGGTGCCCCTCCTGCCGGAATCCGGTCGGGCAACACGACACTAAGGGCGATGCCGAGCCCGAAGTCGGGGAGTTTGTGGCTATAAAGTTCTTCATGGACGGTTCATACTTGCCAGCCGCAACCCTGAGGCCTGAGACTATATTCGGCGTCACTAATATCTGGGTAAATCCAAAGTCCGACTATGTGGAAGTTGAAGCTGGCGGGGAGAGGTTGATCCTCAGCAAACCCGCAGCGAAGAAATTCGACGAGCAGTCCTCCGGGGTCAAAGTGATCCGCGAATTGAAGGGCTCAACGCTCGTGGGAAAGTACGCAGTCAACCCCCTCACGGGCGACCGCATCCCTGTCCTCCCCGCGGACTTCGTTGACCCCGAGAATGCGACAGGGGTGGTGATGTCCGTTCCAGCACATGCGCCTTATGACCTGCTTGCCATTATGGACCTCCAAAACCATCCTGAGCGGCTAAAGGAATACGGTCTAGATGCTGGGGTAGTCTCATCACTCAAACCTATACCCGTGGTAAGATCTCCTGGTCTTCCCGACATCCCAACCGTAGACCTCATCCAAAAGCTAGGCGTGCGAGACCAGCTCGACCCCAAGGCGGAGGAGGCAACAAAGGAATTGTACCAGCGAGAATTCCATACGGGTGAGATGCGGGCTGAGACTGGCAGATACGCCGGAATGCCTGTGAGCGAGGCTAAGGAAGAGATAAAGAACGACCTGATAAGGTCCTCCAAGGCATTCAAGTTCTACGAGATCATCAACGGGCCGATCTACTGCCGCTGTGGAGCCAAGGTAACGGTCAACCTTATGAGCGACCAGTGGTTCATCAACTACGGGGACCAAAACTGGAAGTCTCTTGTGAAAGACCATCTGAATAAGATGTCAATACTCCCCGAGGAGCTGAGAGAAGAGTTTGAGAATGTAGTCGACTGGCTCAAGGAGAAGGCGTGCGCTAGGAGGGCGGGTCTGGGCACCCCGCTCCCTTGGGACAGGGATTGGATCATAGAGAGCCTCTCCGACTCCACTATCTACATGGCATTCTACACCATCGCCAAAACACTAAATGAGGCAAGGATCGACCCTTCACTCCTAACACCCGAAGCCTTTGACTACATATTCCTTGGTCTGGGCGATCCCTCGTCCCTCGGCGTCCCCAGGAATCTCTTGGAACAGATGCGGCGCGAATTCCTCTACTTCTACCCCCTCGATAGCAGGCACTCAGGCAGGGATCTCGTTCCTAACCACCTGACCTTCTTCATCTTCAACCATGTCGCCGTATTCCCCCAGCCATTGTGGCCGAGGCAGATAGTCGTCAACGGCAGTGTGCTCATGGAAGGTAAGAAGATGTCAAAGTCTCTTGGCAACATTATACCCTTGAGGAGGGCGATAAGGATGTACGGCGCTGACACCCTTAGGGTCTCGATCCTGTCTGCCTCTGAGCTCCTCCAGGACGCCGACTTCAGCGACTCGCTGGCAAGGACCACGAAGGTCAAGCTCCAGGAATTCTACAAATTCTCATTGAAATACTGTGACGCTCCACCGCTCTCCGGAGAAGGATTCGACTCGCTGGACAAGTGGCTCCTGAGCAGAGTTCAGCGCATTATAGAGCAGGCAACGTCTTCCATGGAAAACCTCCGGGTCAGGGAGGCGATACACTGCTCTTTCTTCATTCTCCAGCAGGATATAATGTGGTATCTCAGGAGAAAGGGATCGCAAGCTAACGATGAGAAGACCAGGAGCATTGTGAGATACGCCCTTGAGAACATGATCAAGCTGATGGCTCCTTTCTCTCCACACATCTGTGAAGAGCTCTGGGAGAGGTTTGGTCACAAGGGATTCATCTCTGTGGAGCGATGGCCGGATATCCAGTACTCTCTGATAGACGAGCGCTCAGAACTATCCGAGGATTTGGTAAAGGGAGTGATAGGCGACACTTCAGAGATACTCAAGGTCACAGGGATTTCCCCGTCTAAGATCTACTACTACACGTCTCCAAGGTGGAAGTGGGAAGTTTATCTGAACCTTTTGGGACTTCTGGAGAGTGGGGTGGACCCGAAGTCTCTGCTGAGAGAGGCGATGAAGAACCCAGCGATCAGGTCAAAAGGCGGGGTGGCAGCCAAGTTCATATCTACTATCTCTTCCAGTATTGTGACGATGCCAAAAGAACAGAGAAAGAAGATACTATCAACTGGTATTTTGGACGAATCAGAGATACTGAACAAAAACCTACAATTCCTTTCAGAATACTTCAAGAGCCAAGTGGAAGTCCTCTCGGGTGAATCCCCAAGGTATGATCCTAAGGGGAAAGCCGAACAAGCCCTGCCAATGAGACCTGCTATATATATTGAGGGCTCTTGATGCCGTCCCTGAAAAAAGATGCTATCCAGGACTTGCGCTACCTCCTCAACAGAGGATACCCTAGATCCTCTGCAGTAAAGTTTGTTGGCGACAGGTACTTGCTCGACAAAACTCAACGCCTCCTCCTTTATAGAGGGGTCTTCCCAGACGACATTGCAAACATGCATCGTTCCAAACTCGTGGGTCCCGAAAGGGTCCTTGGGTCGCGACTGTCAGTTGATGGTTTTAATGTTCTCTGGACAGTTTTAAGCGCCATGAGGGGCGATCCAGTTTACATATGTGACGATGGTTTAATCAGGGACCTCTCCGGGATCCACGGGTCTGTGGAAGGGAGGCAGATATCAGAACCTTTAGAGATCATAGTCTCAACGGTTTCCTCTCTTAGGCCGAGGGAGGTCTTTTTCTTCTTCGACAAGTCCATAAGTAGAAGTGGTGAGATAGCAGGAGAAGTTCGTAGACTGATCTCACATTACCAATTGATAGGAAATGCCGCCACTGTACCTTCCCCAGACCACGCCGTGCTGACCTCTGGGGAGATCATAGCTACAAGCGATTCCGTCGTGGCTGATAAAGCCCCATCTCTATTTGATCTGGCGGGCTATATAATAAGGACACGTCTCAATGTGCGCCCATTACCAATAGAAGAGCTATGAGACAGGGTTCTGGTCCGAAACAATGGTCTGGCTACCGCTCTCAATGAGTCTTGAGCGCCGATCTCATCAGGTCTAATATGGGCGGAAACCATAAAGCACAGGTAAACCTCTATGAAAGGAAGCGATCAAAGGACTTTAGGGATCTTTCCTCGAAATCCTCAAATATCTGCTTCAAATAATCACCCATGCTGGGCCCGTGGCGCAGACTGGATAGCGCGTCGGCCTCCTAAGTCGATGGTCGAGGGTTCAAATCCCTCCGGGCCCGCCAACTACAGTGAGCGGATTCGAATCAAACTCCGCTAAAAACTTTTATTTTAATTTTTTAAGCGTTTTTAGTGCTTTTTTTGCCCTTTCGTCCTCGATTTGGGGGAGTTTTATTGAGGCGAAGGGGCGGCTGACGACTCCGAGTGGTCCGGTTATCTCCACGTCTTCAGGTTCGATTGTTAAGACTGCCAGTCTGAGGGCTTGGCGGAGTGCGCTTCTTAGATTTCCTCCAAACTCTCTTTCAAGCTCCCTAGCTAGGTCCTCATCAATCCATATTGTTAACCTTTCATCCTCTCCGTCGAAGTTCAGTTTTGCGATCGCGAGGGGTCTTTTAAGGAGTCCGGCGGGCCCTCTGATCTCAAAACCTCCACGCCTTTTCACCTCAAGTCCAAGCCATCCGAGTTGCCTGAGGTTTTCCCCAACCGGTCCATCCAGTCCTCCCTGAGAGCTCTGTTATGAAAGATTTCAGGTTTCCCTCGATTCTTAAATCTACCTTAGGCTTAGGCTTTGATAGATGGCGGAATAAGGAAGTACGACCTGGGGGAACTCTACCACGTTCATAGAGTCTATGAGATAAAGAGGAAAAGGGTGCAGAAGCTCTCAAAGTTCAAGCCTAAAACGTTCAAAAACTTCTCAGAAAATATTCTGACAGAGAGAAAAATAGAGCTAAAGACTTCATACACAAGCTAACGAAAACCATCGTGGGAGAACTGAAAGAGTTTATGCCTAAGCTAAGCTTTGCTGGTTTATTCCTAAGCCTATTACTGAAACTATGATGATAGGTGCAGAAAGGGTAATAGAGTAAACACCATAATTTGAGGGACCTAGAAGCCTAGCAATAAGTATGGAGCCAACAGCCAAAAAGACTGTTGAAACAAACTCACTTAGAAAAAGCCAAAAACCTCCCCTAGCAGAATCAGTAGCAACCTCAACAAGCCCACCAGTCATATCCTCAGCTTCCTCGTGCAAATGCTTAAAGCATCCCATATGCTTACTAGGTCTTTCCTTATAAACGTGAAGTCTATTCATAGGCTGATTGTTTTACTCTAGAGGGGTTTAAAGATGTTTGAGTGCTAAATTATTTCAAATTCGATGGGCACTTTACGTGGTTTAGGCCCATCTGGTGTGAATACTATGTCCCATGAGACTATCTCAGTCCTGCCGATAACTAGTTGCACCTCTCTCCTTAGGTTCTCTGCAACCTCGAATACGGCGCCACCTGGAACTTCGGCTCCCTGAAAAACCACTTCAACCATACACCTTCCCACGATCTTCAGCCTTCCCTCTTCATCGGCTGTTTTAAGCTCATATGGCCTTTCTAGGGGTATAAACGCTTCAAGGTCTTCTGCAAGCTTCTTGGAGGCGACGCTTTTACTCGCACCAGTATCCACTAGGGCTTTAAGCCTGACGGTTCTTCCTTCATGCCTTAACTCAACGTCTGCGACAGCCTGCTCAGCCTTCACTACAGCCCCCTTCATTGATAAAGAGGTTTCATGTTATTTAGCTTTGTCGGCTAAAGTTCCGCCCTCCTTAAGAGTTTTTCTAATTCTTTCCTACTTCCTTTGATTATTATGCCATTATCAAGTATCCTTAACAGGAGTAGTGGATATACATGATCTAAGTCAACGATGTCTATGAACTCCTCGTTAATGTTGAGGGCTTCAGCGATCTTTGCCACTAAATAACCTAAATCAAGCAAGCTAGTTTCCTCAGCGAATTTAATCGCTACATCAACATCATGTATGGAAGTATCGCTCTTGGCTAATGAACCAAAAAGCACAGCCAATTCAACACTCTTAAGTTTATCAAAAAGTTTGGTTAGCTGAGACACTATGAACTCCCTTTCAAGAACCTTAAACCTATTCATCTTTAACCTACATAATCGTCCACGTATAGATAAAAATTCCTCCAATCCCACCCCTTAGAATTTTTGAGTTTCGCTCAAGTTTCTTTCAAGTTTTTGAACGAAGTTGTAAGTCGCTTGGTGCTTGCTTCTCAATCCTAAATGTTCGCCAGCCTTTGCCCAGACCCTCATAGCATTAACTATCATTCTAATACTCTCAATCCTTCAATCCTTACTATTTGAGCTAGTTTTTTATCGAATGTTAGAAAACCATCAGAACCTTTAGCGGATGCTATTTGAAGTGCATCGGCAACATATATTCCATGCTTGAATATGTACGTAATGGACTCGGTAAGTGTTTTTAGGCTTATTGGAATAAGTTTTAGTTGGTCGAGCTTTATGAGGAGGCGGGTTTCTCCAATAAATTTAGAGAATACTGTTTTAGCATTCCTCAAGATACCTTTCTTATGATACTTGTC
>JACIVQ010000013.1 GCA_014361445.1 Methanosuratincolales archaeon | reverse complement strand
TCGTCCCAACCGTACTCAAGGGGAACCTGAGGTAGCAGGAGTCCCTTGTAAAAACCCATCTCCACAACTAGACCGTCTCTGCCTACCCTGATTCTTTTGGGATATTCCTTTGGATCATTTACCCTAAGGAGGACTGGAGGTGTGAGGACGCTGACTTCGAAGACCACTTCTTTTAATTCATCTATTTTGAGGGGAGGGAATCTCGGATCCTCTAGAGCGGCGCTTATAGCCGATTCCATGACCGCCTCTATGAGGGGTAAATGAGGGAGTGGGTAGCCTATACATCCCCTGAGGATTCGTTCTTTACCAATTAGTTTTTCAATTGTGACGAAAGCGCCAGATTTTTCATACAGCCTCGGACTGGGGGGTTTCGGAGGGACAGGTTTCTTCGACTCATTGAGGTATTCGGTGACTGTAGATCTTGCAAGCCTTACAAGAAAAGTTCCTTCCTCTAAACTCAACAATGACATCACCTATTGATGGTCTTGATATTTTTGATGCGCTCTTCTATGCCCTTCCAATGGCTACCGTGCCAATAAACCTTTCCACATCTAGGGCAAGACCAGATGGGGCTTATATTTAGTACCTCATCGAAAGGGATTTTTGAATGGTCTACTTCCACAAGAGGAGTGTTACACATTGTGCATCTAGTGCCGATAGAGTTCACAAACGAGTCCTTTATGAGGGGTGAGATCTCCAGAAGAGAGCCTGTAAGATCCGTGGACTTGATGAGTAAAGATCGTATACCCTCTTTAGATGCCCTCTTGAAGAGTTCCATGTCACGGGTGATGAGTATGCGGTTTTCTCTCCTGGAGATCGCAAGGAGGGCTTCATCGTCATGGAATTGATCGTAAACTGTGTCATAGCCAAGAAGTCGCAACCACCTTGCCAACCTTCCGAGCATAGCATCCACTACGAACCTCAAATGGCTACTGCTCCTCCGGGAAACTGCGGACTATGTAATCTAATACCTCATCAGGGGTTAGGATCCCCACGACTTTATGCTGATAAGGTTCAGAAAATATTATGCCAGGAAGGGCCTCCTTCAGGATCTTTTCTGTGGCCTCGCCCAAAGAGATTTCCTCTTCAAGCAGGGGGACATTGGCTACCATAGAGGTCGATATGGTAAGATGCCTTATCCTCGCCCTTTGGAACTTTTCTGGCACATATTTGTGAAACTCGATGAGGGCTTTTAGGACCTCCCTCTCGGTTATTATGCCCACTGGTCGCCCGTCCTCATTCACTACGGGGATCATGGATAGATTCTGATCTAGTAAAAGCTTCCTAGCATGGATTACCCTTTCGTGAGATTTGACAATTGGAACGTGCCTGCGTATAATCGATGTTGTAGCCACACTAGAGTCCTTCACAACGCGAAGCATTTCTCTCTTGTATATAAGTCCGAGGAAAGTGTCACCGTAAAACATTGGGAGAGAAGGGGCTGAGAGCTCAAGCATAAGTTTGGCAGCCCTCCTCACAGACGAATCGTTAGAAAGAGTTACCGGAAAAGGTCTCATAAAGCCTGATATGTATAGTGATTCAGGAGCTACAGCCCTTAACCTCTGCGTGCCGATCTTGCTGAGTACGTCACGGTATGAGAGGATCCCTATGGGCTTACCATCGTCATTGACACATATACTCTCAACATTTTCCTTATCCAAGACGTCTAAAGCGTCCAAAAGGGGGCGGTTCTTGTTGAGGGTTGGAACGTCCTTAACCAGTATATCTAATAATTTCAAATTCATTCCCCCTTTGCTATGGCTTTTACAAAGTCGAACTTGGTTATAAGCCCAAAAAGCAGACCCTCATCGTCAATAACAGGCATGCCGCCTATCCCCTTTTCTATGAGGGTTTGTGCAGCGGTGGTAGCATCTTCAGAGGGTTTTACCGTAAAAGGGTTGGGCGTCATTATGTCTTCAGCAACCGGTATAAGGTATAACCTAGTGGAAGAAAACTCCTCAGACTCTTCTTTAGATCCTTTCATAAATGAGCTGCTGGCTTTTGGTGGGCGTATGAAAGAAAGGTCGGTCTCGGTTATAATTCCCACAGGTCGAGCTTCGTCCACGACAATAACCCTGTCACTGTTGAGCTCCTCCATAACATCGACGACTCGGTACACTGTGTGGTGCCTGTTTATTATTGGGAGGTGCTCTCGCTGGCAGAGATCGCCAACAGTGTACCTGCACCTCATAGCCTCTGCGAAATATTTAGTTAGATCAGTCTTTGTGATTATTCCCAAGAGGTCTCCGCCTTGGTTCACTACAGGAAGGCCCTTGATGTTTGCAGAGACCATCCTCCTAGCCGCCTCGGCTACCAAGGCGTTCTCGTCTATGGTTGTGACGGGGGTGCGCATCACCTCGCTCACGAGTATCGAGTCGAAGTCCCTCTGCCGCATCTTGTAATTCCTGAGGCTTCTTACAATATCCCTTCTGGTGATCGTCCCTACTGGTCGGGTGCCCTTTACTACGACCAAACGACTCACCCCCTCCCTTAACATCAGATTCCTGGCGTATGCCAGGGTGTCAGTGTCATTTATAACAACAACCGGTGAGCTCATCAAATCTCCAACCCTCAATCAAATCACCTCTCCTATCAGCATCACTTCTCAATTCACAAATTTGGAGCTTTACATATCAGACTTCAGAGACATTTAAGACTATTCGCCGAGTTCCAAGCGACATTCTTCGCAGAGAAACTGACCATTGACTTCTTTTAGGGAGTCTGACCACTCCTCGCAGTTATCACAGTATCCCGCCATTACCTCGCCTCCCTTTGAAGGGAATAGGTTGTTGCGCTTTGCCTCCGCCAAGACTTCTACCAATTCGGGTGCGGTGGAGAGTATGTCCCTCGAAGTTATTATCCCAACCATCTCGCCCCTTTCCACGACCACAAGCCTTCGGATCCTCAGTTTGGCCATCTTCCTAGCAGCTTCCATGATCTCTGCCTTTGGGTCTATCACGGAGAGTGGGGAGGACATAATATTTTTCGCGATAGTCATGTCTGGGTTTAGTCCCCTCGCGATCACTCTCTCCACCAGATCACGTTCTGTGATTATACCAACTGGGTGGCTATCGCGGGTTATGATCACTGAGCCAATGTCCTTTCCGCTCATAGCAATAGCAACTTCCCTCGCAGTTGAAGTCTCTGGCAGGGTTATGAGGCTTTTTGTCATAACATCTCCAACAAGGACTCGAGCCCTGATTCGGACCATCCAAAGCCCCATATTATTATCTTCTGAGGATATATATGTGAGTTGCTCTTAGAAAATTCAGTTCGGCATTGAGCCTCCGGGAGGAAGGTGGGCGAGTATCTCGCCCTCAGGTATGGCGTTTATCAGCTGCGACAGAGAAGAATCCGACCTCTGAACGAGGAGCTGTTTTATCTTCTTAACCAACGCGGATCCCGAGAGATCTCCAGGGACGAGCCTGACGTAAGATTGGCAGACATTCTTGACGAAATGCTCGCTCCCAACTATGATCTTAAAGGCGCCCTCAGTAATTTTGACGCCCAAAAATATTGTTAATGGTATATTGCGCACGTAATTCCTCTCGCCGTATATCATGAAGGCACCCTTACCCAAGTACTCCCCTGCCGGAGGAGTCTTTGTGACTTGTTCTGCCCTGACCCAGTAGCCGTCCGCGGCGCCCAGACCTGCCCTCCAAGCCCTAGAGTACACGACAGCGAAGGCGACAGCCTCCTCCTTGGTCTCGTTTGGAACATCTTCACCCTTGGATTTAACAATCACCACAGACCCTCCTGGCACGTCCGAGTGGGCGAATATGTCATTAGGCTCCATGTACTTCTTGACCAAGATCTCGTTCTGAGTTGCATCCTTTCCGCCGATTATTAGAAAGCCTTGCGATGAGAAAGTCCACCTAAATCGCTCGTACCATTCCTTCTTCATGGACTTGAGAACTATGGGCTGGGAGACCCCCAAGAGGCCCTCTCTTAGGTCTTGGATCTTCTTTTCAGTCTCCTCTATGGCGCTAACCAGCCCTTTGAGCTTTTTAGAGGCCTCCTTTGAACTAGAGAAGTATCTATTGGCATTTTCGGTTGCCGAGCATTTGAAGTCCAAGACTACTTCACTGCCATTGATAATCGTTGTCAGAAGCCCCTTTGATTTATCTATCTTCAGAATCTTCATGGGGGCAGTACGCTTTATCTCTTCCCAGTCAACGCCCTTCTTACGCATATCAACTACGTGGTCTATCAACTTCTGTACCCTGTCGAGATTTGAGATTATCATCTCCCCTATCTCGCGGCCCCTCTGCTTCCTCTCCTCCAGTTCTTTTATTGATGCCTTTTGTCTAGTTAACACATCTTCGAGAGCCGCGATCTCCTGCTCCTTCGGGTGCCTCTGCCTCTCACCCTCTCTGGCGCTTACAAGTGGTGCGAAGTACTCATCAACGGCAGCATTAAAAGAGTCGAAGGGAACCCTCTCAAAAGGTAGGGAAAAGAACTCCACAGGTTGGACTGAGAGTTTTTTCTGATCTTTTACAACAATGTGAGGCTTTAGCGGGGAGTTCTTGATCTCCTCTATGGTGGATCTGGCGGTGGTCAAAAATGTATTCAGGAGTGGCTCGGAGATCTCTGATGAGGGGAGGTTTGGGTCTATGGAGGACCTAGCCAAACACTCCTCGACGAATTCGGGAGGGAGATTGTAGTATTTGGTCAGGGAGCGAACAATATTGACTTTTTCAGAGCGAATCTTGTCTATCTTGGGATCGTTATAGACGCTTTCGCCCCTCGCGGGGGGAGGGCGATATATCACTCCTGTTCTGATGCTCCTGTCTCGCATCGTCTTCTGATGGAGAGCGTAGAGGATCTTGCCAGATTCGTCTGTGATAATTATGTTGCCTTCGCCCAAAAGCTCCAAGTATACGTTCAATACCCTTCCCGACTTTTCCACAGTTACACAGGCGATCCTATCCAAATCTACTTGTTCAATTGACTTTATGATAGCGTTCGAGATAAGACGCCTAATGTTCATTGCGTGTGGGGAAGGGCTGGGGGGGAGTGGGTACTTAAATGTTGTGATATTCAGACGCCTCCCTAACTCCAATAGCAGGTCAAGATTACCGCTGGGACCATGAATGCGGAAGATGAAGCCCCAATCGTCCAGATTATAAACGTTCTCGATGCGAGTGCTTATAAGAATGGACTTCAGTTCTCTTAAGATAGCGAGGAGATCAATTGATGTCAGGGAAAGTTTCAGAAAGACCAACGGTCGCACCGCAACCAATTTACAGAAAGATGTACTATATAAGGGTGGCATTTGCATTTTTGGCAGGACTCATTTGCGGGATATTGAATGTTGTGGGAGTACTAGGGCTTGCCATAGGCATAGGGGTTTTTATTTTGACCTATTTGCTCTTCCGGTACGGGATAAGGAGCATATCTGAGTCTGTTAAGGATCCAAAGAAATTCTACACGACGGGGATATTCTCTTACTTCCTGATCTGGTATGTGATCTGGGTGCTATTCTTCAACCTAATATGGATGTCGTAATCTTTTCTCTTGGTTTTCCCCTTATTCCTTAATCCTTATCTTTGTCCTTATCCCTGTTCTTGCTCTTGTTTTTCTCTTTTTCCTTGAACTTCTTCCGTGGAGCGACCTCGAAGGACTCCTCCTCAGTTTTAACCTGTGTGACCTGTGGTTGCTCGTCCTTTAGTGGGTAGTCTGGGTATTCTTCCTTTAGAGAGGAGAGGGTCCTAAGCATGATCTCCCAGCACATCAGAAAACCGCGCTCATAATCGTCGGCAGTAGACCTGAATGCCTCGTTCTTGAATTTTTCTGCCATCTCTAGGATCTCTTTGGGATCGCCGTGGCGGTAGAGCTTTATAAAAAATGACGTTTTATCTCTCTCCTTTGCAGAGACATAAACTCCCTTCATGGCATCGAAGAAACCCCTGCCGATCTCGCCTAAGGGGAGAAGTTTATTCCTTATTGGGCTCAGCTCCTGCTCAGCCCTTGCCAAACTCTTAAAGTAAACGTATCGGACTATCTGAGAGGCGTCTGGTGCGAACTTCCTGAGCATATCGTATGTAGACATTTGCGGCATCCCACAGGATTCTTTATTTGACACCTTGTACTTATGAAAACTTCGATTGAATATGCAGGTCGAAGATCTTGTGGAAGCCATAAGGTTATTGGAGACCGTGCTCCCACCTGATGTGGAAGGTAGATTGAGAGGAGCCTTGGGCAGAGAGAGCGGGATCAGTAAAATGGTGGTTGAAGCTATACTGGAGAACGTTCTTTATGCGAAAGAGAGGGGCGTTCCCATGTGTCAAGACACAGGCATACTTGAGTTCTTCGTCAGGTGTTCCAACGACCACGAGGAGATAAGGAATAAGATAGCGGAGGCATTGAGAAGGGCAACTCGCGAGGTTCCCCTGAGGGCGAATACAGTCAACCCCTTCACGAGGGAAAATGAGGGGACGAACCTTGGTAGGAGCCACCCAATAGTTCACTTCGAAGGAAGGCCTTTGAATGAAGGCGATATAGAGATGGACATAATAGCTAAGGGCGCCGGCTCAGAGAATGTGAGTGCCTCGTTCATGTTAGATCCGATGCAGGGGGTGGAGGGCATTAAGAAGGCAGTTGTGCAAGCAGTTCAAAAGGCGGGGGCGAAGCCGTGTCCGCCAGTAGTTGTCGGGGTCGGGGTTGGTGGAAATCTAGAGAGATCTGCGTATCTGGCCAAAAAGGCACTCCTGAGACCTTTGAACGAAAAGAACCCTAACCGAAATTTGGCGGAATTGGAGGAGGAGTTGATTGAGAAAGTGAATGCGCTTGGAATAGGACCTATGGGACTGGGAGGGAGCACTACCACGATAGGGGTCCTTCTAGAGTGGGGGCACTGCCATACTGCCAGTCTGCCAGTCTCTGTTAATATCCAGTGCTGGGCTCTAAGAAGGATATCATTGGAATGGCAAGGCAAAAACTTTAGGATATTGAGGTGAGCTTATGGATGTGCGAGGATTGTGCCTCAAATTTAATGTTAGTGTTCGCAGACTTAGGACGCCGTTAAGGGAAGAAGAGATAATATCGCTGCGAGTGGGCGACGTAGTCTATCTTTCTGGGACCCTCTACACGATGCGGGACATGGCACATGTTAGGGCTCTTGAGGTTCTGAGGAGGGGGGGAAAACTGCCATTTGACCTCGGAGGAGAGGTCATTTACCACTGCGGACCGCTTTTGAAGGGTGAGGCGGTGATCTCAGCAGGACCCACGACCAGCATGAGGATGGAGGGGATGGAGGCAGAGCTGATAATGCTGACTGGGTTGAGGGGCATAATTGGGAAAGGAGGGATGGGTGAAAGGACGGCGGAGGCTCTAAAGAAATTCGGGGCAGTCTACATGGAATTTCCCGGAGGTGCTGGAGCGCTAGCAGCCAGAGCGATAAGAAGGATAAAGGAGGTCCACTGGAGGGATCTCGGCGACCCGGAGGCAGTCTGGTTGATGGAAGTTGAAGAATTTGGACCTTGCATCGTCACAATGGATTCGAATGGAGAAGTCTTCCGGAAGGGATAAGGACTCATTTAGCTACTCAAAGACTAAAGTCGGGAGTTTCAGTCAGTTTATTAAAGTTGAAGTTTTGGAAAAAGTTCATTGTTTATTCGCCACAAAGTTGCGCTGGTTCCAAGTTGTCCTTATCAGGTTAACAAACCTCCTCGTTGCCTCTTCAGGATTCGCAGACTTTGTGATTGCGCCGCCCACTATTAGGATCTTTGCGCCAGCGTTGACCATCAATGGAACAACCTCGAGCTTTATTCCTCCCGCGACCGCCACCGGAATTTTAACAGACTTCACCAGGTTCTCCACAAGGGCGATCTTCTGGTCGACCTCGCGCTCCCTTGTCTGGGCACTTATCCCAACGTGCATACAGACGATGTCCACACCGAGCTTCTCGACCTCCATAGCCCTACTGATAGGATCCTTCAGGTTCATCAGATCCACCATCACCTTGATGCCATATTTGCGGGCGGCTCCAACGGCATCTTTTATCGTGTAGTCATCAGTGGCACCCATTACAGTCACAATGTCAGCACCGTTCTCGACAGCCAGCTCAGTCTCCAACCACCCAGTGTCGAAAGTCTTCAGATCCGCTATTATTGTGGCATTGGGACATATTTTACGGAACTCCTTGACTGCCCTGAGTCCTTCCGACTTAATCAGAGGGGTCCCTGCCTCGATTATATCGGCCCCCCCACGATATGAGGCTTCGGCTATAGGCAGTGCATCCTTAAGATATCGTTCATCGATCGCAACCTGGAGTTTAGGACCCTCATAAAGTGGCTTGAGACCCAACTGAGACACCTTCTTATCTGTGGGTATTCCATTATAGTCCCAACCTCTTACAGCATAGTACTCATTTAATAACCTATCCATATCGACGGTCTCACCCTTCGCAGGACCCTCTGGCATAGGCACCTCAAGAAGGCGCCTCGGCAGGTAATCATCTTTCCTTGAGAAACCTTCCCTGACGTTGAAGAGTCTCTCCAAGTTGTAGATACGTTCCCCAATCTTGTAAAACTCCTCGCGATCCACATAAAAGCCCGTCGCTGTGGTCAGGAGGCGTGCGTAAAAGTCTGGTTCGAAGAGGAGCGTCGAGAAAAGTGCCAAAGTAGTGTACTTGCATAGCACTAATGAGTCTAGTACGGCGAATACATCCTGCATTACCTTTGTGAGGGCGGCTTTGTTGTCGTAGGCGTTGGGGTTCAAATACCTTGGGAGGCTTAAGATCTCCGGCGCTATCATGAACGCCCTGAGGTGGCAGCCTCCTCTGTTGGAGGTGGCATATGCCAGAGCCATACCCTTCGCGCCCCTCGGGTCGTAGGCCGGAAGCTCAAGTCCCTTAACATGCATGGCGTACTCCTCTCCACCTAGCTTTGCTGCTGCTCTTTTTGTCCCCTCAGCCAGTAGGTCGCCTATGCCCTGCCTGAAGGCAGTCATAGTTATCAGCTTCTGAAGAGCCTCGGTATTGCCAAACTTTGGAGCAAAGCCCACATCCTCAAGCTTCACTTTGCCGTTCTCGAAGCATGCCATTAGATACCCTATAGCCTGTCCCATGGATATAGTATCTATTCCATATCGGTTGCATAAGTCGTTAGCGTAAGCTATAACCTCAATATCGTTGATCCCACAGTTCGGTCCAAGGGACCAGATTGTCTCGTACTCTGGACCCTCAGATTCCACAATCTCTCCTGAAGGGAGTTTGACACGAGTGACCCTCCCACACATTATGGGGCAGGCGAAGCACCCTTTCTTTCCTTTAAGAATTGTCTTCGCCATGTATTCGCCGCTGACTTTCTCAGCATCTTCGAACACACCAGTGCTGTAGTTCCTCACGGGGAATATACCTGCCTTGTTTATGATGTGTACCAGCACGGCGGTTCCATACCTGCCCAAGCCGTCGCCTGTGACAGGATGACCTTTAAGCACCTCCGTTGCATGTCTGACCTCTTTCATGAAGGCGTACCGATTTGCTAAGGGGATCTCGGCGGAGCCTTTTACCACAATGGCCTTCAGCTTTTTTGAGCCCATGACTGCCCCGACGCCGCCCCTTGCAGCGGTCCTGTGCTTCTCGTTCATTATTGCCGCAATCTTCACTAGGTTCTCTCCTGCAGGCCCTATGCAGGCGACCCTCGCGAACTGGTTGTTGACAATGTGTTTGAGGCGGACCTCAGTCTCGAATACGTCAAGTCCCCATAAACCAGAAGCGTCCCGAAGTTCTGCATTCCCATTTATAATTGAGAGGTAAACTGGAGTCTCGCTGGCACCCTCAAATATTATACCGTCAAAACCCGACCTCTTAAGCTCCACGCCAAAATGACCTCCGCTGTTAGCGTCGAATATGGTCCCGGTGGCAGGTGATTTTGTCGAGACAGAGTACCTTCCTGATGTAGGTGCCGCCGTACCGGTCAATGGACCAGTCATGAAAATGAGTTTATTGTCTGGGCTCAACGGATCTATCCCGATGGGAAGCTCTTCGAAGAGGATCTTCGCCCCGTAGCCTCTCCCGCCTACAAAAGAGGCCGCTACGTCCATATCGAGATCTTCAACGGATATCTCTCGTGATGAGAGGTCTACCCTGAGTATTTTACCCATGTAGCCGCCCATGAAATTCCCTCTGGACTACTCATAAAATTTGGATAATACTTATACTTGTCGAAATGTATTTTGCTCTCTGCCAGTTACTCCTGCTAACATTCGCTTGTATCCCACCTATAAATGGTGTGTGGCTTATCCATAATGTTAAGAGTGCGGGATTACTCGTTCAAGATTTAATAAAAAACAAAAAATGAATAAGGGCAGACATGAAAAAAGATATAGATGGGATGAAGGGGAGGGAGAGATCTTTTGGCAATAAGAATAGAGTTCTTCGCAACACTCAGAGAACTTCTGGGAACAAACTCTGTGGAATTGAACTGTGCAGATACGGTGGGTGATGCTATCTTTGCCCTTATTGAGAGGTTCGGAGAGGTTTTCAGGGATGCAGTGATGGAAGGGGAGAAAATCAAGGAGATGGTTAAGATTTTGGTGAATGGTAGAGATGTGAGGGAACTGAGAGGGCTTGAGACAGAGTTGAGTGATGGGGACTGCATCTCAATATTTCCACCCGTGGCAGGCGGATAAGTCCTTTCATCCTGTCTAGGAAGCGAAGTTATGGGTCCATTAGCGCCCCTTAAAAAAAGTTAAAAGGTGCTTATGAGTGGAAAGGCGCTTGTCCTTCGCTGATCCTTGCTGATCATTACTGCGTCTTGCCAGGCTTTCCAGAGATCTTGATCTCGATTATTGAGACGTTCTTTGGCGGATCTCCGACGGTCTCTGTGCCTATGCTGACGGATTCGACGACTGCATTACCGCTGAGGAATCTCTTTGAGACTACCTCTGCCACGTCAACAGCGCGTGAGATAGCCCTCCCTCTTGCCTTTATTGTTATGGTTCCGCTGTTGCTGAGTTGCATCAGTGCTGCCATGGCATAGCTCATAACTGGCTTCTTTCCAACTAAAATGACATCCTTTGGCATTGGTGGTTTTTCTGCACCTTGTGCTTCAGTTTTTTGTACCTCTGACAAAAAAGTTCCCCCCGATGGTATTGGTCTGCAGCAAATAAGTTAATTAAATCGATATTTTAAGTTTTTGAGGGCGATATGGGAAAATTAGACTTGCTAAGGGACTATAACGCAACAGCGCACCTTTACGATGAGAGGTATAAAGAGGAGCAGATGCCGAAGATCAGTTTTCTACTAGGGAAACTTAGACCTAAAGAGAAAGACCTCCTGCTAGATGTAGGATGCGGCACCGGTTTGCTATTCGAGAAAGTTAATTGCAAACTGATCGTTGGGGTGGACATTTCGTTAAATATGCTGAGGGAGGCTAAGAAGAGGGCAACGGGCGTTACGAATGTTTATTCGGGGGGAGCAAAGGCGGCAGAGGCAAGGGCTGAAACAGAAGTGGAAAGGGACGCAGAAAGAGGGGCAGAAGTTGGGGCGAAGGCTTTGGGAGGGGAAAGTTTAGAGTCGCAACAAAAACTTGTGGGAAGAATAAAGGATAATGTAGAGCTCATTCTAGCGGATGCTGAGTTTCTTCCCATTAGGAGCGGGAGTGTGGACATTGTCGTGAGTGTAACCGCTTTACAGTTAACAGAAGACCAAGAAAAAGCAATATCTGAGATAATGAGAGTCCTCAAAGACCAAGGCTCTTTCGGCATAAGTATTATAAAAAAAGCCAGCGTTCCTAACGGACTGCCGAAGGGGACGGAGATATACGATCTAGATGAAATGAGGGATGTCTTTTGTGTGTTTAAGAAGGAAGGATTTTGAAGTGATTAAGTAGTTAGTATGCGAGTATGCAGTCTTATATAAAGTCCTGCGACAGGTTTTTATAATAAGTGATCATGATGATAACAATGGTGTAAATAGATGCCTAGCGAGCCATTGAGGCTTCTGAACAAAGCCCTGCACAACCAGATTTTGGTAAAGCTAAAGGACGGGCATGAATACATCGGAAATTTGGTTAAGTACGACCAGACAATGAACCTCATACTTGTGGACGCTGTCGAAGCGGTAGATGATGGTAATCCCGTTGCGAAGTATGGAAAGATCTTAGTCAGGGGAAACAACATCCTCTACATTAGGACCAGCACATAGGGGCTTTGTTGAGAGTATCAAAATATTACTATCAGTAATAATGTGATAATAAGGATAACAATAAATAGTAATTGTGAATATTTACCACATGTCAGGGCGGTGGCATGATTGGCCAATAGAAACGTTGTCATCGAGAGGCTCAACCAACAGTCAGTCGAGTTGCATAGTGTAGAGTTTGTGGAGCGGAAGGGGCTAGGTCATCCGGATTATATAGCGGACAGCCTGTCCGAAGAGTTCAGCCTTCAGCTCTGCAAGGTCTACAAGGAGAGGTTCGGTCAGATACTGCACCACAATGTCGATAAGGTGCTGTTAGTCGGAGGTCAGGCAAACGTAAAGTTCGGCGGAGGAGAGGTCTTAACACCCATATACATCTTGATGTCAGGGAGAGCCACAACAGAGGTATCGAACAACGGAGTGAAGGAGTACATCCCAGTAGGGAGGATTGCGGTTGAGTCGGCGAAGAACTGGATTCGGGAGAACTTGCGTTTTTTAAATCCTGAGAGCCATGTAATCGTCGATCATAGGGTAGGAAAGGGCTCTGCAGATCTTGTCTGCAACTATGAGGCAAGGAGAGAGAACAAGTGTTCCAATGACACATCCTTTGGTGTTGCATACGCGCCGTTGGATTCCCTAGAAAGGGCGGTGTATGAGACAGAGAGGTTCGTGAACTCACCATACATGAGAAAGAGGCTACCGGAGGTGGGCGAGGACGTCAAAGTGATGGGATTAAGGAGTGGAAGGGAGATCAAACTAACGCTTGCCGTAGCAATGGTTTCAAAACTGATACCAGACTTAGATCACTACATATCTGTCAAGGAGCAGCTAAAGAAGGAGCTGGAGGACTTCGTCGCCAAAAAGAGTGATTTGCCAGTCGAGATATATCTGAACAACGCAGACAGACCAGACCTGGGCATAGTCTACATAACCGTAACTGGAACCTCTGCAGAAATGGGCGATGATGGTGAGACCGGAAGGGGTAACAGGGTCAACGGGCTCATAACACCGTCAAGACCTATGTCGCTTGAGGCGACAGCTGGGAAGAATCCTGTAAGTCATATAGGCAAGATCTACAACGTGATGGCAGTTATAATAGCCAACAGGATAGCTGAATTAAAAGGGGTTAAGGAGGCTTATGTGAAGATCGTCAGCCAGATAGGCAGACCAATAGATGACCCACATATGACCAATGTTCAGTTATTGCTCGAGAGTGGGAGTGTTCTCACGAGTGGGCTCCAAAGCGAGATCGAGTCCATAGTGAATGAAGAGTTCGACCAGATAGACAAAATAACGGAGGGAATACTTCAGAGGAAATTCACGCTTTATTGAGTTCCCTCATCCTTTCGAGTTGGTATTCTTCGAATATTGCTTTAATTTTTTTCTTTTTTTCTCTTAATAAATCGGCAAGTTTCTGTCTAGAGGCCTCCATGGCGTGCTCGAAGGAGCTTTTCTCGACTATGACGAACCCAGAATAATCTGTAAATGTGAGTTCTCTTAGCAGTATTACTGGTATCTCGAGCTCAAACATCAGAACTTCGGGGGGACCCTCTTGGATGATTATAAATTTCGGTGGCGAGCGTTTAAGTTCTTTTTTGAGCTCATCGTTCAGGGGCTCCGCTTTTTTCACCAACACGCCACCCTCACTGGAAGACTTGAGAGCTTCTTTAAGTGAGGGGTATTTGTAAAATATCAAAGAGTTGCCAGACGCAAGCGAGGCCATTTCTGAAAGTATTTTTAGATTCTTCGTTTTCTCAGATTCAAGATCTGCCCTCAATTTTGCAACCTCTCCAAGGAGTGCACCTATTCGTCGTTCCATCTCGTAAGTTTCGGGTATGGCTGGCACGCGTTCCTTCCTCTTTGCAAGGCGTAACTCAAGCTCAAGCTCTTCTATCCTCTCCTCAAGGGCCTTTACCTTGAGAGAGAGCGAGTCCCTTTCACATTGGATGTTGAGTAGCTTACTCTCAAGAACGTTGATCAACTCCCTCTCCGAACTCTTACGTTTTTTGCGCAAGGGTCTCTCTGGAGATGGGGTTTTTGAAGAGGCTATGGCATCTTTGATGCTCATGCCCCTTATGACCTGAGCTTTAATGTCGTCCAAATTCACTTGGACCCCCAATTCCTTAACATGTGAGGCGCACTGCTCAAGCTTATTCTTGTAGAAGGAGTAAGCTTTAAATGCAGCAGATAGCGCATCCCGCTGATGGGAGTCGGCGACCTCAATCTTCTGTTCGAGTTCCAACTTTTCAACTATCTCCAGTTTCTCAGAGGTTCTCAGTGACTGTTCAGGAAAATATGTGATGGCGTTGTGGGATGCGGATAGTTTCAGAACCATGGAGGGCGGTGGGCGAACGTCGGATGCGAAGATGAGCGCCCTACCTAGAGAAGCAACAATTCGTGTTATTTGACCCCTGCTGATCCCCCTCCCGCTCGAAAGGTGGACCACGTTCCCATTAAGGTCGAGAACAGCCAGACCAGAGACCATACCCGGATCCACCCCTATAATGAGGTGGCGCTTGTGCAACTGTTCAGCTTTTGCACCGATTGGGGCGAAGTCGAAGGACCTTGAGAAGAGAGGGGTAATCCTCACATTCACGCTGGAGGTTCGTATTGGCCGGATGATTCCAGATAGTTGATTCCTCGGGGCGTAAATTATGAAAGATGCGCTCTCGACCCCGTGAGAGCCTTTCTTCAGAGATAAGTCGTAGTCAATCCCTCTCGTACGGAGCGCGGACTCTATGCTCTTTGCCAGGCTCAGAATCGCGCCTTGAACGCTTCTCCTAAATCTGCCAGCACTCATGCCTCCTGGACCGAAACTCCTCCTTCGTGAGATTGTGACTCTGGTCTCGGGGTCAAAGAGTTTTACGATGAAGCCATGTCCGGAGAAGACAGCCCTAGCGCAGACTTCGGCGGACTTGAGTGGAAAGAGCTTTTCACCCCTCGTGATCCCCAACTCTCTTCCGATTACAGACAATGGTTTAAAGCCATGTATCGGTGAGCCCGTTATTTGAATCAGGTCTGCGTTATAGAGGTAGCTCATAAAGCTCTTTATATCCTGTTCTGAGCCGAGCTCATAGATGTTGTCAATTGCGACAGCATCCACTTTGTGTGGGCGAACGAGTTCCAAGACGTCCTCCTTTGATGCGACCTCCTGTTTTAATATTATTCCAGATTGGTCAGCTAGTACAAGAGAGAATCCAGAATAGGAAGGCAACCTATCAAGACCAAGCACCACTTTGTAAGGAATCATGGCCATCAGCAAATAAAGATTTATATATTAGAGGTTGTTCGATAGATATAATCTACATTGGGTTATAAAATTAGCTATTTATTGTTTTTAATAGGTAGGTCCATAATTGTATTTTTGCAACAAAAAGTTTAAAAGTATATGTTTTACAAATCAGTTACAAGTATGCGATAAAAGGTGGGATAAATGACTGAAACAGAAAGTTCAAGTTCTATTAATGAAGGCGTTATAGTAGTAAAAGGGGACAATGTTGCCAATGTTGCAATGGCTCTCTCGTCCCCTACAAGGATTCAGATATTGAACTACATTAAAGGGAAAGAAGTTGACATGCAACAGATCGCAGAACTCATAAGGCAGAGCAAGGCAAATGCGAGTGCGCAGATGAGGATACTCGAAGGAGCAGGTCTCGTGAAGACCATCTACAAGCCCGGTGTGAGAGGGGTTAAAAAAGTTTGCACAACTAATGTTAAGGAAGTAAGGCTGATTTTGGATTAGCCTTACAACCTTTTTTGTGATGTTTTATATTCTTTATTTTTTATTTATTTGTAAAATTTTAAATTTTTAATTCTAATTTTGTAGTTTTAACTTTTCAACATGCCAGCTGAGGCTTTAATGAAACCAAGATATGGCGGGGAGGGATTGCCAGGTCTAGACTTGAACTCTGGGTGAGACTGTGTCCCAAGGAAGAATGGGTGATCAGGAAGCTCGATAAACTCCACTCGTCTCTTATCGTAAGAGAACCCGCTGAGAACAAGTCCACCTTTTCTCAAAGCTTCCCAGTAGTCTGGGTTGACCTCGTATCTATGGCGGTGCCGCTCTGAGATTTCCTTTGACCCGTATAACCGGTGGGCTAACGTGCCTTCTTCGAGGAATATCTTGTAGGCACCAAGGCGCATTGTGCCCCCTAAAGCACCCACGCTCCTCTGTTCCGGTAATAGGTCAATTACGGGGTGCGGAGTGCTCGGATTCACTTCTGTGGTATCTGCTTCCCTATAACCAAGGACATTCCTTGCGAACTCGACCACAGCAAGCTGAAAGCCGAAACATATTCCCAAGAAGGGGATCTTCTTCTCGCGTGCGAACTTTATAGCCATAATTTTTCCCTCTGTGCCCCTCGCACCAAAGCCAGGAAGAACCATTATCCCGTCGTATTTACTCAAAGTGGATACAGTTGAAGGTTCTTCCTCAAAGACCGTGGTCTCGATCCACTCTAAATGGGGCGTCACGCCCACCTTCGCACCCGCATGCTTTAGAGCCTCGATGATGCTCACATAAGAGTCTGCCAACTTCGTGTATTTTCCACACATCGCTATTCTGACGGATTTCTGAGAGGTCTTAAAAGATGAAACTATGGAGCTCCATTCTTTCCAGTTAGGGGTATTGTTGTAAAGGGATAGCCGCTTCACGATGTACTCACCCATCCCCTGTTTGTCGAGCTCCATGGGCAGCACGTATATATTATCAACATCATATGATGTGAAGACCGCCTCGTAGGGGACGCTCCCAAAAAGCGAGATCTTTCTCTTTACAGGTTCATCCAGCGAGACGTGGCACCGGGCTACAAGAATGTCGGGCTGTATTCCGATCCTTCTAAGCTCCTGTACGCTGTGCTGAAAAGGTTTACTCTTCTGCTCTTTTGTGACGTCTAAAATTGGAACCAGAGCCAAGTGTATGAATAATGTGTCGTCATAACCCTCCTCAAGACGCATCTGTCTGACAGCCTCAAAGAAAGGAAGGCTCTCGATATCCCCCACTGTGCCACCAATTTCCACGAGAAGGATGTCGCATTTGGCCATCTTTGCGGCAGTCCTTATTCGGTTTTTGATCTCGTCGGTCACGTGAGGTATTATCTGTACACATCTACCCAGATACTCACCCTTCCTCTCCTTCTCTATCACCGAGGCATAAACCTGACCGGTTGTTATGTTGTTGAATTTTGGAATATTAATATCCAAGAACCTTTCGTAATGACCCAGATCAAGGTCCGTCTCCCCACCGTCGTCTGTTACGTAGACTTCCCCATGCATGTAGGGGTTCATGGTACCAGCGTCGACATTAACATACGGATCAATCTTGACAGCCGAGACTGAATAACCTCTTACCTGCAACATCTTGCCTATCGATGATGTAAGGATCCCCTTCCCAACACTACTAAGTACACCGCCGGTCACGAAGATAAATTTACTCATCCTCAACGTCCCTCAGTTTTTGTAGACTATAATTGAGAAAAGATAAAAAGATATCCTACGGAAAAATTAGGAGGGGGACGATTTTCGTTAGCAGACTTTTGCACCATTCAGTCTTGATTGTAGGGAGTTATATTGGAAAAAACATTAGGAGTGTTCGATTGAGCCAATTACCCACGACTGAGACCTGTGGATCTCCTTGGAGGTTCTCTAATCGGGCATAATTTTTGAGTTGCCATGATTTGCCCGACAGGATCAAAGAGAGGGTTTTTCTAAAATTTTTGACGCTCTCCACGGCTAAAGCCGGGAGGTTCTTGCTTCTAGGGTTTTCATTGGTCTGTTGCTCATCGCCCTTTTAGGCTCCCAACTCATCCCGTTCCACCATAGAAGCAAGGGGTGCGCCACCACCCCGATAGCATGACACCCTCCGTTTTGGAGGGCCGCTATATTCAATACGCCCACGACGTCCCTGTGGGCCTCTAAGTTGCAGTTTAGGCATTTGAAGAGCCTTTTACGCTTGTGTGTTTGCTCTGAGCCGCATTCTGGGCACTTACTAGAGGTACCGCCTTCGGGCTTCTCGACGACTTCTATACCGTATTCCTCCGATTTCTCCCTGAACCGTTTAACTGTGTATTGGAAGGACCAGAAGTTGTGGATCATCGAGTTTGCTCTCCCGCCTTTATTGTTGTTTTCCCTTATCCCCTCGAGCTTCCCTAGTACTATCTTTGATATTCCGAGCGCACATGCTCGCTCAACTATATCTTTTATCATGGCGTTTACGGCGTGCCTGAGGCGCCTCTGCCTGATCCTGTACAATCTTTTGAGCTTCTTGGACGTTTTAGCCTTGTTCACACTTGCCAGCCTACTCTGCTCCTTTGCGATCCTCCCCGTCCAGTACCACCAGTCTTGGAGCAATTTGTTCCCGCTGTAGGCTATTGCCTGCCTCCAGCCCTCAGCCCAGACCGTTGCCAGGTTTATTACGCCTAGATCTATGTAGAGGGGCTTGTTGCCTCCTCTGGGCGGAGGCCTCTCGACCTTAACAGCCATAAAGCCCCTCCACACCTCGTCAACCTCGTCGTAGGCTATCTCAAGCCTTCCCTGCTTACCCATCCACTTTAGTTCGCCCTTCCACCTCAACCTAATCCCTTTGGGAAGGTATAGGTACTTACCGTCAAATTTGTAGCAGTCATTCCTTACGATTATTCTGAGCTCTCTTTTTCCATTCCTCTTCCAGTATCTAGGCATTGAAACTCTGGTTATGTGTTTTGGAAGCCTTCCTTCTGCTTTAAGCCTCTTCAGCCTAAGAAAGCTCCTCCAAGCCTCGTTGTTCTTGTTTATTATCTGCTGGGCTGTAGCCGAGCCTATTATAGGAGCGTACTTCTCGTATAGGTGCTTTGGGTACCATCCGAATTTCCTGTAGCGTATGTAGGCTTGCCTACGCTCATAGTTGACCTCGTTCCATAGCCTAGCACAGTTGTCCGCGAGCATCCATAAGGCAGGGTTGTCCCCAACTATGAACGTGTTCGCTCTTTCCACGCCTCAATCAGCCTCTTAATCACGTCATCATATGTTTCTCTCGGATGGATTTTCAGTTTCTTCAGCTCCTCAATAGTCTCCCTTCTTATTCTAATAGGCATGGACATTCTACATCAAACTACATTAGTAGCAATAATGTATTTAAACTCATCGACAATTCATCCCACGGTTAAAACCGTAGGCTTTCTTGTCGAGCTTTTATGTAAGGAGAGCGGAGGCTGACTGCCTTTAGGAAGAGGAGCCTCAGGTCATCGTCAGAGGCCCCGCCCCTTATTGGACCCAGGATGTCAACATGGTTGTCAGAGCGCATTAAGCATGGCTTGATCTTACCGTCGCTCGTCACCCTTATCCTTGAGCAACGTGCGCAAAAGTCGGGGTTGTTGGTCGGACGGACAACCTCAACGGGCGTGCCACCAACCATGTATATGTGCCTCCGGTTCATGTCTTCCCTGAGCAGAACGCGCTCAGCCATCCTCTCGAGCATGGACTCTAGCTTGGAGAGGTCCAAATAGTGATTTTTGAAGAAGGAGTTATCCAGGTTTAAGTTTTCAAGTTCTATGAACTGCAAAGAGCCGTTTATGGCAGATGCAAGCTCTATGAAGCGGCGTATCTCTCCTTCGTTAACTCCCTTCATCAGTACTGTGTTGATCTTTATTTTTATTCCGTATTCCGCAGCCTCAGCGATGCCATTTATAGTATTCATGAGATCCCCACCTGTGAGCGAGTGGTAGAGCGAAGGGTCCAAGCTAGGAATGGAGACGTTCATCCTACGAAGACCGGCAGTATTGAGTTCTGAGGCTTTCCCCTTGAGCAGTGTGCCATTTGTTGTTATTGCGACATCCTCCAGCCCGATTGCAAGTGACCCTTTGATGATCTCGTTGAGGTCGCCCCTGAGGAGCGGCTCGCCCCCGGTGTACTTGACCCTCTTGATGCCGAGCGATGATGCGATCTTGACTATCCTGAGGACCTCTCCAGCGGTCATCTCCTCAGACGTCTTGCCCTCTCCCTCATGGTGGCAGTATTTGCAGTTGAGGTTGCACCTCTGCGTCAGGCTTATCCTGAGCCCTGTGATCCTCCTGCTGTAAGGGTCGATCAAGATTTACTACCACCCTTGATGTAGGAGAGAATAAATTCAGCCACGGCTGAGGGGTCTTTACCCAATACAGGGACCTTTAGTTCTTGTCCTTGAGCAAGGTCTTCGGATATGATGCCGATCACGCCCTGGAGCACTCCGATCATTTTGAGTTCCTCTGGAGAGTTCACTATGACAAGCTTAGGATACTGGGATGATTTGAAACCTTCGCATAAAATTAGATCCACTCCAAAGGAAGAGAATAATGAGATCAGGTCGGCCAGGGAGCGATTCGGTAGGTAAATAATACATTCACCATCCTTTGCCAAGATAGCCGAGGCGACGGCGCCAGACTCCATGAACCGGCTCGTGTCCTTCTCTGGGTCTTTCCCAACGGCGTGCGCCGAATGCTTTACGACAGAGACCCTCATGCCCTTGGAGGTTAGTATCTTGGTAATGCCCTGAATTAGGGTTGTTTTGCCATACCCCCTTCCGAAGGCAGCGATGCAGATCACATGAGGGGCAGAGTTCATGGGGGACACGATCTTAAAACTCGCGAGGTAGCTTAAATCTTCACCTCTCGCATATGAATTTCGCCTTTGATGTCAAGCCCAACAATGCTCGCAAATTTCTCATCTTATACCAAATTTAACTTGTCCAACACTCACTCTCAGTCTGTACATACGCTGCCTTAGGGATGGGCATGACCGCGGATCATCTTTACGAGGTGGGGGGATTCCGGGATTATAATTTTATCTAGCGCCAGTTTCACCGCGTCCGGCGATCCGGGCAGCGCAAATATGAGGACCCCATTCAAGATCCCAGCCGTGGCTCTGGATGCTATGGCAGAGGTCCCGACATTTTCGTAGGACATCCGCCTGAAAAGCTCCCCAAAGCCTGGGAGCTCCTTCTCGAACAAGGGTCTAACAGCCTCGATTGTTAAGTCTCTCGGACCTGGTCCAGTCCCTCCACTTATCAAGATGATGTCGGCAACACCATTTAGGGCGGCATCCTTAACCCTCCCACGTATTGCAGAGATATCGTTGGGTACGTAGAGGCGGTCTACGACTGTGTGGTTGGCTCCGCTGATAGCTTCTATGGCGAGATCGCCACTCTTATCCGTGAACCCCTCGCCCTTAGAGATCTTTGTTGCTATAGTGTCGCTAGTAACCAAGATCAGAAAACGGAGGTTTCTGGGAAGGTCTGAGTGGTGGCTAAAATCCATATGCCTTTACCCTTTGCGCTTCTCGGTTACCCTGATCTCCTTTATGAGTGTTGTGGGGTACTGTCCAGAGGCGTCCTTCTCGTACATCTTAGTCATATCCCAGATGGTAAGGAGGGCTGCAGAGACCCCGGTGAGCGCCTCCATCTCAACCCCTGTCTTGGCCGTTGTCTTCACCGAGACAGCCACTGAGACCTCCTGTTCGCCCACCTCAAAGTCCACAGAGACGTGTTCCACCGGGATTGGGTGGCAGAGCGGGATCATTTCAGAGGTGCGCTTGACGGCCTGTATGGCTGCAACCCTCGCGACGGCAAAGACATCCCCCTTCTCAATGGCATTCTTCTTTATTAGTGCTATGGTCTCCTCTTTGAGGGAGATCTTGCCAGATGCCCTTGCCTCCCTCACCGTTGGTTCTTTTCGGGTTATATCCACCATTTTAACACTCAAGTGTTCATCCCCTCAAACGTCCATACTTTTCAAGCCTTAATTCCCCTCTTGAACGAGTCGAAGAGCGTCTGTATGGCCCATGCTCGCGGGTCTTCCTTCTTTAGGCGGAAGATCCTTATCCGCCCAAACCTCTTCTCCTCTACTATTCCGAGTTCGCATAGCCTCTTGAGGTGTGAAGAGGTTGTGGCGTGGTTCAGGTTAGCCCTGCGTGTTATTTCGGAGATGTTGAGTTCCCCCCTCTCAGCTAGGACTTTCAGTACTTTGATCCTTCCCTTTGAAGACAATATCTCCTCCAAGGACACTAAATACCACCCGAAAGCGCAGATTCTAGCGCCTCTGCGGGCACATTCATGAGCCCTATAAGCGTCGTCTTTCCCTTAAATCCAGATCCTGAGATCTTCGTCTGGAGAACGCCAAGGTTCTTCAAGTTCTGAAGGTACTCCCAGAATTGGGTGTGCTTCCTTGGCTCTATGGATCTTGTCTCGCAGACGAGCCTATAAATTGACTCGACTTCTCCCATGGTGACGTATGCGGACTTACTCTTCTTTAGGGCCTTGGCTACCGAAAGGAGGAAGAGGCGCTCGTGGAGCGGGAGGTCCATTATTATATTTATAGGAAATTGGAGGACGTCCGACTGGGCCTTCCTCACGTGCTCCGGGAGGATCTTGTTGGACCCTTCGGCGTCTGCATATTTGCCAGACCTCCAGAGTAGCTCCAACGCATATCTGGCATCGCCCCGAGGAGCGGCTATCTCGGCGATCATTGAGAGTACGTCCTCGCTCACAGCGCCCTCCTTGATGGATTCCATGCTCCTCATCTTTATGATGTCATACAGCTGATCCGAGGTGTACCTTTCAAAGCGTACAATGTTGTGGAGTAGTGTGCTCTGGACGCTCCTGTCAAGATCTGAAACGAAGTCAAGGTTCCGGGTGATTAGGATGAGGCTCAGGCGTTGTGGCTTGCCGATATACTCGTCAGCCACCCTGGTGAGAAAGTAGAGAGGAGCGTCCTTCTCGTTAGCCACAAGGAAGTCTATCTCATCGAGCGCAAGTAAGAGGTGTGCATTCTCGCCCTCCAGCGTATCCCAGATGGTCCCGAAGAGCTCCTGCGCAGAAAACCCTCTCTCCGGGAGTCCAGGTATTAGCTGCTGGGCTACTTTCCTTACGACGAGGAAGAGCGTCCTGTCCTTGTAACAGTTGACATGGACATACTTGAGGTTGAGCCCTCTCTCCTTTGCAAGGGACTCCACAGTCGAGCCGAACCTCTTCGCCACGGCGGTCTTGCCAACACCAACATCCCCAACGAGTGTGACCTTCTGTGAGACTGTTCCTGGGGACTCGAGGGTGACCCTGAAGATCCTGCCAAGCGACTTGAGCTGTGCCTCCCTGTGGACTAGGTTTGTGGGAACATAGTCTGGGAATAGTGCAGATTCGTCTTTGAAGACCGTAGGTCTCCGCATCTCTTGGGCGATTATGTCATAGGCCAAAGTTTTTACCCATAGGTTACTGAGAGGGTAGAGTGATTTATGGTTTTTTGTACTTTAGAAAAAACGATTAGCGGAGACAGCAGTGAAAGTATTATCATGAAAAGCGGAATTGTAAGTATGAACAAGATCGACCTGTTGAAAGGAATCAGTGATTGAAGTGCTTCACCCTCATGGGGGCCTTCAAGTCCAGATAAAGGAAAAAGATTCTTTTAAAATCTTCAAACCCCGACGACTCACCTAACCCCCCGCCAGAGTTCATCGGTCGAGGGGGGTTCTAGTAAATTTCTCTCTCCTCTGGTGTCTATATAGTACCTCCCCTCCGAGGGTGGGAGTAGCTCCCCGATCTTAGCAAAGGGGATGCCAGATGATTTCAGGGAGATTTCCACTTCCACCTCAGAGCCGCGGGCGACTGTGAAGAGGAGTGAGCCTGAGCTGATGAGCCTGTACGGATCCAGCCCGAGCTCTTTGCAGATGATCTGAGTCTCTGGGAGTACCGGGACGCACCTAAGGTCAATAGATACTCCAATGGAGGCTGCCTCGGCAAGCTCCCATGCGCCACCAAGGACTCCTCCCTCTGTTAGGTCGTGCATAGAGGTCACACCTTCGATCTCCCTGAGGATCCGGCACTCCTTAACCACGCTGATGAGTGCGAGTAGGCGCTTACAGCTCGATACGAAGGATTCCCCTTGGCTGGAGAGGATCCTCTTCTCCGAAGAGAGGATGGCAGTCCCCTCAAGCCCTGCGTATTTGGTCATGTAAAGCAGGTCGCCAGGTCTTGCGCCCCCAGATGTGAAGAAGCGGCTGTTCCTGATTATGCCTATCATGGATCCGACAACAATTGGTCGCTCTATGCCAGGTGTAACCTCAGTGTGACCTCCAACTATCGATACGCCGATCTCCCTGGCGGCTGAGTCCATCTGCCAAGTGATCTTGTCGAGCGACTCGAGAGTCGAGTTCTCAGGGAGGAGTATGCACTGGAGAAACCACTTCGGCTCAGCGCCCCTGGTCGCGATGTCGTTGGCGTTCACATGGATTGCCAGAAATCCTACTTCGTCCACCGAGCCAGTGATTGGATCAGATTTGAAGGCAACAAGTTTTCCGCCTATCCTTATGATTGCAGCGTCCTCGCCGATGTTGGGACCCAAAAGTACGGAGGAGTCGGCCATGCCCAAGCGCGGGAAGACGACGTTCCTGAGGATCTCGTTTGGAACCTTACCGACATTAAGCCTCATTAGATCATCCCCTCAGTTTTTTGGCAAACCTTTCAGGAGGTCCTACCGAGATAGTTGTCCATTCACCTATTATATCTATTCGCACAATAGTCTGGGGAGATCGCATCTGAATCTCATGCCCCAAGGATGTGAGGGCTGATCCCACCGCAGACTCAACCTCTTGGCTAGACCTTATAAACCGACCTCTTCTATGGCATTCGATTCGGACTTTGCTTGGCATCTTTGGCATCAGTCTGAGGACCGTTTCGATTATTGAGGCTAGGTCCGACTTTATCATAATATCCACCGGGACTACTCTGTGGATGTATGCGGTTGGGCAGTCCCTCACGAGGGCGGCTGCCTCGTCGGAGGATAATATTGTCTTAAGTAAAAGCAGACCCATGTACTCATGTGGTATGAATGAGGCCTCAGGGTCCGCGTGGAATATGCAGTCCAAGACCTCCAGTTTGGCAGCCTCTTCTTTACCGCATGGGGTTGTAACAAGAAGCAAACCCATAAAACCACCATTTGTATGCCACTGGGCTTATACTTACCATCAAAGTAAACCTGCTGAGTTTTAGAGGGCAGCAAATTTGCATTAATACATTTATCAGATCCAGCCAAGTTTCTTGAAATAGGCCACCATAAATATGGCAGGGAGGGATGAGACTATCAAAAGTATGATGAAGGTTGTGTATGGTCCAAGGAATGTCCAAGGTCCGGTCTCAATCCCCCCAGGGAGGGGGACGTTCATGCCATAGAATGTTCCAACAAGGGTGGCAGGAATGGTGATAGTGAATATGACTGTCAAGATGACAAGGGCCCTGTTCATCCTATGTTGTCCTAAGGTGAAGTCCGTGTCCTTGTATATCTCAACAAGCTCCCTGCACATGTCGGTGAGCTCCCATAGCTTTTCGATGTGATCCTTTAGGTCTGAAAAGTATATCTCAAGGTCCTCTCCGGTCTGTTCGCTGAGCCCGTCCTCGAGATCTGGGATGATTCGCCTCAGCGGGGCTAAGACTCGCCTGATGTCTGATGTGGTCCTCCTGAGGTTCGTTATCTCAAGCAAAACCTCTCTCTTCGCACTGAAGATGTCGTCCTCTAGATCTTCAAGGCGTTCCAACAGGTTTTCAATTATTGGAAATATTGAGCCTATTATCTCCCGGAGTATCCTGTAAACGAGGGGACCCACACCCTCAAGAGCAAACTTTCCTGTCTCCTTGTACTGGGTTTCGCACTTTGAGAATATGTTGTTAATAGCCTCCACACTGCCATCATGGATCGTAACCAAGAAGTTGTTGCCTATGAAAAAAGATACTTGGGAAGGTGTACATCCGCCCTTCTCGCAGAGGTGTGTGGGGAACCTCAGTACCGTGAATATATAATCCCTGTACTTCTCTACCTTGGTGAGGACCCTCTTGGAGAGGGTGTCCTCGAGGCTGAGGATATGAAATGGAAAGGAGTTTGCTAAGGACATTACTTCATCCTTAGTGGGTCGCTCCAGGTTTATCCAAGTAATTCCTTCTGTCCTTAGCTCTTTCATATCAATCAGTAGGATTTTAAAGGTCAGGGTATTTATAAAGGAAGTGCATAGATAGTGTTCTTTTATTAGAGAAGGGACAGATTAGAAGGGAGGTCTCCATGGTCTCAGAGGTTTACTTCCTGGACTTGAGGAAGTGGAGGGACGCTTTGAAGGGGATCGATTTACTACTGAGCGCAGCAGCTGAAGACATCAAAGCAGGGGAGAGGGTGGCAGTCAAGGTCCATTTCGGAGAGAGAGGAAACTACACTTATCTTAGACCTGCGTTTGTGAGGAGGGTTGTGGATTTTCTAAAAGGAATCAAAGCAAGCCCTTTTGTGACCGAGACAACGGCGCTCTACCCCACTGGATTCAGGAGCAACGCGGAAGAGGTAATGGAGACCGCCAGATTCAACGGCTTCACCGAGGATGGGCTTGGATGCCCGATTGTGGTGGCGGACGGACCCTTTGGAGAGGATGGGGTTGAGGTTGCAATTGAAAGGGCATACAGTGAGTGCCGAATAAAGAAAATAAGTGTAGCAAGGAGCATAGCAGAGTCAGACGCGCTGGTAGTTTTGAGTCATGTCAAAGGACACCTCCTCTCGGGCTTTGGAGGTGCCATAAAACACCTTGGAATGGGGTGCACTACCAAAAAGGGGAAGAGAGAGCAGCATGCAGCTCACGGACTAGTCATCAAATATGAGAGGTGCACGGGCTGCGGTGAGTGTGTGAAGGCCTGCAGGTTTTCAGCCATGATTATGGATGGGGGACACCCTGTGAGGGACGAGGAAAAGTGTGTCTACTGCAATACATGTATGTTTACATGCGACCAGGACGCCATAGAACTCCTGGAGGACGGGAAGGAGAGGTTCCAGATAGCCTTGGCACATGCGGCGGCAGGTGTTATGAGAGCACTGTCAGACAAACCTAAGGTTTTTCTAAATTTTGTGATGGACGTGACCGTGCTCTGCGATTGTGCGGCGCCGGCTGGAAATATAATTACCCATAACATAGGCGTATTGGCATCAAAAGACCCGGTTGCCATAGATAGGGCTTCCCTGGACCTCATAGACGCAAGCCCCATTATCCCTGGAGTCAAAGCCTCCCCTCCAGACCCGCTTGGAAAATTGAACGGCACGGACAGTACGATACAGATCAAGGCGATGGAGGCCCTGGGCGCGGGCAGGTCTGCTTACAGGCTCGTCGAGGTCTGAGAGGAGTCCTATGCCAGATTTCGTTGTGCATGAGCACAAAGCAAAGAAGTTGCACTGGGACCTAAGGCTGGAGCTTGACGGCGTTCTGGCGAGTTGGGCGGTGCCAAAGGAGCCCCCAAAGGAGAGAGGGGTGAAGAGGCTCGCCATAAGGGTCGAGGATCACCCCATCGAGTACAAGGACTTTGAGGGAGAGATACCAGAGGGGAGCTACGGGGCAGGCACCGTGAAGATATGGGACCGCGGCGTTTACTCTATACTGGAGAGGAGCGAGGACAAGTTAGAGATCTCGATTAACGGCAAGATCCTGAGGGGGAGATATGTGCTGTTAAAGTTCAATAAGGGAGGAAAGGATTCTTGGCTGTTCTTTAAGGCAGGAGACTAGCCATCATTCCACGCATTTACCTTCATGGTTGATAGAATTTGTGGAATAGCCCTACTCTATCTGAGGGGCGTCCTGCCAGCAATGTCGATTCTTAGACTGACTGGTCGAATTTTAATGCCTAGAATTTTCTTTGAGGGCCCGGGGCGGGGATCGAACCCGCGAGCTGGGGCTTTCCGCGGAAGGGCTCCACAGGCCCCCGGGATAACCACTACCCTTCGGGGGTAGCAATTTGGCTACCTTACCCGGGCCACCTAGGCCCTCAGCCCTATTTGGGCAGGATAAGATGCTTCAGCATTATTATTTAACCGTTGTGGGACTCATAGACCTTCATCCCTTCCCCCTCACCTCTATTATTAGAGGTTCATTGAAGGCCTTCGCCGCCAACGGTAAAGGACGGCACATCGGGAGTTTTACAGCTATGTTCCAAGCTGCTACTATGTGCCTATCAGCTTGGAACCCGCATTTTTTGCATTTGAAGACATGCCCATTCGGCTTATTGATTTCGCCACATATCGGGCACTTCTTAGAGGTGTTCTTTGCTTTAACAAACTCGCGCTCGAACCCATACTCCATGGACTTGTACGAGATGTACTCCTGTACCTTTCTGAATGGGATGCTGTGGAGCCTTCTATTCATTACCCTGCCGTACCTTATCTTCTCTCTGATATTTATCAGCCTCTCCATCACTGGTATTACCTTCTCTTCGTTTACGATTTCGGATATTATCTTTGATGCCTTATGGAGTATAGCGTTGATGCGCCTCTTCTCCCTCCCAGAGTACTTTGATAGAAGCCTTGCCCTTTTACTACCTGATGTATTGCTCTGGATGCTCCTCCTCTTCTTGAAGTACCTATCCCTTATGTACTTCGCCTCGCTTATGTCTACCTTTATGAATTTGACTTTCTCGGGCTTAACTACGGCTAGATCTATGCTCCTCTCATTCACATCTATACCAAGAACTCCTTCAGGATCCTTTGCTTCAAAGATCTTCCTGAAGGTTACGTGGATGTAGTACTCGCCCTCCATCTTTACCAGCCTTGATCCCTTAACTTTCCAATCCCTGAACTTCTCTGCATGCTCATGAACTTTAAAAGGGATCTCGATGTGCCCTTTATGAGTGGATTGATGGAAGGTACAACCTGACGGGACCTTCAAAGGGGCTAATAGAAAAAAGCAAGAGGAGGCCTCTTAGAGATTATCTCTCGATACAAGGGCGTTTCGGACACCTCACAGACGATGATGTAGAGTCGCTGGAGAAAGAGGTTGACGAACAGTGGAAAGATTTTGCCAAAAAAATTAGTATGATATAGGATGGAAAATGGAACGTTCCAAGAATGAGAAAGGGAGTCTCGGCTATTCAGCCTCCATGATTCACTCATGCCCAGTTTTGAACGGTGTTAAATTAAAAGATCTCCATTTTCCATAATTGTGAAGCGATCGCCTGATTGAAGCATTACCTCGACTGTTGGGGACGATATGAGAAAGTCCATGTGCGTGGCGGAGTTGTTCATCCCGCCTGGGTAGTCAGAGTTATGACCGAAGGCGATGTGGACGGTCTTGTAGACCTTTTCTGCCTCCAGGAAGTTGGCGTGGATGCGCGCTTTTTTGTTCAGACCGAAGGCAAACTCGCCTACATATCTTGCCATTTCATCAACGCTCAGAGCTGCCTCGACCCTTCTTTTGAGGAGATCGTCATTCGAGCTTATCTCAACTGCCCTGCCACCCTTAGCCCTTATCGTTATTGGAGATTCGATTGGTCCGATGCCCCCGACTGCCAAGTCACAGACTAAAGTGCCATTTAGTGAGGACTCGACGGGACCGGCAATAACCTCGCCTGTCGGGAGGTTCAGCCACTTGAAGGTCTTCCAGTCAAAGCAAGTGTCAGTGAAGAAGGGTCTACCAGAGACGGAGAATGAGATGTCTGTGCCTGACGGGTTGGTGACGCGGATCTCCTGGGCGCCCGTGAGGCGCATAAGAAGCCTCTGGGCGGACTCTTGTAGATCCTTATGTTCTTCCGACGAGAGTGCTAGGGCACCTTCAGTCAGCATATCAAAGGTTATCCCAGGGCAGTGACCGAGGCGGTACCTTCGGTACCTGGTTATCAGGTTGATTATCTTAACCCTGAATGGAGTCTCCTTCTCACTCTCGCGGAATATTGTGATGAAGATGTCTGCAGCTCTGCTGGAGACAAGGTTGTATATCTCCATTGGAACGGTGAGGCGAACCCCTGGACCGGCATCCAGCTCAAGCAAGCGAGTCCAAAGACCTAGTTTGAGGGCGCCCTCTATGAATGCTTCACCGACTTTTAGTGCAGAATTGTCACATATAACCACTAGTCTCTCCCCTTCCACAGCACCCAAGACGTGCTGGAGGGCGTTTTTTGAAGATTCTGAAGCATCCATTGAGACCACAGTACCCATATTGGCTCGCAGGATATTTATGCAATGCTACGATATTTTTGGTAACGGCGCCCAGATGTAAAAGTTCATGCGACGCCTCCAACTAGCAGGGCAATTACTACCGAGATCATTACGAGGACCACGGTCTCGACAAGTGTGACGCGCCAGCGGACCTTCATCTTCTTTGACCTGTAGCGAGCCAAGAATATGCCAACAACAATCCCAACGAAAACTAGGGATGCAATTATGCCGAAGGGCGGGGGTAATAGGACGAACAGAGAGATGGGAACGATGCCCGACAGGAAGGTAGTGACGCCGCAGAGGATTGCGGAGAAGAGGTTGGACTTACTTATCTCCTTTTTTAGGACCGAGAAGAGGCTCTTCAGAAGCATTAACGACTTGTCCCGCTCCTTGCCATCCTCAATACCGTTAACGCTGTATTCCATTAGGTTCTTCAGCGATATGAGGTCGGCCAGGTCCTCAGTTTTCCCACCGAGTATAAAGCTGGAGAAGTTGGTCATCGATACGGCTGAGAGGGTGAGGGCTGCCGTGAATACTGTCAGGCCGGAGCTCAGCCCAGCGAGGAAAGTGGAAAGGGTGACTATTAGGGCGGTTATGGAGCCATCGGTGAGACCGGCCACCACCTCAAGTACTGGCTCATCTTTGAATAGGAGGTTCTTCAGCTCCTCGCTAAGGTAGTAGCCCTTCTCGGTAAGGACGATCTTCCCATCGCTCCTCTTTATTAGACCATCGTTGGAAAGGTCCTTTAACGCATGTTCGAACTCTTCGGGCTCCACACACCTCGGACAACCAATGAAGTGTTCAATCTTCTTCCTGAGAGGCTCTGGTTCACACTCGCAGTCCTTCTTCACGCTGAGTAGTACAAGGATCCGTATAATGTCGCGCGTCTCACCGACCTCAAAAGTCAACTACAGAAACCCCATTAAGTGAGTAAGGTATGAGGCTTTAAATTTTTTGTTCGGCTAACTTTCAGCCACAAACTCCATCTGACCACACAATTTGACGCTCAAATGGCTGGAGTTGAGATACTTGAACATGATTAATCAAAAGCTCGCGCAGGTGCAAGCGGACCTTTTGGCGCGGACGGTACGAGAAGGCTCAAATTGGGCGAAATTTAAAAAAATGCTGGAAAAAATGAATAAAAAACAAAAACGCATTACCCCCGGGGGCTCGTCATGAAAGGGCCGAGCAAGAAGGGGGAAGAGGATTATGGAGGCCACAATGAACACCAGAGGAGCCAAAGGTTGGTGAATTATTAGGACTACGTATGTTTATCAAGGACTACTTCCCATACTTTGAAGCTTATTGAGTCGGAGAGGATAGCCAACCCTGAAATTGATACTGCGAACATTTATATAAAAGTTCGCATTAACAATCAATATGTCTCAGAGAATTAAACGTGTACTTCAGGACCAGAGACTAGAATTGGAAGAGAAGTTTAAAAGAACTAAGGTCATTGAGAGGGAGGTTTTGTCCAAGCTCAAAGAGGTTATGGGTAGTAACCTTGTAAAGGTCACAACAGGCATTAGAAGGTCGGGCAAGTCCTTTCTTACATATTCGCTCCTGAAAGACTCGGATTTTGGTTATGTAAATTTTGATGAGCCGATACTTTTGAATGCCTTGGCTGAAGACGTTCTTTCATCTTTGATAGAGATTTATGGAAGAAATTTAAAGGTAATTTTTTTAGACGAGATACAAAACCTTGAGGATTGGGAGTTATTTGTAAACAAACTTCAAAGAAGTGGATATAACGTTTTCATCACAGGTAGTAGTGCAAAGTTGTTGAGTAGAGAGCTATCAACACACCTCACGGGCAGACATATTCCAATAGAGGTCTTTCCATTCAGTTTCAGAGAGTATCTAAAATCTGTGGGCTTTAACGAGGATCTTGAAACGACAAGGGGGATTAGTCTTGTCAAGCATGAACTCTTGAATTACATAGAGAGAGGGGGTTTTCCGGAGGTTGTAGTAGAAAAGGAGAATCCGAGAATTTATCTCAGACAACTCTACAATGATATTATAGAAAAGGACATCATTTTCAGATACAACATTGCATATAAAACTACTTTTAGGGAGATTGCTTTGACCGCCCTGAGCAATTTTGGGAGGCAGGTCACTTATAACAGTTTAAAGAAGCAATTTGGACTAAGGAGTGATCATACAGCAAAGAACTACCTCTCCTACCTAAACGAATCTTATTTGATCTTTTACATTAACAAGCTGTCTTTTAAGCCAAGGGAGATAGAAATGAGCCCGAAGAAGATTTACTGCATAGATACAGGAATAATAAAAACGGTTTCAGTAGGATTTAGAGAAGATTTTGGTAGAATTATGGAAGATTTGGTAGCGATAGAGCTATTGAGAAGACGTAGTTACTGGCTAAAGGGAGCAGATATCTACTATTGGAGGGACTATCAACAAAACGAGGTAGATTTTGTGATGAAAGAGGGGACAAATGCTAAACAATTGATCCAAGTAACTTATGCCTCAGGTAGAGATGAAATTGAGAAGAGGGAGATAAGAGCCATGATCAAGGCTAGTGAACAATTAAACTGTAGAGACTTATTGATAATAACATGGGATTA
>JACIVQ010000012.1 GCA_014361445.1 Methanosuratincolales archaeon | reverse complement strand
CCACTCCCTGTACTGAGTATGGCAGCACCAATGGCTATATCCTTAATATCCTCTTTATGAAGAAGTCTCATCTATCGTCCTCCATTAATGGTCTCATTTTTTATATCCTTGAATAAACTTTTCGCAAAATTTCTAAGGATAGATGGCGAACCTTCCTGATTTAGAGGTCATAGGTGGTTTTTTAGTGTCTATTTTGGTGACAACTACTCGAAAATCGATCACTTATGAATGTGGCACCATTACGATTACTTTTGCAGACCATGTCTTCCTCTCTGTCCGCTCACTTGCATTTTGATAATCTTCATTCTGATTATCTCATCTGCTGAAAGCACCTTTTGCTTCTGTGGTCATTTCTGCTCCCTGTTTCTAAATAATCCTTAAATAACTTATTTGCTCTTACGCTTATTGATAATTTATGAAATTAGACTCTTCTTCTGCAAAGAATGAAGTCATCAAACTGACCCAGGAACTCGTCAGAATAAAGAGCGTGAACCCACCTGGGGATGAACTGCCCGCCGCAGAACTTCTTGCTCAGCGACTTAAGAAATACGGACTCGAGACCGAGGTCGTCGAAGTGGGCAAAAACAGGGCAAATGTGGTTGCGGTTCTCAAGGGCAGAGAAGAAAGGCCTGCACTCATGTTCAACGGCCACCTTGACGTAGTGCCGATAGGGGAGAGAGAAACGTGGCAGAGGGATCCCTTCTCCGGAGATATTGTAGAGAATAAGATATGGGGCAGAGGGGCCTCAGACATGAAGGGAGGCATTGCCGCCATGTCCGTGGCAGCCGGCCTCTTAGCAACAAGGGGTGGACTTAAGGGAGATTTGTATGTCACAGCATTTGCTGGAGAGGAATCTGATAGCATAGGTGCCAAGCACTACGTAGAGCACAACAGCCTAGAAGGGATCGGCTCCATAATTATACCTGAATCTACAAGCCTCGACATTGTTGTTGCGGAGAAGGGCACGCTTTGGCTAGAGTTTGAAACTTACGGGAAGAGCGCCCATAGTACACAACCCCACATTGGGATTAATGCTGTTGAGCACATGTTGACTCTACTCCAAATGGTAAAGAGCGCCTGGGAAGCCATCCCCTATGTTCCGGATCGATATCTATCACCGCCCACGATGAACATTGCAACAATAAATGGTGGCATCAAGACGAACTCGATACCAGACAGGTGCGTCGCAACCGTCGATCTACGACCTGTTCCAAACCAAAGCCACGATTTAATCCTGAGCAGAATGGGTGAAGTTATTGAGGAAGTGAAGAGAAAAGTGCCGAATTTTAGGGCAGAGATGCGAGTCATAAATGAGAGGCAGCCTGTAGCCACAGACGAAAGAGAAGAGATCGTCAAGGTCGCAAAGGAGCTTGGTTCGTCGATCGTTGGTAGGGATCTTGGGTTATTCGGCGTGAACTTCTATACTGACGCTGCGATATTTGCCATTAAACGTAAGATACCCACAATCATTTTGGGACCTGGCGAATACGACCTCAAGAATAACATTTACCTCGGTCACCAGCCAAACGAGTATGTAAAGATAGAAAACTTGGAGAAGGCTACGATGCTTTACCTCGCAATTGCGGAGAGGATGCTTAAGCTTACATAATGGTGGACCTGTAAAAATTTCTGTAAACACACCCGAAGGGCTGAGCTACTAAATCCATAGAGTTCCCAGAGAAAAGGTCTACGAAAGGAGTAGCCCTTCTCCGCCTGACGAGACTGCGACTCTAAGCGCATTAAAGAGTCCACAATCGGTCTGATTCGACTACCGATCCTTTGCTTGTAGAGATCCGCCTCTGAATACCCGCAATTTATTATTAAAGCAAACACTGATCTCATCGGTGGGCACTTCCAACAAGAAAGCAGTTTTAACACGGCATTGTCTGCTGCTAACTCGGCTAAAGGGAGGGGCGCAAAGAAAGCTCCTTAAAACCCTCTTTTTCTCAGCCAGGTGGACGAGGCGAACTATCACTTAGGGGCGTGCACGTGGCCAACGGGTGGCAAACTGCCCCACACTAGCGATCAGCCACTGAAATTCTCGGGCTGAAGGGGAGGGACGGCTCCAGGCTTGGCGAAACAAATATTAACACAGCGTGTCAATGTTGAAGGACTTCGCGCAGCTTAGCGCAACCTCATTTGGGCTTGTGGCTTTAGTATGCGGTGCAGTAGTCTGGGTAATCCCTGACCTTTGGGTGCCACCGGCCCCACCTTGACTTAAATTTCCTCGTACCTGTCGTCCACCGAGTTGCAGTACCAGTTGGTGCATACACCTAGGTCTGGGTCGTAGTGGACGCAGTTATCCCTTTTACGCATGGACAACCTGGCGAGGACGAGAGGTTTTCGCGCCGAGATTGACGGACATAGCCTTTGAAAATAGAACATTACGTATAACAGCCGAGAAGGGAAGCAAGCCACGAATATTCAAAATCTTAAATCGGCTTATCAGTATGCTTAACACCTTACCTAAGGAAAGCCTAAACGTCTTCAGAAGATACAAGAGCCTAAGAAATTTGGCGCGAAGCTTTCAGAGGTATAGGAAGCGGTCAGCCCACAAATTTGGCAACTCGAGGCTGCTTCAAATCCATTTCCACATTTTGTGACATTGGAAGGCAACCATGGAATATCATAAGACTAAGGACATACTCCACGTCATGCAGCCCCTCGGACACAAGAATATAAAGAACACGCTCGTCTACACGCAACTTATCAAAACATGCGAGGACGAAAAACGAGTACTTTCGAAGACGGCCAGAACGGTTGAGGAGACCAGAGCCCTAATAGAGGCAAGGCTTTGAAGATGTTTGCGAAATTGAAGGTGTCAAGCTTTTCCGCAAACGGAAATAGCCACTGTCGCCGGCTTATTCCAAAATTCCATGAAGGTGCCCGAGGCCGGACTTGAACCGACGATAGTTGGAGACATCCCCCGCAAAATCCTTTTTCATGAAGCCTTGCTTTCTAAACTCGTTTCTCAATTCCTAGCACCTTTGGAAATGGAATGATCTTTATTTCTTTAACCCTGTTCATCTCTACTTTTGCATCGCAGGGTTTATATTTGACTTTGTAATTTTTCCATTGAATTCTGAGTTTAAAAGCTTAGCATTAAAGCGGGGAAGATCCTCTTCAAACAGCTCGACAACGTTTTTCTTAAACTTGCCTGTGATGAGCTGGCATTTATAAAGCGAGTGCCCAGAAAACCCAGAGCTTCAGCTCTGGGATGAATGGGCAAATATTAAATACTTCTATTTCAAAGTTAAAGTTGAGGATGTTCCGATGACTGATGAGGCTGATGGCTGAGGTGAGACGGGCAGATTAGCCCATGCCTTAACGAGAGGCATGGGATGGGGGAGGAGTGACGCCCCCTGAACCAGCATATGTGGTCGGAACGCAACGCCGCAAAGGCAGGCTGAACGCTGGAACCTCGCACCATACGGTGTGCTTCCAACAAAACGGGCTGGAGGGTGACCGATGAAACCTAACCAAAAGGAAAAGCTGGAAGCTCCCGACTTTAGTCGTGGAGAGGACGTCACATAATAAGTAATATTATTAGGTATATCGCTTATAGTAAGCTGATAATTAAATAGGTGTAACCTTATGGCTCAAAAAATGTTACTAGAACCTGATTCCACAGTGGCTAGACCTTTAGATGTGGATTTTGGGTTGTCCGAAGTAAAAGTTGACCCTCGTTGTTGTTATAGAGTAGTGCTGAAAAAAGGTCTTGATGGTTGGATTGTTGCAAAATGTGTTGATATTAAAGGTGCGGTATCGCAAGGGAAGAGTGTGCAAGAGGCTCTTAAAAATATTATTGAGGCTATATCCGCCATATTGGAGGATGTGTATGGAGAAGTACAAGAATTTTCAATTTTTGTACGGGAAGAAAAATGAATGTCAAACTTCCTATAGTCTCAGGTAGGGAGTTGATTAAATATTTGACAAAAAAAGGTTTTATATTTTCGAGACAAAAAGGAAGTCATGTGGTTCTAAAATCACAGAATGGGCGTCGTGTAACCGTGCCATTACATGAAGAGTTAGATAGAGGGACTTTGCTTGAAATATTATCAGAGGCTGGCATTAGTAAGGAAGAATTTTTGAAGGAGTGGTGTAGATGATGATGGATTTCCAAGGTATGACCAACACAACTATGATTGAATGTGACTTTATAGTTCTCTCTGAAGATTACAGCAGGTATCTTCTTCAAGATGGAACTATTTTAAAGGTTAAAATCGTGGTAAAAAAAATATTTAGATCCGCGGAAATAACCCCTGAAGGGTACCCTACTGGATTGAGCTTCGACTCTGTAAACGCTGTAGTAGCAGTTGTGCCCTTGGCTCTTAAGGGTCCGCCTTCCAAAGAGCCTTGGGATCCTCGGAGGGACGTTGGTAAGGAAATAAAATTTGAGCCACAGGAGGAAAAAGTGCAAGAATATGTTACAAATGACGGTTTTAAGATAATGGTAAAGCCTGTTGTTGTTAAAGTGTTAAAGTATGATAAAAGGAACATTTATGGCGAACCAATTTATGCAGCTACCGTGCAGGCTATAACTAACGTGGAAAGGTTCACGAGTACGGCAACTTATTAAGATAAAACCAACTTTTTCATTTTAGTTCTAAACAAATCATCGTCCATACAAATGGAGAAGCCTTGGCTATCCGAGGGGGTGAACATCCGCCTGTCCAGGTCGACGTCCTTTACGGCTAATGTCAAGACTTCAGACCTCCTGGCGCCCGAAGATGCGAGGGTAAGGAATAGCGCCAGGTCCTTCTGGTCCAGCCACGAGGCACACTCCCTTAACTCCGTCTTTGATGGGATGAACTTCGGTCGGGGGATGATGGAGGGGAACTTAAAGGAGTCGACGAGGTCGGGGCACCCCAAGAAGTCCCTGTAAAACCTCTTCAGGCCGCATAGGTGGTAGGCGTAGGTCTTCGGCTGGTCCAAGAACTGCCCGAGGTAGTCCCTGAGCTGGTCCTTGGTGACTTCGAGGGGGTCGCAGAACTCCATCAGCGAGTTGAGCACGGAAAGGTGGTTGTCCACGGTCTTTTTGGGAACTGCTTGTCTATTTTCAGGAATTTCTTAAACTCTTGGACCAGGTCTTCGCTATTGTACCGTACCATCAGCCCTGAACAATGTCAGAAAAAATGTATTTTTGGTGAAGCTTTTTCATCAGTAAAAGGTTCATAGGTGCCCGAGGCCGGACTTGAACCGGCGACACTCCGGTCTTCAGCCGGATGCTCTCCCAGGCTGAGCTACTCGGGCCTCGTTTCGTAAAATACTCTTTGGGGCTTAATAAGTTTTTTACCATTAAATTTTTTATGGACCCTCTCACTTTATTATATGGGGCGATGATCGCTCAGAGTTAAAATGACCTTGGTGGGATGACTTGAAGGCGTTTGCGATAGCCCCTCAATTTAACCTCACAATAAATGGGAGCCGTCGCGCCGAACCTTTTAAATACCATGTCGAGAAATCCCACATGCTTCAGCGGTGGGATGAGGGCGAACATTTTTATCTCCCCTTTTTCATTGTTATTCTGCTAGGCATGGGGCAGGCCGAAGTCACGCCTGCGGAGACCGAGACCTCCGTAACCCGCCTTCCACACGGGCTCCATTGGAACGGTCTCATCTGCCGAGGCCTCCGCTGTGGGTGTGTGGGGATCGAGTCCGGTCTTAGAAGCAGGAAGCCCGCGGTCTTCATCCGTGGGCAGCTCACATACCTCCGCCACAGATTTTCAAGGTTGCGGCCGTAGTCTAGCCTGGTCTAGGACGTTAGCCTGCCAAAGGCTTGACCTGTAGACCGCTAAGGACCCGGGTTCGAATCCCGGCGGCCGCACCACCCCTACTCCCATCGCTATCCCATGGTTTCAAGTGTTTTTAGGGACGATCCTACACTTTTGGACCTTGGGTGGTTGGCGCTCTTCTTAAAACTTTCTGAGCCATTCATTTATCAACTGATCTAGGCTCTTCCCCCTTCGGGACGGGGCTGAATAGCCCCCAACCGTTTCGTAGGCTTTAATGGCCAAAGAATCGGCCTCCCCTTCCTCGAAGATCCGCCATTCTGGGTTATGCCTAAACTTTAAGGGTTTAATCCAATCTGGTGTGAAGTCATCAACTTGGTCCGGTTTTAGGCAAACGCATACCACGTCCAGTTGCCTATGGAGACTTAATGGACAAGTGAAGACCCTTCCGGCATCCATCTTGTTCTCTACCCTTATCCCTTCAAACTTTAGCCCCCAAGCAACACGCTCTGCTAACCTCATGTTCACGTAATCTACGATAGCATAAGCAAAGTCTAATGGGTGGGCCCTCTTGATAACAGACTCTGATATTGCCCCTTCATGTATGTGGATGTGGCACCCGTTCCCAGACCATTTTAGGTAAACGGACTTTTCTACGCCCTCATCCCTCAATATTGTTATGATCTCCTTTGCCACGGCAATTGTTTCTTGCCATTCCTGGAGCCTTCCATCAATGTCCCATGTAGGGGTGCAAAGGTGGGCCTTCGAAAGATCTACGTCCTCCACCCGCTCTATTTTAGGGTACTTGTTCGCGGTGGCATAAATGGCCCTCACTGGGGCCCTCAGCCTATTCGAAAGCGCAACGAGATCTTCTTGGCTTTTTATGGTAATTGGTCTCCTACCTATGTAGCGCCTAAAGACGAGCTTGCCGCTCTTGTCTATTACATGGGCAGCTACCCACCTAGCCCTGCAGAACTCTGCTATCTCCCTTTGGACCTCAACCCTTGAGTAGTGTTCAACTTCAAGTCTTTGGTAACCCAATACCCTTCCTCTCTGCACTTTTTTGGATCTTATCCATAACTTTCTTCGGTAGTGCTATATCCTCCTTGCGTTCTTCGACAGGACCCAGAACCACAAGCCCCTTCCCATGCTCAATGGTAATCTCGTGCATCTGTAGGCTATGGGGCGTCTGTCTCATTTTCTCAATGAGTATATAACGCTTCAAGACACCGTTCCGAACAAAGCGCCTGAACCTAATTATCCCGTCGGCTATGTGTTCGACCCCCCACCCAAAGGCCTCAGAGGTTGTTATGGCATACTGAGAAGTTGCTAATATCGTGAAGTCCCACTTCGATAGGACCTTCTTTACGAAGTAGGAGTGGCGCCTTGCCATTGCTGGCTTGTCGAGCCAAAAAGCTGAGAGCGAGTCAATGACCAAGCGGGCCCTCCCATAGCCCAATGCCTTCTTCGCCTCAATAACCTTACTTACGAGTTCCTCAACGTTCAAAGACTTAATCGTCCACTGATCCTCAGTCCCCATTAGGGCATCTATCAGTATCAATCTCCCGTCCTTAATGGCCGTGGAGAAGTCGAAGCCGAACTGGCTCGCCTGGGTTATTATGGACTCGCGGCTCTCCTCTGTCGTGACATAAATGCACTTGTCACCCTCGGCTGTGCCCTTCGTTATGAAATGGATACATAGAATAGTCTTTCCAGTACCAGGCTCGCCTGTAACAGCGACGGAGAACCCCCTAGGGATCCCGCCCGAGAGCATCTTGTCGAGGGCCGGTACACCTGTTGAGAGCCTCTCTATGGTCAAGGTGAGATCCTGTAACCATATCCGCGAGGAACACCTATAAATTATCTGTTTTTGGTTTGGCGAGCCGACTTTAAAGGTATTGGTGCATGGAGCGTTAAACTTTAAAACCACTTTTATGTAATAACTTCTGTCTAACTGGGGGTCTCAAGACTGCAAAACAAAGGCTCTGTTGTTGACCGCCTTAGGAGGTATATCAAGAGCACAGTCGAGGTCCACCTCCTAGACGGTCAAATCATCAAGGGGAAGCTAGTCCAGGTAGACGAAGACTTGATGAACATTTTCTTGGAGGACTGTGTCGATATAGATGGGCGCCCCTCTCCGGCAACTGTAATCATGGGCGGCTCCATCTCTCACGTCAGCATCCTCTCGCTCCCCGCAGAGGACTCACTCGAAGACAAGGTCTTCCAGCTGATCCTAAACAACAAAGACATCTCCATCACAGAGATCGCAAAGATCCTAAATACAAAGCCGAGCAGCGTTAGATCCGCCATACTCCGTCTAAAGAAAAAAGGTCTCATATCAACAAACGAGTCGAAGAGAACCAGTCCAGAACAAAAGTGATATTTTTCCCTGCATTTTATTAATTTAGTGGCAGGCGATGACGAAAAGTCCCAAAGACGTCAGGATGATTGGGATCTTGAGTTTGGAGCCTGCCTACAAAGATGTTTTTCCCATCCTCTTAAGCAGATAAAAACGTCACATCCCCTCTAATGGCTCTTCCAGAGGGCGATAAAATTATTAGTTAGAGAAGAAAGTTAAACAACCCATGCCCAAGGCTTCTGTAACGTGGAATGGTGATCTCAAGCTCGTTGGAAGAGATCAATTTGGGCACGAAGTGCTCATGGAGGCTCACAAAAGATATGGGGGCTCCGGAGAGGGCACCACCCCTATGGACCTATTCTTAATGGCGCTAGGCGGGTGCGCCAGCCTTGACATAATTACTATGCTCAAGTCCAGAAATCAAGGCTTGGCTTCTCTTGATGTGGAACTTGACGGCATAAGAAGAGAGGAGCACCCTAGGTTCTTCAGCAAGATCTCCATCAAGTTTAAACTCAAGGGGGCATTGGACGACAACGTCGTCGATAGGGTCGTCCGCCTGACCATGACAAAGTTGTGCCCAATAGCTGCAATACTCGCCAACATATCGGAACTTAAGTGGAGCTATGAGATCTCGAAGGTTGATCAATTAGAGCAACCTTTAAAAACTCAATCATTCTAACGATTATCTGGTGTGATTCTTGAACATATGTCTTTTGACCTGGGAGTACCCTCCTAAGATCGTCGGTGGGCTCGGCACATACACCTATGAACTCACAAGACAGCTCGTCAAGATGGAACACAATGTATGCGTCTTCACGATGAATGATGGCACTCTAAAGACAAGAGAGCTAATGGGAGGGGTGGAGGTCCACCGCCCAAAACTCCTCGACATTTCAGAGATCTTTCCAGACGTCGTAACCGAGGAGATCAGGCGGTGGGGTCCGGGCATGCGCTTCTTCTCAGATGTCTGGCTATACAACATACTCGTAAGCTCCAAGATCGTGAACGACATGGTCCCAAATGAGAAACGGAACTTTGACATCCTTTCGGTCCATGACTGGCTCTCGGCAATGGCTGGGATAACCCTGAAAAAGTCCCTCAAAACCCCGATGGTCTTTCACCTCCACTCCACCGAGAAGGGGAGGAGCCTCGGCGACGGCTCTAAACTTATAAACGACCTCGAGCGAAAGGCTGCCGACTTTGCCGAGAAGATCATAACGGTCTCATATGCAATGAAAGACGAACTGATCTCCTATGGGTTCCCTTCAGACAAGATAGAGGTCGTCTGGAACGGCGTCGACCCAAACAAGTACTCTTTGGAGAGGGTGCCGCCTGAGAAGCGGCAACAGATCAGGTCTCGGTACAAGATCGCCCCAGACGAAAAGATGATCCTCTTCATAGGTAGGTTGACTGGCGTAAAAGGCACTGACCGCCTCCTTATGGCTATGCCCCACGTCCTCTCCAAATTCCCGAAGACAAAGCTTGTGATCGTTGGAAAGGGCGAGATGGAGGGCGAGCTCGTCAGACTTGCCGCGTCCCTGGGGATTCAGAACAACGTCATATTCAACTTCAACATGCTTCCTGAGGAGGAGCGGATCGCCCACTATGCCGCCTGCGACCTGGCCGTCTTCCCCAGCCTCTACGAGCCCTTTGGTATAGTGGCCCTTGAGGCCATGTCCATGAACAAGCCAGTCGTGGTAGGTGCTAGAGGAATAAGCGGCATGAGGGAGATAGTCGTCTCCGGTGGACCGAACCAGTGCGGCTACCACATAAACCCATACGATCCCCAGGACATAGCCATGGGCATAAACATGATACTTGGCGACGAGAACCACATGAGAACTCTAGGCGAGAATGCCAGGGCTAGAGTCCTCTCAGAGTTCACTTGGGACGTAATATCAAGGAGGATAATGGAGGTTTATACTAGGGTCGCTGAGGGGAAGAGCGAACACTTCTATTGAGTCGGCGAAACACCGAAATCTGGATACTGCTAAATGATGTAAAAATTGGAGTATTATCATCTTTTTTTATAAAGCGAGTGCCCAGAAAACCCAGAGCTTCAGCTCTGGGATGAATGGGCAAATATTAAATACTTCTATTTCAAAGTTAAAGTTGAGGATGTTCCGATGACTGATGAGGCCGTGTTGGCTGAGGTGATCAGGATATAGCCTATGCCTTAACGAGAGGCATGGGATGGGGGAGGCGTAAGTGTGAGCCCCCCGAACCAGCATATGTGGCTGAAGGCGCAAAGCCTCGAGCGAACGCTGGGACCTCGCACCATACGGTGTGCTTCCAACAAAACGGGCTGGAGGGTGACCGATGAAGCCTAACCAAAAGGAAAAGCTGGAAGCTCCCGACTTTAGTCGTGGAGAGGACGTCACCTCATCGCCTACTAATCCTAAGCCGGCCTAATGAACCTATTAATATATGGATCACACCAGTGGCTCCAGTATTGAGCAGGGTTCTTCAAGGGTATGGGGTTCATGCTCCCTTCAGAGGGGTGGGGGTTCCTCCCAACCGGATGTCCAAACAACTCGCTTTCATAGAGGATCGCCCCCTCGCAGATCATATGGTCGAGGTTGTTCAACAATATCCCCCTGATCTCGATCTCCAACCCCATATGCTCAAGTAGCCTTATTAGGTAAGGGGTGTCTCTGGGCCAGATTGCAGACCTGTGGTATTCTTCATCCCCAAGGTAGGGCTCCACCCTCTTGGATATAGCCACGCCGAAGGGGAGGGTGGCATCGCCGAGCACCCTCAGGGTTCTGTTCACCACCAGCTTTTTAAAATTCTGGTAAGCGCTTCTAACCTCATCTTTATTGAATAGATGGATCGCCGTTACCATCCCAACCATCCCCATTGAAGTTAGCTCTTCAAACCTTCTGTTACTCTCGCAGTCCACAATGTCCGAGACGAACCTTCCATCCCAAAACCTTTGCCTGAAGGCTCCTTCCATCTCTTTTAGCCTCTCCGCAAGCCTTTTTCCCAACTCCGATCTATTCTCCGATATCCCGCCGCAGAGCCCCCTCAAAGCCCTTATCCAATGACCGTTAACCTCCGGCAGGTAGTATTTGGGCAGAGACCGCTCGGTGCTGTCCCACCCGGTGGGCAATCTGCATGCCCTCCCGTTTACAATGGAGTCTGTCCAGGATTGGTATGGGGCACATGCAACTAGCCCGCCCCTTAAAACAGGGGGTCCTTTCCAGACCATATCCCCTGCCTCCATCTCATCCAATAGTTCAAGAGCCAAAGAAGCCGCCCTATCTCTGAGCTCTCCTCCCAGCAGAGCACATAAGTAAAGCAGAAGTGGTGGTGCATCTGCAGAATAGTCCTCGCCGCCTATGAGGTTGGGGAGCCCCCTCTTCTCCTTGAGCACATCCATCAGCATCCCGGCAAGCGCCCTAATCCTTTCCTCCCATGCAAAGATCTGGGTGTAAACTTGGAAATTGTTTATTATTCCCTCGAGCGCGTCCCTAATCCAAGGAGATCTGAACCACCAGCAGCCTGCCTCTGGGAACCATCCCCCCCGGATGTTTAAACCGAAACACCTCAAGGTGGACAGCCTGAGGATCATTATGTCGCGGAGCCTGGGCTCCAAGAAATATACCCTGCTCATCCATGAAAGATCCTTCACTGCCGCATCATTCTTCAGACCATCTACAACCACTCTAAGCCCTCTCCCATCCACCACGCATACAGCTGGCGCATGGATCTTCCTCTTCTCCCTCACGAACCTTATGTAACCTTCTGGTTCCCTGTACCTAAAACCGCTCCCCAGCTTGTAAACCCACTCTGTGGAATAATCTGTGGGCTCGATCTCTTTGAATGGACCAACCGCAGCCCTCAAACCGTCGAAATAGACCATCAACCACCTCCCTTGGGGCGCGATTCTAACTCCCGAGGACCCCTCCCCGTTTACGCCCCTAATATCAAAAAATGGCAAAACCCTGACACAATCTCTGTTGAAACTTGCTTGGAATGAATCCTCAACAAAACTCAGCTCTACATCCAGATCAGTGTAAATGTACCTCACCCTGTAAGGCCCAACAAAGACCTTTTCAGCACAGCCCTCCTCCATAGAGAACATGATCCCGTCCAGCAGTTTGTATACCCTCTCCGCCTTCGATATCAGCAACCCTTGGTAGGGGTAATCCCTGTTTGGACCAACAAACCTTTCGTTCTTAAGGAGAACCTCTACAGAGAAGACTGAGGACGACCACTCCCCCATACTCGCCTTCAATAAGACCTGCTTATTTCTCGCGAAGTCCCAGTCTTTTTCCTCTTGGACCCCGACCTCTATCTCTGGCAGGTATTGCACCGGATCCCCTCCAAATATTAGAAAGAGTTATTTCCAGAGGCAGTAAATAATCATTTGGGGGATCTCCTTGCGGGATATTTACGAGCTCACACCATCCATGCGCCTCCTCCTCACCATGCACAACATCTCAGCTGTCAATACAGACTCGGCGAAGAGGATAGACGACCTGAGAGATTTTTCTGACCTAAAAAACGATGAATTGAGGGAGGCGCTCAGGGAACTCCTATCGCACGGATATGTGATTGAGCGAGAAGGGACGTACTACCTCAGCAGTCTTGGGATATCTGTGGTAAGAAGTGTATACACCTGAGGGCGGACGATGAAGCCCATCATTCACATCACCTGGGAGTACCCTCCCTTCGTGGTAGGGGACCTCTCAAAGCGGCTCTCTGATACCCTTCCAAGGATAGCCTCGCGTTACCCTACAGTACTGGTGGTGAGGGGGGACTCGGATGGCGTATTCGAAGCCGATGGGATGAAGATCTACAAGGCGGGGCCCTCGGTCCGAACACACCCCCACATCCTAACCTACGCCCATCTATTGAACCTTGACCTGATACGGGCTGCAGCAAATGCCCTCCATGATAATGGGGGCGCTTCACTAATTCACTCTCACGACTGGATCAGCTCCATCGCCTCCGCCTACGTCTCCTCATATGTTGGGTGCCCCCTTCTAATGTCCGTGTACACAACCGAGATCACAAGGTCTGGCTCCTTGAAATCCCTCCTGAGCCTGGGCATATTCGACCTGGAGCGGCACTGCTTCCAGAGGGCTGAAAGGCTTTTTGTGCAAGACACAATGATGCGCGAACATCTGACAAAAGAATACGGCATAGACCGGGGGAGGGTCGTCTTGGGGAACGATCCAGAGACGATTCTAGAGACCTACAGGAGGTTTTTGGGCTGAGCATAAGTGTAATAATGTTGAGCTGGGAGTACCCTCCCCACATCGTCGGTGGGCTCGGAAGGCACGTCTTTCACTTATCGAAGGTCCTCTCATCGAGGGGCGTTAAGGTGCAGGTATTGACCTTCACCGATGGATCGTCCCCTCCTGAGGAGATGGCTGATGGCGTCAGGATAATACGAGTGAACCCTTACTCCCTGAGGTATCCCGACTTCGCATCTTGGATACACGGGCTGAACCTCCTCCTGATGGAACGTTCCGTAACCCTCAGGGACTTTGACCTCATACACACCCATGACTGGCTCACAGCAACATCTGGCATAGCGCTTAAACATGTTATGAGAAAGCCCCTTGTAGCCACGATCCACTCCACAGAGCTGGGCAGAAGGGGCGGCAGCCTGAAGAATGAACATGAGCGGCACATCCACGAGATAGAGTGGCTACTCTCCTACGAGGCATGGCGCGTGATCTGCTGCAGCAGTTATATGGTGGGCGAGGTCTCCAGGTTCTTGGGCTGCCCCCCAAACAAGATCGTCAAGATCCCTAACGGCTATGCGCCAGAGTCTTTCCCTAAACCTGCCCAATTAAACCGGAGGGATTATGCCAGGGATGACGAGAAGATAGTCCTCTACGTAGGGCGGCTCGTCTACGAGAAAGGCCCCCACCTCCTGCTCGAGGCCGCAAGCAAGCTCAAGAGGGGCGACCTAAAGTTCATATTCGTGGGAGACGGCTCCATGAAGCCCTATCTGGTGGACTTGAGCGTAAAGCTCGGCATCTCTGACAAGGTATACTTCTTGGGGCATGTCCCCGACGACGTCCTCCATGCACTCTACAGGCTTGCAGCAGTCGCGGTCTTTCCAAGCCTCTATGAACCCTTCGGAATAGTTGCCTTGGAAGCCATGGGCTTGGGCGTCCCAATAATAGTCTCAGCGGTAGGGGGTCTGGACGAGATCGTACAGCATGGTCGCAACGGCTTAAAATTCCATCCTGGGTCTTCTAGCTCTTTGGCAGAAGCCATAAACATGTTGGTAGACAACCCCGAGCTCTGCAGGAACCTCGCTGCGAATGCCCGTGAGAGCCTCGGGACATTCACATGGGACAGGGTTGCGGATGAGACTATCAAGTTATATGAGCTCGTCCTTGGAGAGTACAAAAGTGGATCGTGGAAGCCGAGGGTGTGATCTAATGAAGTACTCTGTGGGCATAGATATGGGTGGGACTTGGATCAGGGCTGCCATTGGAACTGGAGAGGGAATTATCCTAAAGAAATTGACAGTCCCTATGGATCCTCTTGCTGACAACGCTTCAATAATCAATCAGCTTGAAAGATTGATACTCGAGGTATCAGGCGAGTCCTTCGGTGAGGTCGATGGGATTGGGATAGCGGCTGCTGGTAAGCTAGACCTCAAAAGATTAACAATAGTCTTCTCACCTCACACGTCCATAAGGTCGCTCCATTTGGGCATACTCGGTGAGAAGCTCAAAAAGCCGGTAACACTCTTAAATGATGGTGTCGCCGCCGCCTTGGCAGAGTGGAAGCTAGGGGCCGGTAAGGGTCATGACAATATCGTTTATGTCGGGATAGGCACAGGCATTGGGGGAGGGATAGTCGTTGACGGTCACCTGGTTCTGGGGAAGGAGGGCAACGCCCACGAGATGGGTCACATGATCATAGACGCTGGCGGGGCGATAGAGTGCGACTGTGGAGGTCGTGGTCACTGGGAAGCCTACACATCCGGGAGTGGTCTGCCCCACCTCTCTAGACTCCTTGCCCAGAGCTTCGTAGGGAACACTCCCTTCCTCCAGAAATCACTGCGCGGAAGAGTTGAGGCGAGGGAGGTTTTTGAATATGCAAAGAACGGAGACAATTTCGCGCTTTGCGTCGTCAGAGAGGCCACCAGGCTCAACGCTGTAGCTATCGCCAACCTGGTCAACCTTTACGATCCCAGCCTGATCTCGGTGGGCGGCGGCGTTGCGATTAAGAACCCGGAATTTGTTATATCACCGCTCCAGCCATACGTTGAGCGTCTCTCCTTCAACTCGCCTCCAAAGATCGTCCCCTCTCCCTTGGGGGAGGAGGCTCCGCTACTGGGATCCATTATCTCCACATTTGATCTGTGAGCTACCCACGGCTAAAGCATGTGGTATTTCCCGCTCACAATATGTTAATTGTCAATCTTCACACTTTCGTCTTCTATCTTCCATCTTTTATCTTTCATCTCCCATTTTCCATCTTTCCCATTCTTTCGGCAATTTCATCGCAATCGGTTGTCTATTTTTCCTTGGCTATCATGACCTCTGTGGACTTGATCACAGCCTCGACCCGGTCGTTGACCTTTATGTCCAAGTCATCAGCTGCCTCTGTTGATATTAACGCAGTTATTGTTGTTGGCACTTCTATTTCCAGCCTTATCTTAGTCACAACATCCCCCCTCTCGACATTTTTGACGACTCCCTTTAACCTGTTTCTTGCACTAATCTTCAATCCAACCGCCTCCCAATACTCCTCATCCCCCAGGACCTCGCCCACGTAGTTCTCTAGCCTTCGATATTCTTTGAGCAGGTATTCCCCCAGCGGGGTGAGCGTCGCCCCCCCTCCCCCACTCTTCCCGCCTTTGAAGGTCTTCACCACCGACTCGCCTGTGGCCTTTCTGATCCTCAGCAAATAGTTCCATACATAGCGGTATGACATTCCGAGCCTTCTAGCAGCCTTAGAGATCGATCTCTCTTCTTTTATCGCCTCGAGGATCCTGGCGCCCCCATAGCCTAGGATGGGCTCTCCCCTGTATTCTAGCCATATCCTCGCAGTGGGCTTTGTCTCTTGGGCGGGCATACAGTTGATTATTAACCGTTATGTTTTTAAATACATATCGATAACGATGTATACAACCAAACATAACGGGTCTCGGTGTTCTGCTAATGTGGAGGCGTTCGAAAATACTTTCCGTAGCTCTCCTTTTCACAATTGCCATTGTGAGCTCCATTGCCTACGAGCATTACGCCGTTTCAGGAAGACCGGTGGTATTCCTCGCGACTACCACAAGCACCTACGACTCGGGTCTTTTGGATTACTTGTTACCAAAATTTGAGAGCGAACACGGGATTAAAGTTCATATAATCTCAGTAGGCACAGGCCAAGCCATAGAGGCTGCCATGAGAGGCGACGTAGACCTCATACTGGTGCATTCAAGGGAGCAAGAGCTCGAATTCGTCAACAGCACCTACGGAATTCACAGAGTCGGTGTGATGTATAACGAATTTATTATAATAGGCCCGGCAGAAGACCCTGCCAACATAAGGGGTCTAACAAACGCAACAGAGGCTTTCCGGAGGATCGCGGAAGGGGGTAGTAAGGGCGTTACTTCGTTTATCTCCAGGGCAGACAAGTCTGGTACACATATGGTCGAGCTGATAATATGGGAGAGTCTCGGAATAAGTCCATCGAGCCGGGATCAGAAGTGGTATCTGGAAGCGAGTGCCGGCATGGGTGCCGTGCTGCGCATGGCAAACGACAAGAGAGCCTACACAATCACCGACAAGGCAACATGGCTCTCTTTCAAGAGTCAACTTACTAACCTGAGGGTCCTTGTCCAGGGTGATCCACTTTTACTGAACCCCTATTCAGTGATACTGGTTAATCCGGAAAAATACCCGCAAAGGAACTTTAATGGTGCCGTTGCTTTGGTAAAATGGATGATCTCGGATGAGGGTCAAAACCTGATAGGCAACTTCACGAAATTTGGCGAGACCCTTTTCACGCCTATTGCCCGCAACTATGAGAAGGCCCATGAGTTGGGGTTTCCGGACCAGGAGGAGGAGATCGCCTGGTATGATGCCCATTAGCCATAGTCATAACGCATTTTGTCGACAGGGGCTCGAAAACAACCTCCCATTAATGCCCAATTTGGAGTGTGGTGAACAATGGTTGAAGATATTTTTCTCCAAGAGATAATAAACATCACCTTACTCTCTCTCAGGGTCTCTGGCACAGCTGTACTAATTGGTGCACTGATAGGGATCCCGATCGGGGCGTACTTAGGTTTTAGGCAATTCAAAGGGAAAAAGACGATGATGCGCTTTGTCGACGTAATGCTAAAGAGCATAATAAACACGTTCATGGGCCTTCCGCCCGTAGCCGTTGGGCTAGTCGTTTACCTCCTCCTCACATCGTCTGGTCCTCTCGGCTGGTTGGGCCTCCTTTACACGCCCACAGCCATGGTTATAACTCAGCTGATCATGGTCGTCCCTATCATCATCGGCGTGACCATGTCGGCGGTGGGGAGCGTCGAGAGATCCATAATGGAAAAGGCGCTCTCGCTGGGCGCCACAAAGAATCAAGCGGCTTTTCTGGTCCTGAGGGAGGCTCGCGTGGGCGTCCTGACAGCCATAATAGTCGCCTTCGGCGCAGCCATATCTGAGGTTGGAGGCATAATGATCAGCGGGGGAAATATAAGGTGGTTTACGCGCACACTGACCACGGCCATAGTGGTGGAGACCGAGCTTGGAAACTTTAATATGGCTCTGACGCTTGGCGCCATACTACTGTCCATAGCCTTCGTGATTAATCTGGCATTGACCATTCTCCAAATCAAGGGGGCAAGGAGGTAGCTCAAGCATGAAAGCCGTGGAGGTCCGTGGTCTGTCCAAGGAGTACTCGGGGAGACTCGTTCTGAGGGATGTGACCTTCGACGTCCACGAGGGGGAGTTTTTTGTGCTCTTGGGTCCCAATGGTTCAGGCAAGACCACACTCCTCAGAATATTAGACCTACTGGAAGAACCAACCGCTGGCAAGGTGTTCTTCGAGGGAGAGGAGGTGGACTATTCAAAGGAGAGGGCAACTCTCCGCAGGAAGATAGGGATGGTCTTCCAGCAGACAGTTCTATTTGACATGAGTGTTTTCGATAATGTGGCATATCCGCTTAAGATCAGGGGCGATCTTGCTAAGGCTGAGATCGAGCGGAAGGTGGCGAGGGTACTTGAGGATGTGGAGCTCCGGGGCTTTGAGAGGAAGAACGCCCTGTCCCTCTCTGGCGGCGAGGCGCAAAGGGTCGCGTTGGCACAAGCACTGGTGGCTGAGCCAAAACTCCTGCTACTGGACGAACCCACAGCCAATCTTGACCCGAAGAACGTTTCTATAGTTGAGGGCATCCTCTCACGTCTGAATAGGGAAAAAAAGACCACCGTCATTATGACCACTCACAACATGTTTCAGGCTGAAAGGCTGGCACACAGGGTCGCCCTGCTCAACGAAGGGGAGATAAGGGCAATAGGCTCTTTTAGGGACGTCTTTGGCTACCAAAGCCGGTTGATTTAATGGATTAAGTAAATCCTTGGCTGGTTTAATCAGAAAACCTCCAAGGAGGTCCAGGGCTAAAGCCGTGGGTAGTTGACTTTCCGCTCAATTATGATCTAAAACGGCTCTTGAGTACTTTGGCATAAGCCTCTGGAGGAGCCGTCAGTCCGACTTCTGACCCATAGATCTCCAGGAATGCCTTGTCTGTAGTGGCACCGCTCGGTCTTGCCATCACCCTGGCATGGAGGCTGAACCATTCCACACTCTCAGGGAACGAGTAAACCACCATGTTAACTGCCCTTACCCCGAGCTCCCACAGACCTTTTAGTATCCTCACGATCCCTTCCGAGAGAGCCTCCAGCCCCCCATCATCAAGCGCCACCAGCGAGCTCGCTCTTTGAGTGCTGAAACCAATAACCTCGTAAGTCCCCATGGGAGCCCATGGAGCAACCCACAGTATGCCCCCCTCCTCTCCCACATATCTCTCTGAGTTCCTTTCCTCCGCCAGGTCCGACCAGTAGCTCCTCCCCTCCCTCTTCCAGTACCTTTCACAAGCCTCGAATAGCTCCCTCTCCCCCTTCAATCCTGACCTTGATGCTATCAGCTGAAAGTGGGGATGTAGTATGGACGCCCCTGCATTCGGCATATGGTTCCATCCCAAAAAATGGTAGATCGCCCCTCTCTCGGTCCCTATTCTGAAGAACTCTTTAGAGGCCTTGAGCCCTTCCATTATCTCCTCTTTTGAAAACTTGTCTAGGTCTAACTTATGAGCACCAGTAAAAACGCAAACACCGTGGAGATCCGCAAGAGGGTAAAGGTTCGGGAATATGGTGGCGCCGCCATTCTTTATCCTCCCCTCCCTCACATAGTCCTCAGGAAACTTCGGAGTATCTCTATCTATGTTCTGCGGACAGAAAGGACAATCAGGTGGTACGGGAGTCTCTAAGCCCTTTATCTCCTGCTTGGGCCTCAACTCTCTTGCCATATTTATCCTGGAAATTCCGCCCGTTAGGGGATCTACTCTTATTTCTATTACTTGAGAGGTTTCAGCAAACCCCTTCCTAGGGTCCAGAATCCTTGCGCATTCGCTAAACTTTTCCAGCTTCATATTCCTCACTCCCGAAGAGCGCTTTTTTTGCCGAGACTATGGTTTCTTCGACCGCCTTAATAACGCTCTCCCTCCAACCTTCAGGTAGACTTTTCAAAGCCAACAACTCCTGTGCGAGCCCTTTGCACCCAAGGACCTCGTCCACCCACATACTCAAATCCCCTCTAGCGATGTGGAATTTCAATGACCTCTCCTCTATCTTATCTAGAGCCTCACGTAACTCAATCAAGTTCTTAACACTCACGCCGATCGGCTCCGCAAACCCTGAGTAGAAATGGAAGGCGTGCGTCTCCGGCAGATCTCCGAATAGCATTCTGTAGTATGTCGCCTTCTCCCCCATCGCGTCGTACAGCCTGTATCTGAAGTCTGCCAAGATCCATGTGAGGCTCAGGAAGGCCTCTATTGGGCTGTTAAAATGACTGAAGTAAGAGTGCACCGCCCCTGCCCCTCCCCCCTTTGTACTCATATAATGGTAGTAGTCGCTCGTGGTGAAATACCTCCAAGTCCTGAGGAATTTTCCGCCCAAGCTCTTTGCCATGGGCTCGAGGTACTTTACGACATCGAAGCAGTGCCTCTGCATATCGTTACCGAGCCAGGCTGACAAGTCCCGCTCCAAGTCAGCCCAAGATATTGCCTCTGGGACGTCGACTTCGTCAACTGGTTGAAGTCTGGAGGTAACCTCCGACGGGGTCGAGAAGATCATATCCCCGCGCTTCTTTACCTCCTTCGGAAGTGCCTTCATGAATTCGTGAATCCCGCTATCTGGCCAGTGGTGCTCACCAAAAGTTTCAAAGTCCATGGCTATTAATATGAGGTCCCCAGGACTCTTGTGTAACCAATCAACATACTTCTCAGCAGTCAGGGGCCACTCATTCCAGTCTCTGCAGGTGAACCTGAACCCAATGTCGTCCGAGAGCATGTAGTTTCTCATCAGTACAGAAACCTCTGATCCCTTTGCCTTGTAGACATAGTTTGGTGATCTCCAACCCAGTACCCTCTCCACGCCCTCGGTTAGCACAACCCTGAAGCCCATCTCCTCAAAGACTTTAGCTATATCGTTGTTGTAGATGAACTCAGTGTTCTCAGCAGTTAAAGGCTCTTGGCCGAAGAGCTCCTTAATGATCTTCCTGTGGGCACCCACCTGCTCTTTGAACTCATCAAAGTTTATCATATATGCCAGCGAGTGGTAGTAAGTCTCTGCCACAAGCTCGCAAGCACCTGATGCGACAAGCTCCTTGATCAGCTCAATGATCCTCGGCTCCCACCAGCTGCATTGCTCAAGAAAAATTCCAGAGACCCCCAGAGCACACTTGAAACCGTCCTCCTCCGCAGACTTCAACAGATTCTCCAACCCTGGTATGTAACAGTGGTTAGCAACCCTGTGAAGTATCTCCCTGTTAAGGTCATCATCAAAGTAAATGTCTTCAACTCCTTGGTAGGTGTACTTCCTACCAAAGTTCCGCTTAATTCTCCTCGGCTGGTGCACCTCAAAAAAGAATATTAATTCCTTCAATTTGTGCCCTCACTCACAAGTTGTTCAAACAACTATTTCAAATTATTCTGTTTTCCAACATCTTTACTTCGAAACTCCCCGCTCCAACTAAGGAGTGCCTACTTTTGAAATTTAATGGTCAAGTAGAGATCACCTGTGTTTCATTGCGCTCTTGCGCTCATGCGCTTTTTCAGAAGCTCCTCAAAGCTTTTTATACCCTCTCTGAGATCCTTCTCGGTCACAAATCCCCGCGGAGTTGGGATTTCCGTCACCCTCTTGGGCACCCTGAGCCCATCGAAGGAGAATCCCTCTCTGAACTTGAATTCATATTTTTCCCTCAATATGTCCTCTCCTACCTTTTTCAGATCTTCTGGGGTGAGGTTTATTCCCATCGCAGTGAGGCATTTGCTCACCACTTCTGGTGTGTAAACCCCCCTTGCAAAGAAGCAGACCACCAGGCTGGAGAGGACCTGGCGCCAACACTCCTCCTCAAATATCATTTTAGCCAACTCGGGGGGCTCCGCCCTCCTCCCTTCAACACTCAATTTCTGGTCTATGGCATAGCCCGCGTTGTCTAGGTGGCTGTGCCTGGCTCCAACCAAAAATCCAAGGTGCGTGGCGAGTCCACAGTGGTAACCTGGCATCTCGTTTCCGCCAAAAGCGAGGGCAAATTCCTCTCCTCCGTAAATTGATGAGGCGTATTCCACGCCCTTGCCCAAAGCCTCATAGAACTCCCCTTTAACCCCTGCTATCCTCTCCACCGCCTTAATGTAAGTCTTATAATCCCCCCAACTCAGGACAATCCCTCCGGTATCTTCCGGTCCTACGATCCCCTTCTCCATGCACTCAGTCGCCCAGGCAAGAGCCACGCCGGTGCTCATCGCATCCAAGCCCAGCTCCTCTACCCTGTCCATGAGCTGGAGGAACCCCTCCGGACTCCTTATGTCCAGCATGGAACCAAGCGCGTATATGGGCTCATAGTCATATGATATCATCTTCGTCTTGTAGAAGTGCGACTCAGTCTCGTAGGGGACTCTTAGCGCCGCTATATGGATGCAGCTCACCGGACAATGACCGCAGGCTGCCCTCCTGCCCAAGTACCTCTCCGACATAGCCTCCCCTGAGAGCGCGTTGGCGCCCTCGAAAGTCGCCCTCTGTAGGTTTCTTGAGGGGAGCGAGTTTGCCGCGTTTAGAGGCAAGACATTCATGGGCGTCCCGAGCTCGTGGTACTTCTTCATCAGCGAAGTCTTTGTGAAGTTCCTGAAAAGCTCGTCGTAAACCTCCCTATAGCCCCTTGCGTCCCTCAGGGTGAGGCTTGCCCTCCCATGGATCACTATGGCCTTCAACTTCTTTGACCCGAATACCGCCCCCAGTCCAAGCCTCCCGAAGTGCCTAAAGGTCTCGGTGATCACACCTGCGTATGAGACCAAATTCTCCCCCGCTCTTCCTATCCTCATTATCGCCCTGATGCCCGCGCCAGCCTCTCTCTCCCTAATTATCCTGCCCACGGTGGAGCTGCTGTTCATACCCCAGAGAGCCGAGGCGTCTTTGAACCTTACTCCCTCATCATTGACCACCAAATAGACGGGTATCTCGCTCTTGCCCTTTATCACAATGCCCCCAAGACCCGCCATCCTCATCGCAACCCCACACCTTCCGCCAGCGTGACTCTCGCCTAGGTTCTTCGTGAGAGGGGATTTGAACATCGCCACGGTCTTTGAGGCTAACGGGAATACACCATTGAAATATCCCACACATAATATTATGGGGCTTTCAGGCGCGAGGGGGTCCGTCCCCTCCTTGCACTCCTCTTTCAACAGCCTTATGGCAACCCCTGCCCCACCTAGACGCTCCTTGAATAGGTCCCCTCTCTCCTTTATCCAGTACCTCTTGTTGCTGAGGTCTACGTAGAGCACCCTCGAGAGCGAAGATGCCTCAGTCATGCGCCCTCCACCTCCTCCAATTTTATCACCCCGTAGGGGCAGTATGAGACGCAATACCCGCAGTAAGTGCAGACTGTTGGCTTGTCCAAGACCTCGTCCCAGAAGATGGCCCCTATGGTGCAGCCCGAGACGCAGTTCCCGCACGATATACACTTCCTGTGGTCAAGCCTCACCCCTCCCCCCTCCCTCTTGGTGAGGGCTCCCGTTGGGCAGACTTTCACACACGGGGGCTCTCTACATGCCCTGCAGACCTTAACAGCAAACCCATGCTCAAAACCCCCTGTGGACTGTACGAATATCGCGGTCCTAGCAAGCCCTGCCTCACCAAAGCGCCTGTTACACGCAAACATACACGACTGGCATCCTACACAAAGGTCAACATCAACTACAGCTATTCTCTTCACCATTTTTATTCATAACAATAATGGTTGGCATCTCTATTAAACATTTGTTCGTGGAATCATAATGGCATTTGCCAAGTAGTAAGCCCCGATGCTCAAGAGAAGTACTCCTGTGGCACGCTCAAGCATCACATACCACTTTTGAACTGCTTCCTTCTTTTCTGTCTTTAATGTCTCAACGAGAATAGCAAACAAAATAAGGGGCAAACCCAAACAAAACGAGTAAATTATCATGGCAACTCCGCCGAGGAGGGGATCTCCCTCCAATGCTGCCAAGGTGAGTGTACTAATTAGCATCGGCGCACCCCTCCCTACGGTTGCCATAGCGTATGCGAGACCAAATACAAAAATTCCACCCTGGATTTTGTTTATTTTTGTAACGCGTAAGGGGAGGCGGAATAGCCTCAACGTCCAAAGACCCATGAAAAGGATAATGATCCCTCCCGCGAGATTTAGCCAGAACTCCAGCCCGCGAGTTATAATCGCCCCGAAAGACGAAGCCAAAACTCCTAGAGGTACAAACACAACCGACAAACCAGCCGAGAAGAATACAGCCGATGAGACCTTTCCTCTCGATCCTACAAGACTCGGCATATACGGTGTTACCATTGCCAAGTTCACTGGGCAAAATCCTGCAGTTAATCCCAAAAGTGCAACACTCAACCAAAACATAAGTTTTCTAAGAATTATTATTGACACAAAGTTTAATTTATATGTAGCAAGCATAGTCTCGCTTTCACAAAATGCGATAAATAAACGATAAATAGAGGAAAAAGAGTTCACTCTACAAAAAAGGGGCGAGTAAGGTGCGCTTTGACCTTGCATTTGTGGGTTTTGGTACCGTTGGGAGAGGTCTTGCCGAGCTCCTAATTGAGAAGAGATCGCTGTTGGAGAGGGTTTACGGGATTGAGTGGCGCGTAGTTGCCATATCGGACATAAAGCTCGGATCTGTGGTTGACGAGAAAGGCATAGACCTGTCTGAGGCTTTGCGTCTGGCTGACTCCGGCAGGAATTTGGAGTCTCTCCCTTCACAGAAAAAGGGCCTCTCTCCTATTGATGTGATAAAAGAGTCACCATCCAACACAATTATAGAGGTGACATGGACAAACATCATCGATGGTGAGCCTGGCTACACTCACATGAAGACCGCCCTGTCCCTAGGCAAGAACGTCGCTACAACCAATAAGGGTCCAATTGCCCTATACTACCGTGATCTCATGGATCTCGCCAGAAGTAAAGGGGCTCATCTTCGGTTTAAAGGGACAGTTCTTAGCGGGACCCCTGCATTCAACCTCTTTGAGGGTCCCCTTTCGGGCTGTTCGGTCATTTCTCTGAAAGGGATATTGAACGGCACGACCAACTTCATACTGACAGAGATGGAGAAGGGTGATGATTACACCACGGCTCTGAAAGAGGCGCAGAGATTGGGCTACGCTGAGGCTGACCCGACCATGGACGTTGAGGGCATGGACGCCGCCGCGAAACTGGCCATTCTCACCAACGTCCTCTTGGGCGCAAGTATTAAACCTGGAGACGTGAAGCGTAAGGGCATTACCTCCATAACCCCCCAGGACATACAAGATGCCAAACGCAAAGGTGAGCGTATAAAGCTAATTGGAAGGGCTGAGAAGGAGGGTGATAAAATCCTAGCCGAGGTCTCACCAACATCGCTACCCCTCTCCGATCCACTCGCCAACGTCATGGGCGTGACAAACGCCATAACCTTCAAAACCGACTGCCTAGGCGATGTAACCGTGATAGGTCCTGGGGCCGGGAGGAGAGCCACTGGCTATGCGTTGCTATCAGATCTGATCTCAATTGCCTCTACTGGTCTTACCTTTAAAAAAGATTAAAAATTCATGTATTTATGAATCATCAAAAAGGTGGACGTATATACATGGATTATGGGGAGATCTCTAAAAGGTTAGAAAGATCCTTAGAACTCGAGAAACCTCCTTTGGCTGTAAAATTTCTCAAACCTGGCGACACGGTTCCTGAGGGTTTCGAAGTACCGGCAAAGAGGATTCGTTTTTGCCAAGCCGTAATGGAGGCGACCTGGGGCAAAGCCCTTGCCGTCTCACCAACGGAGATGGCCTGCGGTCCAGGGCCCGGATCCTTCGGCGCCCCGGTCAAGGAGAGAGTTCTAAAGGGTGAGGTCCACCATTCACTGGGGTTGTTCGAGAACCCCGAGGCGGCGATAAGATCCTTAGGAGCAAACACCAAGATGATGCCAGGGGCGGTGGCGTATGTACTAGTAGCACCACTAAATCGCGGTCTGATTGACCCAGACACCGTGATCCTCAGGGTTTTACCGGAACAGGCGATGTGGCTCTGTCACACATGGGGATACAAAGAGGGAAACCATCTTAAGATAGACCTACAAACAGAAGCCAGCGTCTGTTCGGGCGTCGCGGTCTCTTCTTATCTTAAGAATGAATTGCAGATAGGTCTCGGCTGCTACGGCTCACGATCCGCGACAGATTTTGGTCGGAATGAAATGATGGTTGGCATTCCAGGCTCAGCCCTTCAGAGAGTTGTAGAGATCCTCGAGCGTCTTAGTAGGCCGATGCTCGATTCCAGAAGCAAGAGGATATACCTGGAGGCTTATCCTGAAAAGAGAACTGAAGCCAAAGTTTAACTCCGTTGAGACGAAGACCATTGTATAAGGGGGCATCTAACCATTTCCGGACTAAGATCGTGGAGTGTTCGAAGTCCCTCCAAATTTTATAAAACCTTCACAAGAAGATCCCGTCGAGAGGGCGGGGGCAGTTCACTTTCCAACCAAGTCGATATGCATCCTCAGATAGTTCTTCAATCCCTTAGTTATCAAAAAGTTCAACTTCACGTGCTGCCTTCCTGCATACCCGAGCTCCCTAGCAAGCCAGGGCTTCTTTATTAAAATTTTTACCCTCTCTGCCGCCTCTTCTATACAATCCACAAGATACCCCGTGACGCCGTCTATGACCTGCAACGTAATCCCTCCGGCCTTTGTACCTACGACCGGTACGCCCTTCCACAGCGCCTCTGCCACGGTCAACCCGAACCCCTCGCGGGTCGATAGCTGCAACGCAGCATTGAAAGACCTCTGGAACGCGTTCACCTCCTTGTCCATCACCCCGTCCAGATTTGTGAGTATATGGATGTCTTTGTCGCCCCCAGCATATTTCACTGTCTTATTGTACCACTCCTCACCCTCGGCATCATCAAGCGCAAAGGATCCAATCAGTAATAGTTGAAGGTTGTCCAACTCATTCCTAACCATCCTGAAGACATCGATCGCACCAGTGGGGTTCTTCCAGGGATCGAACCTAGCGACCTGCCCAACGATAGGTCTCTCGGGGTCAACGCCATACCTCTCCAACACTTTCTGGATCTCGGTCGGGGTCAATTGCATATTCTTCACAGCCAAAGGATCAATTGTTGGATAATCTATCAAAACCCTCATACCCTGGAGGTCCTTTGGTATGTACCTCTCCAATGAAAATACAGCAGCATCGTACTTCCTGACATATCCACTCAACCTTGACCAAACTTCAATATTTGGGCTTGATGTATCGATATGGCAGCGCCAGACCCATTTCCCGCCCTTCTTATTTTCAATTAAAGGCAAGGGTTGGGGGTCATGAATTACTATAACCTCTGCGTCATCTCTTATGATCGAGGCGTTCCTCCTGTTCGTCTCTAGGTATAACCTCATCATTTCCTCATCCAAGAATACCGACCCGTCACCCTGTAGGGCATTATGAATTTTTTTAGTTACGAAAAAGAATTCCTTCTCTCCCTGAATGGTCTCCCACTCAGCCTTGAGCCCTACTGATGTTGCCAGTGGTACAACCCTGCTCAAGATCTCGGCAACCCCGCCGCCGAACTTCGTGGCGTTTACGTGGAGTACTTTGGCTCCTTTAACATGTTCCGCCAGCTCCTTTATGCTCTCTACCTCCCCTTTACCCACTATGGGGGCATAATCCTCTATCCTCGCCATTCAGAGCATCATCTCGACCATCTGCTCTATGCCCTTGATCCTTGCAGTCTTCCCTACAATGTCGATCCTAGAGACTATTCCAACAAGATCCTCCCTTCGAAAGACTAAGAGTCCGCTCACATCCATTTCTAAGAGGCTCTTAACGGCCTCACCCACGTCTGCATCAGGTTCTACACCAACAATCTTCTTTGTCATCACCTCTTCTACCTTGCGATTGAAGATGTCGTACACCGCAGCCTCTATGCCCGCCTCTTTTGCGCTAGCGAGTTGCTTTAGGATGTCGCTGATTGTTATCAACCCCACCACCTTCCCTCCCTCAAGGATCGGGAGCCGCCTCACCCTTTCGTTCACCATTCTTATCGAAGCATCACAAACAGTCGCCCCTATATTTTCTGTATGGAGTCTTACACTCATTATCTCCTCGACCCTAATTCCGATTTTTTTCCCTTTGAGCCTCTCCAGAAATCCTATCTCCTCAACAATTCCTTTGAACCTACCAGACTGATCCACTAATATTACATACCCTGCCATATTTTCTCCAATATATTTCAAAACAGTCTCCAGGTTGACATCCTCTAAAAAGATTTGATGAGCCTCGTCCATGAAAAGGTTTACCGGCTCGTTTAATGTCAGGTCTAGACCTTTCTCTTCAATGACAGAAGTTGCCCGCCTTCCGATTAGCACCTCGAGAATCCTTCTTCCGCTAATAACCCCCCTGACTGTACCATCATCGTCTGTCACTACTAATCTGTAACGACCTTTTCCGCCCCCGATAAGACTCGCCGCCTTTATAAGCGGATCGTTTACCTTCGCTGCAAAATTTGAAGAAACAAATTCGCTTATCTTCATAAGCTTCACAATATAATTGTTTTTGTGAATTATAACCATTTTTCCATGTGACGTCCTCTCCGCGACTAAAGTCGGGAGCTTCCAGCTTTTTCTCCAGTTTAGGCTTCATCGGTCGCCCTCCAGCCCGTTTTGTTGGAAGCACACCGTATGGTGCGAGGTTCCAGCGTTCAGCCTGCCTTTGTGGCGTTGCGTTCCGGCCACATATGCTGGTTCGGGGGGCGTCACTCCTCCCCTATCCCATACCTCTCATTAAGGCATGGGCTAATCTGCCCGTCTCACCTCAGCCAACATGGGCTTCATCAGTCATCGGAGCATCCTCAACTTTAACTTTAAAGCCTAGGTATTTAACATCTGCCCATTCATCCCAGAGCCGAAGCTCTAGGTTTTCTGGGCACTCGCTTTATAATCAATTTTAAAAGATTTTGGATAACTATGTCAAGAATTTTAATCAGTTATAGAAGTTGGCTATGTGTTTTGGACGGAGTTGAGGCGCTTGAGTTTTATAGTGCGCATAGTCCGCAGACTTTAAAGCAGTTGTAAATGAAACAATTTTGATCTGATGACGCCCTTTTCCCTGACTAATTATTTAGAGTGGCTTTCGACAAGCCGATCAGGAAGGAGGCGAATCATTTAGATTTAGATCCTGGTTTCAATTTGAGGGCCAACGATTTGTCATGTAGGGCTTTGCCAATTTCCATGAGCAGATCGGTTTTCTTTTTGACTTTTTTTATTAGAACTCTCCCAGATTTTTCCCAGTGGGACCTCGGTAGGCGCTTATCCAGCTCTAGTATAGGGGCGAGTCCAAGCTCTTTGCAGACCTCATAAATCAATTCAACAGAAGGAGCCTCGACAGAGAGGGCCTTAGGAACTTTTCTCCCTTCCAAGCGTGTACGCTGGGAGTCGAAGTAAGCAGGCCATACGACCAAATAATTTCTATCCCTACTCATGAAGTTCGCCTAGAATAAGTATTTATTAGGAGTTTAAATGCTTTAACTAAGTTGGTCTAAATTGCACGAGTTATCCTTAGCCGCAAGTGTAATGGATTTTCTGGAGGGCTTGAGTAGGGAGCAGGGTTTTAAGAAGATCGAGGCGGTTTACATCGAGATCGGCGGGATGACACATATAGATCCTGCACAATTTAGGTTCTCACTTAAGCTAGTCTCTCAAGGTACTCTGGCTGAAGGCTGCAAGATCTATATCAAGAGAAAGGATCCTGTGCTAAGGTGCAGTAGTTGTGGAAAAGAGATCAAAATTAACTTGAAGGATCTGGGATCGATGCCTTTATCATTCAAATGCCAATACTGTGGAGGGGAGCTGAGGGTGGAGAAGGGCAGAGAGCTCCTTCTTAAGAGGGTCAGAGGCACGAGAAAATAATTCGGCACTTCTTTGTAATTTTGGTCTTAGGGTCGGTAATAAATAATTATAGATTATAGTTTGGTTCAATGACCATAATAAAATAAAAATTACTTAATGAGGACAGCATTCAACAGGCCATGCTGCCCTGGTCTTGAAGTGATCCTCGCGTCGCCGAGCTCGGTCTCAACTATGGCGCCCTTTGTTATTATACCTCTTCTGGCGTAGTCTACGTTGGAGGGATTGTCTTTGACTTTAACAATTCGGCACTTCTTTGTAATTTTGGTCTTAGGGTCGGTTACGTTTACAAACAAAGCCTCCTCAAGCTTAACCTTTACATTCCCTCCATAGCCCCTTTCTGGGCTCCTGCGCTCCCCCTCAGATGCCAATGATGTCTCAATGGGAGGGGAGCCCAATTCATATCTCCGTTTCTTCCTGCTAATCCTAAACCTTCCGCCAGTCGGTTTCTTGTTGTCCCGTCCTTGGTAATAGCTCATCCAGATCCCTCAAAGAACACGGTAGATAAAGTAAATACAAATATAAGTTTTTTGAATCATCTTGAGAAAGGGATAGAAAATGGAAGGGAGAATTCAGCTAAGCCATGGTGCAGGCGGCACTATAATGAATGAATTGCTGAGAAGTGTCATACTGGGCAACATAAGGAAGAGAAAAGTTGAAAAAGGTGTTGGGCTCGACGAATTCGATGATGGTGCCACCCTTCCCTTAAATGGAAAGGAGCTCGTGGTCTCCTCGGACGCACATACAGTTAATCCAATATTCTTTCCAGGAGGAGATATAGGTAGGCTCTCAGTGTGTGGCACAGTGAATGATCTCGCAATGATGGGAGCGAGACCCATTGCCATGACGGACACAGTCGTTGTGGAGGAGGGATTTCCACTCCGGGATCTGGAAAGGATCTTTATCTCCATCAATGCGACAATAGAAGAGGTCGGAATGGCACTGATACACGGTGACTTTAAAGTCATGCCAAAGGGAAAGTTGGATGGAATAGTGATATCCACGGCGGGCATCGGAGTGGTCGAGAAGGGGAAAGCAATATTAGATTCCGGCCTTTGTGAGGGGGATAAGATAATAGTTACAGGGCCCATAGGAGATCACGGCATTGTCATAGCATCCCTGAGAGAGGGTATAGAATTTAAGACAACCCTGATCTCAGATGTGGCGCCCCTCTGGAATCTAATGGATAAGGCCATGAGTGCAGGGCGGATCACAGCAGCAAAAGACCCTACAAGGGGGGGACTGGCCATGGCTTTGAACGAGATGGCGGCCCGATCAAATGTGTCCATATGGATCAAAGAGGAAGAGATACCAATTAGGGACGAGGTCAGAGGGGCTTGCGAGATGCTCGGCATGGACCCTCTTGAGCTTGTTTGTGAAGGAAGGGCAGTATTGGGCGTGAGGGAGGAAGATGCGGAGAGGGTACTCGAGGCCATTCGTTCAACAAATGAGGGGAGAGAGGCGAGAATCATAGGCCATGTCAAGAAAGAGCGCCCCGGGTATGTGATCATGGAAACGGTGGTGGGCGGAAAGAGGGTGATAAATCCGCCGTTGGGGGAGCCTACACCAAGGATCTGCTGACCGGGCATGTGATCATGGAAACGGTCGATTGCTTCCATTCAGAATGAACAATCCCTCTGTTCTGTAATCGCTTATTGCCTTCGATTTTATTTAATACTTTTCAGCACGCTCTTCTAACATTCCTAAGAGCCAGAAGTTGCGTATGGAGCGTTATCTCCCGTATGTGAAGGTTCTCAAAGGGATCAGGTGTAGCTACCTTGAACTCAAATCCGTTTATCTTAGCCTCATACTTTGTTTATGTTTCAATTTCGCCTTTATTTTGAGAACCAACCGAAGAGGTAAAAATACTTATGACTTGCCGTTGTCAACAGTTTCAAAATATATAGACTTAAATAGACATAAGTTGTAATGACTCTTTATGGAAAGGCTGCTTACTCTGAAGGAAGCGAAGAAGTTTCTCGGCGTCACTACTAGGACTATTCAGCGCTGGGATAAGGAAGGGAAGATTAAAGTTGTAAGAACTATTGGAGAGAGGAGGAGAATACCAGAAAGCGAGGTGAGGGTTCGGGTCTGAGACATTGAGAAGGATCTTTGTTTTTGGAGCCGAGGTGGAGGCAATTGACCATGATAGGAGGGCATCTCAAGAGGAGCTCCTCGAGGACTTATAACAATAGCCTCACACTCCACCGGGGAGCTCTACGGGATGAGGGGCCATAGGTATAAGGAGGTAGTGTAAGGTGTCAAAGAGCTTGTATCAGGTTAGGGCTTACAACGTTAAGCACGGCTACGACATTAATAGTTTCCTAGAGGCTTACAGGCTTCTCCTTCAGAGGGCAGTAGACGAGATATGGGCAAAGATAAAGTGGGTTGAAAAGCCAAACAAAAACGGAAGGAAGAGGACCATCCCAATAATACCAAAAGAAGGGAGCTTCAGGCACCACTACTTAAGGAGTATTCTAATGAATGACTGGAACTATTCTAAACATTATGTTGATTCGGCGATAAAGCAGGCGTATTCTATCCTCAAATCCTGGAGGAGGGGCTACGTTAAAGGGAAGAGGTCGGGGAACAAGCCGACTGTTAAGAAGAAATTTGCTAGAATTAAAGAAACGTTGTACTCTTATAGAGACGGGATAATTAAGGTCAGCGTTAAGCCGTTTAACGAGTATTTGGGGTTCGATGTTTCAAAGGCTTGGTTCTGGACCAGAGTCCCAAAAGATGCCGATATGGGAGAACTGATCTTAAATGAAAGGTATCTTACTGTTACTTTCAGGTTCAAACGGAAAGCGAGCCAAAAGGAAGGGATAGCATGGGACTGCAACGAGAGGAGCCTGGACGGCTTCAACCCAAAACTAGGGTGGATAAGAGTAGACTTGACAAGGCTATTCCACATACATAGGGTTTACGAGCTCAAGAGGAAGAGGCTCCAGAGCCTAGTTTCGAGGAAGCCATCGCTGAATAAGGTCTTAACAGAATACTCTAGGAGGGAGAAGGATAGGGCGAAGGACTTCATGCAGAAGCTGACGGCTTTTCTTTCTAGGAGATATGAAGGA
>JACIVQ010000011.1 GCA_014361445.1 Methanosuratincolales archaeon | reverse complement strand
GAATAAAAAAGGTTATCTCAATTGATCCTTTAATATGCCAGGAGGATGTTATCCAATTATACGCTTTGTGACAGTTGTCTTGGCAGGCAGTTCGGAGGTCTGATTAAGGGGGTAACCAACAGAGAGAGAGGCAGGGCAATAAAGCTAGTTCTCGCACTCGAGGGCCACAAAGAACTAGTTAAGGGGGAGGGTGACGAACTGTTGAAGATCTTAATCAATAATGGTCTTTTTCAGCCAGCCGCCAATGTCCTTGGTCTTCAGATCGAAAGTAAGGGGTGTGCCATCTGTGGAGGTATTATGGAGAGGATAGGGGAATATGCGGAAGGTGTCGCAAGGGCACTAGAGGGGCTAGATTATGACAACTTTTTGATAGGTGTAAGGGTGTCTGGAGATTTGGCTGATAGGGAGGACAAGATCAGAGCAGAGTTCGGTATTGAATTTGGTGAGTCAATGAGGATGGAGTGCAGTCGGGAGATAGGAAAAGAGGTCTCTAGAATTACAGGAAAGGTCGTCGAGTTCAAAAAGCCAGACGTTGTAGTACTTGTCGAGGTGCCTGGCCCCAAGATATCTGTGAGACCAATGCCTCTCTACATATCGGGCAGGTACCGTAAGCTCGTTAGAGGAATTCCTCAGTCCAAGTGGGACTGCGTGCACTGTAGGGGAAGGGGCTGCGAGATATGTCATGGGACTGGTAAGATCTACCCGACATCAGTAGAGGAGATCATAGTCGGTCCTTTACTGGAAAGGACTGGAGGAAAATCCGCAAAGTTCCATGGGGCTGGCAGGGAAGATGTGGATGCCATCGTTGTTGGTAACGGAAGGCCGTTTGTGGTGGAGATAAAGGAGCCCAAGATGAGAAGGATTGATCTCAAGGAGCTCGAAGATGAAATAAACAGGAGAGCTGAGGGGAAAGTCGAGGTGTTAGGGCTGGCTTTTTCTGACAAGAAGACAGTGAGGAGTTTGAAGGAAAGGGCAAAGGTCGCCGAGAAGAGCTACCGTGCACTCGTGGTTGTGGATAGGGAGATCACCGAAGGTGACCTTGAAAAAATAGAGAAAAGCTTTAATGGGTGTCTTATAAATCAATACACCCCAAAAAGGGTATTACACCGCCGCGCCGACAAGTTAAGAGTGAAGAAGGTATATGAGATGAAGGCAAAAAAACTCGATAGCAACAGGATCGAAATCTTAGTGCGTTGCCAAGGAGGGCTTTATGTGAAGGAGCTGATATCCGGCGATGATGGTAGGACTAAGCCAAGTGTCTCTGAAGTACTGGGTGCTGGTGCTAGGTGTGTAGAGCTTGACGTAATCTCTGTTAGTGAGGTTGGGGTCCAATGAGGCATTCTGTTGGTTATAGGAATAGAACTAGATCTTTACTTAGAAAGGGCTTTAGGGAGAGAGGGCGCTCACCGGTGAGCAGGCTCCTAAGGGAATACGCAGTAGGAGAGAAAGTAACCATCAAGATTGATCCCTCTTGCGTTAAGGGAATGCCACATAGAAGGTACCACGGAAGGACAGGGGTGGTCCTTGGTAAGAGGGGCAGGGCATACGTATTGAAGATGTTCATGGGAGGTTATGAGAAGACCATAATAGCAAGACCTGAGCATATATCCCCCCTAGAGGGAGCATAAATGCCGAGAGAAGTAGTTAAGGAAGAGGTCCTCACTCTTCCGCAGGTTAAGAAGTTGTTAGAGCAGAGAGAGAAGGAGGGGGAGCTCAGTTACCTTCAGCGCTTGACTTATGATTATTCTTTGAAGTTATCAAAGTTGAGCCCAGAAAAAGCGGAGGAGCTTCTAAACAGGCTCAAATCGGAAGGGATCTCGCCCATCCTAGCCGCTCAGATAGTGAATATAATGCCCAAGACCGTGGATGAGCTAAGGACCATTTTTGCAAGCGAGAGCAAACCATTTCTGCCCTCGGAGCTAGAGAAGATCTTGACTGTGGTGAATTCTTACAGAGAATAAAACCTTTTTTTACACAAGCCCACATATTTATCAAGAGGGAATTATAATGCCCGAGGAGCAGCGGAAGTTTGAAGAGTACGCTTACGTCTTGGACCACTTACAGTTCGGTCACCCAAAAGACACAAGACCGCTATACAAAAGGGAGCCGATTGTGCAGGCAGTGGGGGAGGACTATTTCACGCTTTTGGAGCTTGTTCCGCTCCCTGGTGCAACATTCTCGCCAAGGGAGAGGGTCGCCATAGGGAAGTATGGAAGAGAGAAAATAGATCATGTGAAGAGGAGAATAGACTACGAGGAGCTCACCCAGACGGCTAAAGATGAGCTCCAAGCTGTTGTCGAAGAAATAGTCAGTAAGAACGAGGGGAGGTTTGTGGCTTTCTTCAACCACTCGGGACCTGTGACTACCAGAATGCACGCCTTGGAACTGCTCCCGGGCATAGGAAAGAAAGCCATGTGGCAGATACTTGAGGAGAGGAAGAAGGGCCCGTTCACCAGCTTCGAGGACATCCAGAAGAGGACACATATTGTGGATCCGAAGAAGATGATCATTAAAAGAATATTCATGGAGATAAAGAACGAGGATAAATACTACGTCTTCTGCAAGCCACCACCAAAGAAGGAGTTCTGATTTTGAGAGAAGACGTTCTTGGATGGACTCTTAGCACGATAAAGAGGTTTGGTATTAGACCCAAGCAGAGGCTCGGGCAGAACTTTGTTGTAGACGAGAGTTTGATAGAGTGCTTGATAGATGCGGCAAAGATCGAGCCGAACGAAGTTGTGCTTGAGGTGGGCGCAGGCATAGGGACATTAACCCTAAGGCTCGCAGAGAGGGCAAGGAAGGTCATAGCCGTCGAATCTGACAGAAATGTGGCAAGGGCACTTTCAAATACATTGACGGCGACCGGAACGGATAATGTGGAGATCGTAATAGCCGACATTCTAGAGATGGAGATACCCAAGGTTGACAAGATCGTCTCGAACTTGCCCTTTTCTATATCCACACCCCTTACCATCAAGATCTTGAAGGATTGCTCATTCAAGTTGGCAGCCCTAACTTACCAGAAGGAAGTCGCAGAGAAGTTACTTGCCAAGCCTGGTGAGAGTGAATACTCAAGGCTAAGCGTGGTCACAACGCTATTAGGAGAGGTTGAAAGGATCAGGGATTTTCCGCCAGAGGCTTTTTATCCAAAACCCAAGGTCTTCAGTACGGTGGTCACCATAAAGAAGAGGGCCTGTGATTTCATGGAGTGGGCTACTTTAGAGGAGACTTTGAAGATATTATTCTCGCAGAGAAGGAGAAAGTTGAAGAAGGCGATCGAGAGCTATTGCAAGATAAAGGGCTTGGATAAAGAAGATGTGATAAGAAGTATTGACGAGAGGTTCCTGATGAGAAGGGTATTTGAGCTGGAACCGAATGATTTCATTTATCTTAGCAGGAGAATAGGCGGTATAAATGCAAAGTCTTAAGTTTAGGGGTAAAACCATTTTGGTTTTTCCCGGAGTTTACGCCCCTTGTGAGGATTCGTTCATCTTGGTAGATTCTGCGATCTCAAGGGCCTCTGGGCATATTCTTGACCTCTGCTGTGGGACCGGGATTGTTGGGCTCTGCCTAGCAGACCGGGTAGAGTCTGTGACAGCTGTGGATCTGAACCCATCGGCTGTGAAGAACACGTGTGAGAACTTCAAGTTGAACGAGTGTTATGATAAGTTATGCGCCGTTGTTGGAGACCTTTTTGGACCTTTAAGGGGCAATTTTTATGATCTGATATTGATGAACCCGCCCTACCTCTTGGATTCAGACTGGGAGCCAAAAGATCTCTCTTGGAGTGGTGGAGAAAAAGGGAGAAAGGTCATTGACAGGTTCTTAAGAGAAGTGGGAAATTACTTGAATGAGTGTGGAAGGGCGCTTTTTGTTCAGTCCACTCTCAATGGTGTAGATGAGAGTTTAGAGATGATAGAGGATGAAGGACTTAAGGGGCGGGTTGTCAATAGGAAAGATTTTATGTTTGAGGGGCTAGTCGTGATAGAGATAGGACGGAGATGAGGTTTTCGGAGTGATTCTTACACCAACGCGTTGCTCATTTTTCAAAATAATTTGGAGCGCTTGGGGATTTAAGCTAAAGAATATTCCCACAAATTAGGCAAAGGAAGAGTGCAATGTTCTCGCCACATGGATCGAGACCTTGTTTCCATATTTGTTGGAAGCGGGTTTAAGTGTAACTTAGTGGCAATCAGAAAGACTAAAATACTTATACTGCTACATGCTCTTGGAAAAATTAGGTGAAATATATGCCAGAACGTCCAGGTCACTGCTACCGCTACTTTGATACCCCTGCTTACACTAGGAAGGAGTACATCAGGGGGATCCCGGGTTTAAAGATCACTAAGTTCGACTTCGGAAATCCAAAGGGCAACTTTCCAGTAAAACTGACTCTGGTCCCATTGGAGGCGGGGCAGGTTAGGCACAATGCCCTTGAGGCTGCGAGGGTTATAGTAACAAAACGCTTATCAACCAAGCTTGGTGAGGCAGGCTATTATCTTAAGGTGAGAGTTTACCCACACCACGTGTTAAGGGAGAACAAAATGATGGCCTTTGCTGGGGCAGACCGACTTCAGGACGGAATGAGGAAATCTTTTGGAAAGCCTGCCGGTACGGCTGCAAGGTTAAAGGTCTTGCAACCCATAATGGACCTCTACGTGCCAGAGGACAAGAAGGATGTAGCGAAGGCTGCTCTCGAGTTGGCAAAATCTAAGATCCCTATGCCTACTAGGATTATTGAGAGCAGCTGAGAATTGCTCGTCCACAATGCCGGATAAAAACGCGCACAATGCACTATGCATTTATACGTTGAGAGTGCCTCTATTTTTATTGAATGAGAAGCATGTAGCAGGGGTACTATTTTGTCAAACGCAGCGCCCTACGACCTGGAGTATGAGAAGATCATTAATGAGATAAAGTCAAGAGGTGTAAGGGCAGTATTAATCCAGGCACCAGATGGGTTGAAGCCGCACCTAAAGGATCTTTGGATGAAGTTATCCTCTGCCGGCATCACCGTCTACATATCGGCAGATCCCTGCTATGGTGGATGCGATCTTGCTGACGGGATCGGCAGAAAATTGGGTGCCGATATGTTGATACATATCGGTCACAACAAGTTTGTTAAGACAGAAGAGGAGATACCGACGCTTTACATTCCTGCATCTTACATAGCAAATTTGAGCGAGCTCGTAAAAAAGAGTGTAGAATTTCTGAAGGGCAAGGGGATAAAGAGGGTCGGCCTTGTAGCAAGCTTGCAGCACGTTCACAGCCTAAGGATTTTTGTTGAAGGGCTCAGGTCAAATGGTTTTGAGGTGGCGGTTGACGATGCTACTGGAGGGGCGGTACTCGGATGTAATGTTGAAGCAGCGAAGAGGATCGCAGGTTCGGTGGATGCTATTCTGCATGTTGGTGGAGGGGATTTCCACGCGCTCGGAGTCGCCCTTTACGTAGAGTTGCCAGTATACATTGTAGACCCATACAGGGGAGAGATCAGGGATATTGAAAAGTTGAAAAGAAAAATACTGGCTAGACGGTGGTGGGCGATCCAAGAGGCGAAGAGGGCTCAGATATTCGGGGTGGTCGTGGTTACGAAGGGAGGACAATTCAATAGAGATCTTGCCCTTCTAATTAAAAAAGAGTTGGAGGCGAGAGAGAAGAAGGCATTGATGTTGGTCGCTGATGAGGTAAACTGGGAACGGCTCTCCAGCCTCACTTTTGTTGATTCTTTCATAATAACAGGGTGCCCCAGAATATCCATAGATAATCAGGAGATCTTCGGAAAACCAGTACTCAACGTAGAAGATTTCAAGGAACTTTTGAAGGTGATAGAGGGGTGATCTCCTCCAAGGTAGAACTTGAGAGGAGACTGGAAGAGGTAGGGTCTTTCAAGAGACCAAAATTGTTCTTTGAACAATATAGGCTACCGGCCCCGGTTGCCGCTGAGATATTGTGGTACGTGCATCTCCGTCATAACGATATAGTTGGAAGAATTGTCGCGGACCTTGGGTGTGGGACAGGCATACTAGCGCTCGGAGCGGCTCTTTTGGGTGCGGAGTATGTGGTCGGCCTAGATATTGACGCCACCGCAGTGAGTGATGCAAGAAAAACTGCAATGAAGTTAGGGATGGATTTAAAGGCAGATTTTTTGGTCGGGGACGTGAAGTTCTCTGGGCTTAAGGCGGACGTTGTACTACAGAATCCCCCTTTCGGTGTCAGGAGGAGAGAGGCTGACAGAGCTTTTATTATCGCGGGGTTGTCTATCGCACCAAAGGTTTATTCGCTTCATAAGGGAGGGGAGAGCGTACGTAGGTTTATATCCAAGTTTGTGGGAGATGTTGGAGGTAAGGTTGATGAGGTCCTTCCGTTAAAGATAAAACTGCCTCCTACTTACCACTTCCATAGGAAGAGGTTCTACCTCTTTGAGGCAGATCTTTACAGAATAGTGAGGGTAAAGCAATGAATAAAAGAAAAACACGGGTCGCGGTTCCAGGAGAAAAGCTCGGGGTTGAGGAGGAGTTTATCCCGGGTGAAGGAGTCTACGTTGAAGGGGGCGGGCTCTATTCGTCAACCCTAGGGGCACTAGTCATCGATGCAAATAGCAGGAAGGTTGGGGTTAGTCCCTACACCAAGGTAGCAGTGCCCGAGATTGGGGACATTATCGAGGGGGTAGTGGTAGGCCCGATGAGGGAGGATTCCACGGTAGTTGAGATCCTCAGGATAAGGGGAAAGAGGAGCCTGAAGGGGGTATTCACGGGGATACTTCATGTCTCCCAAGCGGCAAGAAGTTACGTTGACACTATTTTCGATGTCGTTGGGCTAAATGACTGGGTTATAGCAAAGGTCGTTACAGACTGGCCACCCTACCAGTTAACCACGGCGGATGAGGAGCTAGGCGTCATCTATGCTACTTGTCCTAAATGCGGCGAAGAGCTGATCTTGAAGAGGGGGAGACTCTTCTGTGCTAGGGATAAGACCTTTGAGAGGAGGAAGATCTCAATTCATTATTTGTTAAAGGAGGGATCTTATGTCAGTAAAGATAATAAAAGAGGATAACTGCAAGCTTGAACTGGAGCTGAAGGACGAGGACCACACCATGGGGAATCTTTTGAGGACAACGCTACTTCTGGATAAACACGTTAAGCAGGCAGGATACCAGATCATTCACCCACTCACAGGTGGGATAAAGCTAGTGGTTTACACAGATGGAGAAGAGAAGCCCAGGGAAGCTATTCTCAAGGCTCTTGCTAAGATTGAAGAGGACGCGAAGGAGTTGAAAGGAAAACTCAACGACCTCCTCAAGTAGAGGAGAACTTCTTGAGTGAATTAAGAGTGATTGCCAAGAATAAGGATTGGGCTAGACTTGGGGACTCTTTTGTAAACCTAGCTTATTCCATGGCTAAAACAAAGGCGGTTGGCAGACCAGTTGGGGAAAGGGTTCCAGACAGAGTGCTTTCAAAGGCACTTGAAATCTCGAAGACTATAGACGTGAGCAGGATGACGGCTGGTGAGAAGGGAGACGTAGTCGAGGCAATACTCGCATATGCTTGGTCAAACCATTTAATTTCTTTAGAAGAGGCTGCTGAGACTTTGTTTGTCAGGGTGGCAGCGATTAATTTCGAGAGCAGATCTTGTGAGACCGAGGGCGCCGCCAGGGCTTTTTCAGACCTTCTGAGGTTGGCAGTCAAGAGAATTAGGGATGGAGGGGGCGGAAAGAACGAAGAGGGAGACTAGGAAGGCTTATGTTGATTATATACCAGAGGGCAGAGGTATAGTGGTGCTATTCGTATTCAGGGGCGGATGGATAGACGCAATTGTAATGAAGAGAGGGGCCAAGGATCTTGAGGACCTAGTTAAATGGCTTAGGGAAACTGGGTATTTTGAGGAGATCTCAGGTATAGCGTTTGGTGAGGGCTTTAGGAGTGCGATTGGTTGGAAAATGAACGAAAAATATTTGGGAATACCATTGATGGACGTGCCCCCGCGGAATAGGAGAGACGCAGAGGTTGTAATAGAGGGGATCAGGAAGTGGTTAGGTGAGAAAGTGGAGGAACGGACCGATAAGTTAAAATCATCGACAAAGGTTTGATGGGCGGGGAAGTCCTTTGAAGTTCTGTCCTAACTGCAATAGCGTTCTCCTACCAGACAGGAAGAGGAAGATCCTTGTCTGCAAAAAATGCGGTTATGAAGATGTTGGTGAGTGTGGGGAGCAGAGGTTTAAAGAGTCGATTAACCCCCAAAAGGAGACTGTGATTGTAAAGCATTCCAAGTCCGAGGACAGGGTTTTGCCGGTGACAAAGGCAGAATGTAGGAGGTGTGGAAACTTGGAGGCGTTTTATTGGATGATGCAGACTAGGAGGGCTGACGAAGCGCCAACAAGGTTTTACAGATGCACCAAATGCGGTCACACTTGGAGAGAGTATGAGTGAACATCTTATGCGATCAAGAAGTAGTAGATCTTAAGTATTCGGATTTATTATAAAGGGTACCGGAGGTTGTTTTATGTTTAAAGCAGTACTCGCAGACAGCAAGATTTGGAGGAATATTATAGAGTCTATTTCAACACTTGTTGAGGAGGGGGTTTTCATCGCCGACCCGACAGGGATAAGATTGAGGGCGATGGATCCATCAAGAGTGGCCATGGTAGATATGGAACTGCCAAAAACATCATTTGAGTCATACGAGTGCACTGAGGAGGTCCCAATTGGAGTTAATTTTGATGATATGAAGAATATAATGAAGAGAACAGGAGGAAATGAGAAACTCGAGTTGGAGAAGGTTGAGAAGGAGGCGAGACTGAAGATAAGGTTTAGGGGGAAGACCTCTAGGACTTTTTCACTTCCCCTACTTGACTTAGGTAAGGAGGAACTCTCAGTCCCTAGGATCTCGTTCCTTGCTACGGTCAAGCTTCCAGCCTCAACGCTTATGGACGCCATCAAAGATGCAGAAGTAGTTAGCGACTTTGTTAAGATTACGGCAGAAGACGAGAGGCTAAGGGTAACGGCAAGTGGTGACAGAGGAGAGGTCGAGGTGGAGATAACCAAGGATAGTGGGGAGCTCCTCTCGATTGAACTTAAGGAGAGCGCACATGCGCTATATAGCCTTACATATCTGAGTAAGATGATGGTTGCATCCGATCTCTCGGACATAGCAATACTCATGTTCTCGACAGACATGCCTCTTAGGCTGGATTTTAACCTGCCAAACGGCGGGAGGATCGTGTATTATCTGGCGCCTCGAATGGAAGCGGAATAGAGGAACCTTTAACAATTTTTTCCTCGTTTTTATTGGATGAGAGAGATGCTAACGATAGAGGATTTGGCAAAGTACCCTTTTTTGAGAAAAGCGTCTTCTTTTGTGGAGAGTTACGGCCTCACATTCCAAGATTTAGCTAGCGATGAGTACGACTATGTGGTGCAAAGGGCAGTCGAGAGGGTAAGGCGCGGAATTGAGGGCAGGTGGGCAGAGTTAAATGTTGTTGACCCAGAGACAGAGATCTTGGCATACCCACTTGCACTAGCATTCGTTTATGGGCTGAGATCCGGGTGGGTTGTAAGGAGGTTCGCTAACTCGGAGCAGAAGAGGTGTTTCGAGCTCCTGAAAAGTGAGGAGAAGGAGAAGATTGCAGAGGTTGGAAAGGACGGATTTGATTGGGACTTAGAAGGAACTGAACTCATGGTTAGTGGGGCTTTGTTTGACTTCAGCTTGCCGGTAGAGAACTATCTGGAGGTCGCACCGAGCTTTCATTCTCCAGACTGGAAACTCGTAAATAGGCACGTAATCGGTGGGAGGGTCTATCTAAAGCAAGTTGAAGTGGCTAGGTTGCTCTCTGAGGCTTTAAAGCTGAAGATCCTGAGAAAGGTAGAGGAGGAGGATATCAAGAAGTTCCAGATACCAGAAAAGCTCCTGTCAAAATTGGAGGGTCTTGAAAAGTTAATGAAGGAGACAAAGAAATACGATGAAGATGTGATGGCAGAGTTTGTTGAAGAGGCTAAGCCCCCTTGCATCGTTGCGCTCCTGAAGGATCTTGCGGCTGGAAAGAGCCTGTCACATATGGCGAGATTCGCAGTTACCACTTTTCTCATAAACATTGGGGAGAGTGTTGAAAATGTTCTAAAGTACTTTACAAGCGTTGCGGACTTCGATGAGGGAAAGGCAAGGTACCAAGTGGAGCACATAGCGGGACTAATAGGCTCAAAGACGAAATATCTGCCGCCAAAGTGCGATGTTTTGAGGTCCTTTGGGCTATGTGTGGGTGAAGACGCGTACTGTAAGAGGGTGAGGCACCCCCTACAATATTATAAAATGAAGGCTAGGGAGATAAAGAGAAAAAGGGATGGGAGAAGGAGTGAATAAAGAGGTTGTCAAGGCGTTCAAGGAGTACTACCAAACATTGGATGTCAACGAACTGGTCGTAAAGGACCTACAAGAGAGGGAGATAGCGTTAATACCTCTTGGACAAGAGACGATGATAAGGCACATGACCTTCCCAGACACGGTTGCCCTGAAGGAATACCTTGAGAACCACATTCCCGCCCATTTGTATTATTCATCTGCGTATTATAGGGAGCCTCAGGCCTCAGACATGAATAAAAAGGGATGGAAGGGGGCAGATCTCATATTTGATGTGGATGCAGACCATATACCTACACCCTGCAAGGCAGATCATGACACATGGACCTGTTTAGAGTGTATGATGAAGGGAACAGGGTTTCCTCCTGAGAGTTGCCCTAAATGTGGTATGAAGAGAATTGAGACAACTACCTGGGTCTGCGACAGGTGTCTGGAGGTCGCTAAGGAAGAGGTATTCAAGCTGATAGACGAGTATCTCATCCCTGACTTCGGAGTGAGCCTCAAGGAAGTGGAGGTCTGCTTCTCAGGACATAGAGGGTACCACTTGCATGTCCAGACAGATGATGTTAAGAGGCTCACTTCAGATGGTAGGAGGGAGATAGCGGACTATGTGAGAGGGGTTGGGCTTGATCCCAAGCATCAGGGATTCAGGATGATGAAGGACGGGTCAATAACAGGACCAGACCTAAGGGATGGTGGATGGAGGGGAAGGTTTGCAAAGTCCGTCTACGCATATCTGAGTAGATGTACCATGGAGGAACTTAGATCTGTGGTGGGTTCGGATGAAGTTGCCAACATTATTATGAGAAATAAGGATAGGTTGTTGAGGGGGATAATGGCCAACCCCCCATCTTGGATGGGCTTGAGGGGGGTAGAACTTGGTAGGACCATAAGGATAGCCAAGGCTGCCGTGAAGGACCTCCTCTGCAATATTGACGAAAGGGTGACGATAGACGTCAAAAGACTAATAAGGTACCCCAATTCCCTACACGGCAAGTCTGGACTTAAAGCCGCAAGAATCTCATACAGCGACCTGGAGACCTTTGACCCGCTCAAGGATGCCGTCGTATTTAAGTCTGGTAGTATAAAAGTATATGTTAAGGAGGCTCCGCGAGTAAGGATAGGGGATTACGAGGTGGGACCGGTGAAGAATGTCCAGCTGGAGGTTCCTGGGGGTCTCGGGATATATCTCCTCTGTAAGGGTGCAGCAGAGTTGAGGGAATGATCTTATGTACAAAAAGATCCTCGAGTTTTTAATTAATGAGAGGGAGCAAAGGGATCTTCAGAGACCTCCACCCGATTTCATGAGCCAGGTTGAAGCTTATCTCGATGGTCTGAGCAAGGAGGAGAACGCTCTTCCAGAAAGATTGAGGGAGGCTGAAAAAGAACGGATCAGGTGGATGCTTGAGAGATTAAGACTTCTAAGGAGAGAGAAGATCTGTAAGAGGGTGTTGGAGGGAGGGTCTTTAGAGGGACCATTATTTGAAGAAGAGTTGGTTTTGCTTGGATCCACAAGCAAAGAGGGGAAGGAAGAAGGTGCGAAAAAGATATTAGTTAGGGTGCTCCGAGATGTTCCGTCATTCGTAGGGGCAGATATGAGGACGTATGGCCCTTACAAAGCGGAGGATGTGGTGCTGTTACCAGCACAGAACGCGGAGGCGCTGATAAATAGAGGAATAGCTATGATGATACAAAGGAAGGTGTAACGAAATGAAAGTCCCAAAGGAGATAAACACATACTGTCCAAGGTGTAAGACGCACACGGCCCATACCGTTACCCTTTATAAGAAGGGTAAGGAAAGGAGGCTGGCAGAGGGTACTAGGAGATACGAGAGGAAAAAGAAGGGCTACGGCAGCTCAAGAAAGCCGGTCCAAAAGAGAACTGCTAAGACTACAAAGAAGATGAGTTTGAAGCTAAAGTGCAAGAAGTGTGGTTATCAGAATCAGCGGAGAGGGATAAGACTCAAGAAGCTTGAGGTTGTGTGAGGTGTTTTGATTGAAGAGAAAAGAGATATTGACGCCCGTCCCTAGGAGTAAGTTCCTCAGAGTCCAGTGTCCGGACTGTGGAAATGAACAGACGGTTTTTTCAAATGTAGCCACAAGGGTTAAATGCAACATCTGCGGGCGAGATCTAGCTCTCCCTACAGGAGGGAAGAGCAAGATCCTCTCCGACAAGGTCAAAGAGATTGGCTAAATCGCCCTTTTTTAGTAAAGGGAATTTCTGTCGAAGAGTTCGCCACCGAGGATCCTTAACCTGTAGCCTAATCGAATCCAGAACAACAACTGTTTTTCATCTTCTGAGGGGGCAGATGGAGATCTATTTATGGTATTGTGTCCATTTTCATGATTTTCTTACACTTTTTTATCGCACCTTCGGTAAGGTCAAAGGCAGCCATTTATATACGCGCTTATTTTTATTATTCGTTAAGATGGTGATCAGAGATGGGGCTTAGAAAGAGGGAATACCCAGATATAGGGGAGTTCGTCATAGGGACTGCCGTCAAGATACAGGATCATGGGGCTTATGTAAATCTTGACGAGTTTAACAAGACGGGCTACATACCTATTGGTGAGATCGCATCCACGTGGGTTAAGAATATTAGAGATTACATTAAAGAGGGGCAGAAGGTAGTTTTGAAGGTCATCCGTGTTGACGAGAAGAAAGGACACATAGACCTTTCTCTCAAAAAAGTTACCGAGAGGGAGAAGAAGGAGAAGCTAATACAGTGGAAGAGGTCAAAGAGGGCGGAAAAGATACTGGAAGAAGTTGCCGCTTTGCTCAAGAAGGACTTTTCGGAGGCTGTGGAAAAGGTAGGCATCCCGCTGGAAGATCAGTTTGGTGATCTCTACACTGCCATGGAGGCAGCAGTAGCGGAGGGTTATAAGGTATTAACGGACGTGGGCATCCCAGAATCATGGGCAAAGGCAATTCAGGAGGTGGCAAAAGAGCATATTGAACCTCCGATGGTTCATGTGGCAGGGATTCTCCAGTTAAACTCAACAAAGCCCAGGGGGATAGAGGATATAAAGAGGGCATTATTGGAAGGGGAGGAGAGGGCACGCAGTAAAGGGGGCAAGCTTGAGATAACCTATTTGGGCGCACCTAGGTACAGAATAGAAGTCACTGCCAAAGACTATCGAACCGCTGAAGAGATCATTAAGGAGACTGCTGAGACAATTATGGCGAGGATTATTGAGGCGGGAGGATCTGGCACTTTCACAAGGTGATTTGATGAAAGGGATGATCAAGAAGTGTAGCGTGTGCGGAGAGTATACTCTAAGGAAGGATAGGTGCCCTTACTGTGGAGGGGCGCTTAAGAATCCGCATCCCGCAAGGTTCTCACCTGAAGACAAGTACAGCAGGTACAGACTGGCGCTTAGTCTATCCGCCAGAAAAGGGAAAGAGTGAGAAGAGATGATCAAGATCAACCATTGACAGAATTTGCCGTTGACGACCATAAAATCCTTCCATATCCGAAGAAACTCAGAACTAAAGTTAGAATTAAAATATTAATTCGGGTAAAAACATTCATGTCATAACCGAGGAGACTCCAACAACTTTTTGCCCTTCGGAAGGGAACCCTCCGTACCTATCCCTCAACAACCTTCTTAGGATCTTCCAGCCAGACATCTTCGGCAGGCTTTCAAGGAAGAATATATGCCTTGGCACCTTATAGCTTGCCATGTTGCTCCTGCAGTATTCCGTGACCTCCTCGGGCGTGATCTCTGTTCCTGGCTTCAGTACTATCGCAGCTGCTGGCACCTCCCCTCTGACCTCATCATACTTGGCAAAGACCGCCGCCTCCGCTATCTTCGGGTGCTTCGTGAGGATGTTCTCTACCTCGGCAGGGTATATCTTCCACCCCGACATAATTATCACGTCTTTCTTTCTCGAAGTGATGTACAATACGCCCTCTTCGTCAACGTACCCCAAGTCCCCTGTCAGAAACCAGCCGCCAGAAATGAAGGACTGCCGGGTCTCTTTCTCCCTCTTCCAGTACCCCTTGAATACACCGGGCCCCCTAAGCGCGATCTCCCCTACCTGTCGCGGTCCAAGTTCTCTGCTAGGATCATTCTCATCCACAATTTTGACTTCGGAGAAGCCCACCGGTACACCAACGCTCCTGAAACCCTTTGATAGGTCCTGCCTGCCAGCAGGCACCGCCGCCCCTGTCCCCAGCACCACAGTCTCAGAGAGCCCGTAGGCATTAACCACACTGATATGTTGGTACCTCTCTGAGAACCTCCTCCAGACCTCTTCAGGGGTTGGCGCCCCGCCCGTTATTATGCACCTCGCGCCGGAGAGGCCCTCCTCTGTACCTTCTGGGGCCTCCGCCAAAGCGTATATAACTGGGGGCATGCCTGAGAGCACAGTCGCCCTGTAATCCCTAGCCAGCCTGAGGTACTCCTCAAGGTTGTATCGCTCCATCAATACGAAGGTCGCCCCGTACTTCAGGCTAGTTATCCCCCAACTCACTCCGATGTGGAAGCTAGGGTAGAACCCTAAGTACACGTCCTTCTCTGTCAACCCTAAAGCCCACCTCTCAGCCTCAACAGACGCAATCCAATTTCCATGCGTGAGCATTGCGCCCTTCGGCCTACCCGTAGTCCCCGAGGTGTACTGGATCTGGCATACGCTATCTATGGAGCAATCCTCTGGGCTGGATAAAGGAGGGGAATGTATGAGATCGTTGTAAGTGCACGTCCCGCAACCCTCGCCCAAAGATATCACAGAGGCTTCTCCAAGCTCCAGGTCAAGTCCCGATATCAGGTCGCAGACCGGTTCCAACGCGATTATGGCTTTAGGCTCAGCGTCCTTTATCAGGTAGGAAAACTCCTCCAACTTGAAATCTGGGTTTGCTGGCACAGTCACAGCACCGATCCGCCACGTGGCGAAGTAGCTTATGATACTCTCCGGAATGTTTCCAGCACCAATGAGCACCCTGTCTCCCTTATTTACTCCTAGTCGCTTCAAGCCTCCCGCCAGCCTGTTCACTTTCTCCAATAGCGTTCTGTAAGATATGGCCTCCCCTCTCTTTGGGAAGATCATCGCCGGCTTTTCCTTGTAATAGAGCGCATTTACCTCTAGGAATGATGTGAAATTCATGACTACTTCGCCTCCAGCAACTTCAAGACTTCATTGGATGGCTTTGGTGTGAGCATGCTCACCACGAAGAACAGCGGAAGCGATACTACAAGCGCAGGGATCACCGGGTAGATCCAAGTCACCTTGTAGAGGAATTTGTACCAGAGCAGACCCACCACGAGCCCTGAGATCATGGATGCTACTGCCCCGTGCTTGGTCGCACCCTTCCAGTATAGTCCAATGGTCACCGGTCCGAAGAAGCATACGAAGATCGTACCAAAGGCCGCTCCTACAATCTCTACTATAATGTCCGTCTGGAAGAGCGTCAGTACCAGCGATATTGCTGCAAAGAATATGGGCGAGATCTTGGCTAGTAGCAGGAGCTTCTTCTCCTCCATGCTGGGCTTGAGGGGCTGGATTATATCCCTCACAATTGCACCCGAGAGCAAAAGGAGCGTCACTGCCAAGGTAGACATGGATGCGGCAACAGGGGCGGCCAGCACAAGCCCGCGGAGACCTGATGGGATTAGCATATTCATCGCCTTGGGTATCACCCAGTCAGTGTCCTTCATCAAAGCCATAACCTCGCCGCTAGAGAGCTGAGGGTCTAGTATTATATGGCAGAATGCTCCAAGGGAGAAGACAAGTATAGCATACGCCGCAACGGCGAGGGAACCTATAGCCCTCCCCCTGTTAATCACCTTAGCGTCCTTTGCTGCGTAGAACTGCATGAGGAGCGTCGGCAAAGCCACCTGGGCTACACTTATGGAGAACGTTATGCTCATTATAAGTGATGGCACCATTCCCGCTGCCATGGCTGGCTGTGGTCCCGCGCCGTCAAGTCTGAGCCATAAAGAACCGGGCATCCTGTCCATTATATTCATACTTCCTAATGCTTCGAGTCCGCTTATCGGACCTCCAACTGCAGACATTATGGCGTAGAAGGTTATGAACGCCGCTAGGAGCATCAGTGCCCCTAGCACCAAGTTGTTTAGCGCTGCTGCCTTTAGCCCTCCGATGCACACATACACTATTACAGGGAGTGCTAGCAGAATCAGCGCCAACTCAAACTTGATATTTAACACCGTCGCAAGTATCACTGCCCCTCCCTTGTATACACTCGTAAGATAAAGCGTGAATAGGAGCAGGATCACGCAGGCTGAGATGATCTTTGCGCCCTTGCTCTGGTACCTGTGCTCTATGAAATCAGGGACGCTTATTATCTTGGTCTTTGAAGAGTACCTGAACAACCTCTCCGCCACTAGGACCCACATCAATACGACCCCAATTATATGCCAGGCTGTAAGCCATGCCCCGAAGCCGAGGTTGAAAAGGTAAGTCGTTCCGCCGGCAAGGAATGATGCGGCGCTAAAGTACGTCGCCATTATTGAGAACGCCAGGACCCATGGGCCCAAACCCCTCCCGGCGAGAAAATACCCCGTTATTGTATGGCTCACCCTGTACCCTCTCACGCCTATCGCCAGGACTGCCGTGATCATCACCAAAATTATTAGCTGATCGAGTGTGGCGAGATCCATCCCCTACTCTCCCCTCGCCTTGAAAGCGCTGTAAACCAGACCAATTACTAGGGCAATTAAGGCAAGAACATATCCTCCCAAAATTGCTGGATCAATCTCAACCATGGCAGACGCACCAGAACCTAAATGTCCAAAAAGGATATTTATAAATCATTTGCGTACTAAAATGTACATAAGTGTTTACAGAAAAAAGTTAGCGTACACTCTCTCTTAACCTGAATTAATCCAAAAAAGTTCCGCTAGGTTAGTGGTATGTCTCTAATGGACCTAGCTTTTGCGCTCTATCTTCTCGACGCCCCTCTCACTTCCAATGTAGGCAGCGTTGGCTAGGTTTACAAAGAGCCCTACCTCTACCACGCCAGGGATCCTCTTAAGCTCAAACTCAAGAGCTCTGGGATCCTCTATTGGGCCGAAATTTATGTCCAAAATGAAGTTCCCGTTGTCGGTCACTAGAGGACCATCCTTCCTATCCCCGCCGTCCCTGAGCCTCGGTTCCCCTCCTAGCACTCTCACCATATTTGCTACCCTCCTCCAGGACATTGGTATCACTTCGATGGGTACCGCCGCCTTAGAACCCAGCCTCTCAACGAGCTTGCTCTTGTCTGCTATCACAACAAACCTCTTTGCTGCAGAGTCCACTATCTTCTCCCTTGTCAGAGCAGCTCCTCCTCCCTTTATCAGATTGAGTTCCCTATCGATCTCGTCTGCTCCATCCACCGCCAAGTCGAGGGTTGGGTGCTCTTCTAACGTTGTAAGTCTTATACCCCTTTCCATGGCCAGGTGAGCGGACTGGTAAGACGTGGGTACACACATTAAACTCAACCCCTCATTTCTGATCCTCTCCGCGAGTATCTCAATGAATATCGCGACCGTAGACCCTGTGCCTATGCCCAGAATCTGCCCGTCCTTGACTTCTGAGAGCGCCGCCTGGGCTGCTCTCCTTTTCCCCTCTATCAAGAAACCACCGGTTATTACTGGTCTTTGTCAAATTATTAAGCTTTGTCTGAAAATCCCTTCGTTTCAGGGCGTAGCGGCTTATTGATATTGGGAGGGGGCTCAGCAGAAGAGTTTTTAACTTCATATTTATAATATTAGTTAGCCCCATGATACCAACTAAGATGTTCTTCGTCAAAGGTGTTGGAATACACAAGGAAAGACTTGCTTCCTTCGAGCTAGCCCTAAGGGACGCAGGTATCGAGAAGTTCAACTTGGTCCATGTCTCGAGTATATTCCCTCCTGGTTGTATTTGCCATCGTAGCTATCCATCATACGCCAAATCTACTGCTAGAACCGATTTAGGGTTTCTTTCCTTAACTCCCTTCTTGACCGTGATATAGACGAACTACTCGTCTCCTCTTGATTATCAAAATTTTGAAGATTGCCCAACAAGTGAATGCTAAAGTGCGCGATTCGACAGCTCAATATACTAAATGCTGCATATTATTAGTGAGGGGATCGAATGTTAGGACTGTCTTCTATTCGGAAGATATTGACAATTGTCGAGGAGACGCACGTCGAGGCAAACAAGGTGCTAGAGCGACCGATAAGAAAGGCTGCAGCCATCGCAACGGTCAATAACCCCTTTGCAGGTAGATATGTAGAAGACCTAAGTCCGCTCTATGACTTGGGCGAGCAGTTGGCTGAGTTGCTCGTCAAAGAGGCACTCGATGCACTCGGAATTAAGCCCGAGGAAGCAAAAGAAAAAGTTGAGGGGTACGGCAAGGGCGCAATTGTTGGGATGGGAGGAGAAATAGAGCATCCACACGCAGTCCTTCATCCCAAGTTTGGTGCCCCGGTCAGGAGAGCTTTGGGAGGCGTGGACTACTGCAAAGCGATAATACCCTCAACCTGCAAGAGGGGTGGTCCAGGGACCCAGATCGACCTGCCCATAGTCTTCAAGAGAGCAGTCTGGGTTGTTTCTCACTTTGATACTATGACGATAGGTGTACCAGACGCCCCACAAGATGACGAAATGGTCGTGGCATTGGTTCTTACCGAATCAGGTAGGCCTCTGGCTAGGACGGCCGGCTTGCAGAAGAGTCAGGTCATTGGGCTCGACGGGAACCGGTAACCTGCACTTCCTTTTTTTCCAAAATTTTAGATTTTTTATGAATCCTTTTAATTTTGTCGGCGGTAAGTCCCCTTGCGAAAGCGCGGGGTAGTTCACAGCGTCCTTACGATTGTTAATTGGCTACATTGAGGTCTACATCACCTATGGTTCTCGTCGGCACATTCGTCGCTTTCATATAGGACAAAAAAGAAGAATAGAAAAGAAAAAAAAAGACGCTGCCATTACAATACCTAAAGGTCCGCCGAGGTAAATTCGAGTTCTCATGCCGGCGAAGCTGTCGCCGCGGGCACCAATTTGAATCCCGATGCTTGTGAACCTACAATCCTTGTGTTTATGTCTATAACCAAGTATGCCGTCTGGCCGGCGTTTACCTGTACGCCGCCTTGGGTTATCGTTATGGTGAGCTTGTCAGGTGGCACTTCGGCAGTGTAGTTTGCCCCTCCAACAGTGACAACTGCCTCAATCACTTGGAACCTGACTAGGTTGTATTTTCCGGGTTGAAGGTTCCCCTGACCGATGGTTTTGCTCACATTAACCACACTCGCCAGGTCTATCCATCCGCTCCCAACAACCGTGTACCAACCAGTCTCGTTACCAGCGTCCGCCCTATGAACAGCTATCTCACCATAATGAATGTAGACATTTGATGCTTCTCCCCATTCTTGTGGCGGGTCAACCATCTTTACAGCTAATGTGCCGTACCCGTAAGTAAAATAGACTGACGATCCTACGGCAATGACCAGCACTGCCAGTACAACAAGGACGATGCCTTTTATCAGCTTCATTTTTACCCCCGCTAGACACTTTCTACTCGGGCGGAAATAAGGGATACTTTGAAATGTAGTGTTTCACTGCCTGAAATACCCTGATTAATGATTATCGTTGTAATCCTAATTGTGTCGCGTTTCTGAGTATTCAGAGATGATGAGCCAATTCATTATCCAAGATGCTGAATTCGCCAGGATTGGTCTCAAATAACTAGTCAAATCAGCGAACTAATTGTCTCGTGGTTCAAAAACTACTTCAAAAACTTTTATTACATTTCTTTCGGTTCGGTGGAGCCCCAGAGGGGGTTTGAACCCCTGACCAGCGGTTTACGAAACCGTCGCTCTACCGGGCTGAGCTACTGGGGCTTAAGTCGCTGCTCTGAGATCCCTCTCCGAATTGGTATTTAAAAATTGATGCCTCCTTTAATTAAAAATTCTTCTATATTTGTATTTGCGTATATTTTTCCAACTAACCGGCACCCTTTCTTCCATTAATGCCTTTCATTTTTACCCAACAATAAAATGTGTCTTAGCAATAGTTGGGCTCCCACACAGTGGGTGGGGAATTCTTCAAAAACCTCCTAACCCATAATATTTACAGGTCTGCAAAATGAGGAATAGCGTTTCGGATCTCGGAGAAAGGGGCGTCATAGAACTCATATGGTCCATAATGGAAAGGGATGGGCACTTATCTGGTCAAATTCTGCCCCCCTCAGACGACACCTCTGCGATCCTTCTGAATGATGGCAGCTACCTTGTATTGAAAGCGGACATGTTTGTCAAGATGACAGATGCGCCCAAGGGCATGCTCCCCTTTCAGATGGGGGCGAAGGCGGTCACTATGAATATAAGCGATCTTGCTGCCAAGGGTGCACGCCCGTCAGCCTTCCTCTTCTCCCTGGGGCTTCCTAGGAATTATTCCCAGAAGGATCTGAGGGATCTCATATCCGGGATAAGTTCTGCTGCGAAGGACTATGGTGCACAAGTGCTAGGTGGGGATGTAGGGGAGGCTAAAGATCTCATAATATCTGGATTCGCCGTGGGCACCGCCAAGAACCTGATAAAGCGAACTGGGGCATCCCCTGGAGACTTAATCGCGGTCACTGGGCGATTCGGTAGCACTGCCGCAGCCTACAAGATCCTTCTAGAGGGATTTCGCGCCCCCAGGAGCCTTAGGAGAGCGTTGTGCATGAGCGTCTATGAGCCGAGGGCAAAGCCCCGTTTGGGAACAGCCTTGGCAGAGTCAGGGACGATTACATCGAGTATGGACTCCAGTGACGGTCTTGCATTCACACTGAACGAGCTATCAAAGTCGAGTAGGGTCTCCTTCAGGATAACCAACATACCTATCTCGAGGGAAGCCTTTGAGTTCGCTTCCATCCACAAGATCTCTCCTGAGGATCTGGCCCTCTATGGAGGGGAGGAGTACGAGCTCGTGGTGACCGTGAGACGCGAGGGATGGGAAGAGGCTATGAGGGCAGCCGAGAGGGCTGGCGGTGAGCTCATAAAGATTGGGGAGGTCCTCCCCGGGAGCAAGGTCTTCCTCGCTAGAGGCGCCGAGGAGATCGAGATCCCGCCCAAAGGCTGGGAGCACCTAAAGTAGTGGCGATGTAGGATTGCGCGTCCTGATAATTGATGGGTACACAGATGAGCCTGCAGGGCTTGGAGTCCCTCCGTATATTGACGTCTACCCGAGGTATCTGGCTGGGTCTATTTGGGCATTTGACCCTCACGCCGAGGTCATTTACAAGACAATTGATTCTGTCCGCGGTAACTTGGACCAGTTAAAAGAGATCTCCTCATCCTGCGACCTCTCTGTCCTGATAGCCGGCGTAACCGTGCCGGGAAAATACTTGAGTGGTGCCCCTGCCACCATAAAGGATGCTTTGAGGTTGCCATCATTTTTAAACTCCAAGTACACAGCGATATGCGGTCCAGCCGTCAGATTTGGTTTCGCGAGCGGCGGCGGGAGTACTGCACGCTTTCCAAGGGAGTTGGAGGATCTTTACAACTTCGTAATACGGGGCGACCCAGAGGTCGTTATACAATTGCTGTTGAGGGAGAACTTCTCGGATAGGGTCGATATGGACACCGTCAGACCATCGTCGGAAACAATAAATGAGTACGCCGCTATGGGAGCCAGGATAATCCAGCAACACCCATTCTACCCCGATGGACTCATTTGTGAGATCGAGACATTCAGGGGCTGCCCAAGGTCCATTACTGGAGGCTGCTCCTTCTGCACAGAGCCTCTCCATGGGTTGCCCGACTTCAGGTCTATTAGGGGCATAACTAACGAGATCTCTTCACTGCGCTCCTTTGGTGCCAAGAACTTCAGGCTTGGTAGGCAGCCGGACATCCTGATATATGGATCAAAGGACCAAAACGAATCCCCTGCTCCTTCTCCTCGGGCCATAAAGCGGTTATTCTCCTCCATAAGGAAGGTCGCGCCTGATCTGAAAGTCCTACACATTGACAACGTCAACCCTGCTACGATATACAACCACCCTGAAGAGTCCGAAAATGCACTAAAAATCATAGTCTCGTACCACACGCCTGGCGATGTGGCTGCCCTCGGCATAGAGTCTGCAGACGAGGAAGTAATACGCAGGAACAACCTGAAGGTCTGCCCTGAGGGCGCAATGCTGGCAATAGAGATCATCAATGAGGTGGGAAAGGAGAGGGGGGAAAACGGTCTCCCTCACTTGCTCCCAGGGGTAAACTTCGTGTACGGTCTGCCTGGGGAGACCAAGAGCACGTTTGAAATCAACTTGGAGTTCATGAGGGAGGTTCTTGGTAGGGGTCTAATGGTCCGCAGGATAAACCTCAGACAGGTGATGGTCCTCCCTTCCACAAGAATGGAGTCTGTTGGAGGTTACCTAATCAAGAAGCACAAGCGCCTCTTCATCGAACACAAGAGAAGGATGCGGGAGGAGATAGACCTCCCAATGATCAAGAGGGTCGTACCAAGGTGGACCGTGATGCGGGAGGTGAGAACCGAGCTTGTGGAGGGCGGTACTACTTGGGCCAGGCAGATAGGATCTTATCCAATACTTGTTGGCATACCTAAGCAGATGCCCGTCGGTGTCTTCACCGATGTGGTCGTGCTTACCCACGGTCCTAGGTCTGTGAGCGGTCTGACCGTGCCAGTTCATATCAACTCACTCACCATGAAAGAACTTGAGATGATACCGGGCATCGGCTCAAAGAGGGCTGCATCCCTGATCAAGAGGAGGCCCTTCGATAGCCCAGCTCACCTGATTTCAAGCATAGACGATCCTTCCCTAATAGAGCCCCTCCTCCCACTGATGGAGTTTAAATAGATTGTCGCAGTTAATAAAATCAGACCTCTATGTCCACATTCTCCATTCGCAAGATCCTTGTCCCAGTCGACGGGTCTGAGTATATGGAAAGGGAGATCGGACTGGCGTGCACGCTGGCAAAGATGTTCGACGCCGAGATCACAATCCTACACGTCGTTGCGGTGCCCCAGCCCACTGGAATGGAAGCCCTCCCGGAGGCATCGAGGCATCTCGAGGAGGTGGGGAGAAAGATCTTGGAAGATGCCAAGGGTATGGCAGAGCGCCTCGGGATCTCACCGAGGCTTGATATGGACTTCTCAGTGGGCAACCCTGGCATAAAGATAGTTAAAAAAGCTGAGGCGTCGAAGGTAGACCTCATAGTTATCGGTGCTAGGGGTCGGAGCAAGCTTCGTGAGTTCCTTATGGGTAGCGTCGCAAACACCGTCTTGAACAACGCCCCATGTCCAGTTCTTTTGGTCCGCCCTCCTTGAGAAAAATAGTAGAACATGAATATGGTGTGATAAATGGTAAAATGGTAGACTGTAGAATGGGGATAGAGAATAAAAAATTAGAAAAAAGGATGCTAGGGAAAAAGGGAGATAAGGAGTAGAGAAATAGGAAAATAGGAAAATATGTATAACACCGGCTCCAACTTTAGAGCATGGACCTATTTGAAGCGGTCTTACTTGCGGTTATACAGGGGCTAACTGAGTGGCTGCCCATATCCAGCTCTGGACATCTGGTGTTGGTCCAAACCTTAATTGGTCTTGACGTACCACTGGGCTTCTACACCTCCCTACACCTAGGTACACTTTTAGCAGTGGTGGTCTATTTCAGAGTCGACCTTCTTAGAATAATCAGTGCGTTTCTCAGGGGGGATGTCGAGAGCAGAGAATTCAGACTTGGACTGTACGTGATCTCTGGCTCAATTCCCACAGTCATTTTAGCTCTAGTTTTTAGGGGCTTCTTCGAGTCCCTCTTCTCAAGCCCCTTAGCGGTCGTTGCTGGCTTGACGATAACCGGAGTCCTCCTCCTATTCTCAAAGTTCGGTGGTAGATCAAGGGAGGTCGATCTCCCTCGGTCTCTCCTCATAGGTCTGTTTCAAGGGTTCGCGATCGCCCCTGGCATATCTAGGAGTGGCGCCACTATCTCTGTTGCTTTGGCTAGCGGAATCCAGCCCAAAGAAGCCTTCCGCTACTCCTTTATCCTCTCCATACCCACTATAATCGGTGCAAATCTCTTAGAGTTTGGCAGTACTCTGACTGTGGGCTTCCAGTCCATAATTGGCTTTGTGGTCGCAGCAGCGACTGGCTATGTTGCCATACGCGTCGTTGACCGAGTCGTCCTGAGGGAAAAATTGCACCTATTCTCTGTTTACTGCTTTTCACTGGCGCTCGTCTGCATTATAACTATGTTATAGACTCGCGCCTCCTATTTATTAACCAGTATTTGGATTTATCTCTTGGGACTGACCTGTATGGCAAAGGTCAGTGAATTCATGACAAAGAAAGTGGTCACGATCTCTCCCGAGGCATCGGTTTTGGATGCGTCTCTTCTTATGTCTGAAAAGAACATCGGAAGCGTGGTAGTAGTGGAGGGGGACATCCCAGTCGGGATAGTCACGGAGAGGGATATTATCGCAAGGGTTCTATCAAAACGCCTGATCCCTGAGAAGACTCTTATCAAGGAAATTATGTCAAAACCGCTTGTAACCTGCACGCCCGAGTGTAACATAGATGAGGCAGCCGCCCTCATGCAAGCCCACAAAATAAAGCACCTCCCCGTTGTAAAGGGTAAAGAGCTTGTTGGCATATTCACGACCTACGATCTAATGGTCGCCAGGGGTCATGAGTACGATAGAATTCAGGCAACTATTGCCGAGCTGATGAAGGAGAAGTGACCTACTTCCTTTTCTTTTTTTTCTTTTCTTTACCATACTAAGCGAGAATCTTAGATCTCCATGGGGACGTCAACCTCAATGAGATGGCAAGCCTCTGGGGGAATGGTATGACTATCCCCCAGCTAACGAGCTTCTCCAACAACATACCAGGGAGACGGACATTTTTAATAGACTTTTACATCCAACAAAAAAAGTTGGTTATAAAATCTGGCGGGCCTGAAGGGATTTGAACCCTTGACCAATGGGTTAAGAGCTTCGGCCGCCTTGTGGCGTCCACCGCTCTACCGTACTGAGCTACAGGCCCTAAGTCTTCCGTAAAAGGAACAAAAATTTAAGAGTTTCTCTCCATTCCAACTTAGTGGTTTAAAATGGGCTCCTTGAGCTTCGTTGGGCTTGGTCTATGTGACGAGAAGGGCATGAGCCTTTATGGTCTTGAACTTGCTAGATCTGCAGATATAGTCCTCATCGAGACCTACACCAACATCATGCCCTCTCTGAACATCCGGTCCCTGGAGGCACTGATCGGTAAGGAGGTCAAGATGGTGGACCGACATTATATCGAGGACGGGTCTCATCTGCTCAGGACAGCATCCGAGAAGGACGTTGCCCTACTTGTCCCTGGAGACCCCTTTATCGCTACTACACATGTTGAACTTAGGGTTAGGGCTGAGCGTAGAGGCATCCTTGTAAGGGTGGCACACGCCCCATCCATAATATCTGTAGCCCCGGGTGTGGTGGGCCTTCAGAACTACAAGTTCGGCAGGTCTGCAACCATAACCTTTCCCGACAACTACTCAGAGGTCCCCTACGATACGATCATCCAAAACAGGAGAGCCGGGCTCCACACGCTCCTCTTTCTAGATCTGAGAGCTGAGGAGGGGCGTTACATGTCTGTCCAAGAGGGGATACGATTGCTCATGGAAATGGAGTCACGGAGGGGGGAGGGCGCGGTATGCCCCGACACGCTCATGATAGGGATCGCCAGGGCTGGCTCACCAGACCAGCTCGTCAAGGGCGGCAGGGCTGAGGATCTAGCCTCTCTTGACTTCGGTCCACCGCCCCATTCTCTGATAGTACCAGGGAGGCTCCACTTCATGGAAGCCGAAGCCCTTGAGGTCCTGGCAAGAGTCGACAGGTCGCTCCTTAGCAAATACGTTGAGAGAGTATGATGGCAATATGCTAACCCTGTAGGTGGCTATTATGGATGACCAAATAGCAAAGTCAAAACTTGAACGCTATATTAAGTACACACAGAAAGTCCTTACAGAGATGGCTGTGTATCCGCCTGACGAGAGCTCACTCTCATCAAAACTGCAGTACAATCTTTCCTTAGCAAAGCAGTACTTTGAGGACTCGAAGTACTACTTCGGTAGGGGAGACTTTATTACAGGTCTTGTATGTATCGCATACTGTGAAGGCCTGTTGGACGCTTGCAGAAACTTCGGTTGGCTGAAATATGAATGGAACCTAGTTGATAAAGACTGAGGAACAGATAAGGGATCGGTATGAGGAATGGCACGGGGTGGGCATGGACATGGGGGAGAATATGGAAATGGAGATAAGCAGAGGCAAATGTATTGACAAAGGCAAAGACAATGACAAAGGCAAAGATAAAGGTAAAAGGGTCCTCGCCGCAGGCTGCTTCGATCTACTCCACTACGGGCACCTCAGGTACCTTGAGGAGGCTAAGAAGCTCGGGGGCGAGGGCGCCGAACTCATCGTCGTCGTTGCCAGGGACTCCACGATCCTTAGCAGGAAGGGCAGGCCCCCGGTCATGAAGGAAGATCACAGAAGGGCGCTCGTCGAGGCCCTCAAACCGGTGGACAAGGCGATCCTTGGCGGCGAGGATTTCGATACACTCACCGTTATCAAAGAGGTAAAACCAGACATAATCGCTCTTGGCTACGACCAGGACGACCTAGCAGAACTTCTTGCCAAGCAGAACCTCGGCGTCAAGATCGTGAAGCTTGGCAAATACGGGGAGGTAAGCTCCTCCATGATCAGGAAGATCATTTACTCAACAAATCCAGTCAAACAAGGACCTTCAGTTGGACAAGATCCCCGTCCTTGAGCCCGAGCTTCTTTCTCACACTCTCCCCAGCTATAACCTCAACAACATCTTGCCCGTAATGAGTCCTATGTATTAAGAGAAGGGCACCATCCATCTTGTCATTTATCTTGGTCCTAAAGCACTTCACGTCACCGTAAGTTCTCTCCCCGTTCACGAAGCCCTTCACGACTATCCCTGGGAGGAGCTCGAGCTCCTTCCTAGCTCTTATGTCCTCTATAGACCTGAGCCTTAGGTTCAGGGTTCCCGGGAACGGCTTGAAACCGAGCTTCTCTTCGAACTGACCGCTGTACCCTCCCTTCGTAACGTAGTAGGCACCCTCACCAAATCCTGTAAATACCGTCCCACTAAGAAAGAAGACGTTCCTCCCCTCCTCGAACCCTGTCCTAAGAACTTCGTACACCTCCCTAAGCGCTGAGAGCCCCTTCTTTGTGATGAGAACGCTCTGACCCCTGGGCGTCATCTCCCTGTCTATGTATCCCTTCCTCGCCAACTCCAAGAGCCTCCTAGAGGCAGTCTGCTGCGAGACACCCAGTATCTTACCCAGCTCCTCTGTCCCTATTAGCACCCTCCTCTTGTGACCGCCAAGATTCAGCAGGTGATATAGGGTGAACCACTCCTCACTCTCCAAGCATAGCCACCTCTTTTGATATTCTATGCGCGAGAAATAAAGGCTCCGGAACCCTGTGCCCTCTAATGCACCTCGAAACGATCCTAACACAATCTTCCAGCGTCACCCTATTTCCCACACTGATGTAGACCCTCCCCAAGATCCTACCCAGAGCCCTCCCATTAACAACGATCGAGTCACCAATTATCTCTGAACCTTTCATGTTCAGCCTTCCCTTTGCCACGCCTATCGTTGGGAGTTTGAAGACAACACCGAAGTGGGTGGCCAGACCGCACCGGCGTGGATGGTACACCCCATGTCCATCTACCATATAAACATCCGGGTCCATCTTTATCTTTCTAACTAGCCTGAATAGTACTGGCATCTCCCTGAAAGCCAGGAGCGTTGGTATGTACGGGACGCTCACGTCCGCCTCAGCGGTCTCTACCTCAAGGACCTCTAGTTTTGGATAGGAGAGGACAACCGCAGCGCCAAATCCCCTGCCCCCTGAATACGCAACGTCGAGCCCACAGACCCGCTTCGGCTCACCTGCCAAACCTTCCTCGACCACCATCTCTGCCAGCCTTCTTTGCGCCTCCATCGCCCTCCCTACATCAAAAATCATAGAATCACCACAAGTGGGCTGTCCCATCAGTTCGGTATCCTTTCCCCGCCTTTCAGGTCTTAAACATCAATAATATGCTCATTTCATCCTCAGGGGACTACTTTCGAATAAACCCCGACGAAGACCGGCCCCCTAACATCGATCTTCCCGCCCTTGCTCGTTATGTACCTCATCCCAACGTCTGTCAGTCGTAGGTTTATGTCGCTGAGGAGCTTTGCCATCCTTACCCTCATCTCAACCTCTCCTTCCCTCTCTACTCTGGCTGCGGCAGCCTTGGCTATGGCGTCCACGTATCTGATCCCAGTCCTCACGCCTTTCTCCTTTGCCTCCTCCACAATTTTCACCTTCTCCATCCCCTTCTCTGGAACGCCGAGGATGTTTGCGTTGTACACAACAACTTCGTTGAATGCTGCTGGTCCGACCAGCTTCACGTTTGGATCTGGCTCAAAGACCTTCACGACGACCCTCCTACCGCCTACCGTCCCCTCGTAAGCCAAGAACTCGCATGGGCTATTCGCGTCCCTGTTCTCTTCAATCGCCCTGACTATTGCCTTCTCAAGGGCTCTGCCCTCATCCGTTGTTGGCTCCTCCAAGAACTTGATCTGCTTTGCCAATGCCGCATCGGACAAGACCCACTCCCCATAGAACTGAGGGTAAGATAGCTCCCTAACATCGGTGTATCCAAAGAGTAGGGCGGCTACCCTCTCGACCCCTATCCCTATGTTCAACACAGGAAACTCTATCCCGTACCTTGCCAGCGCGATCGGGCTGTAGAGCCCAAAGTCCACGACCTCAAACCAGTCGGACCCGCCTAGCCTCGCGAAGACCTCATATTCCGTCCCTGGGGCGTAGTACTTCGCCGTTACCTTCTTCCTCTCGAACTTGACGTCCTTAAATCCAAGCTTCTTCAGGATCTCGCCCGCCACAATCTTCCCGTCCTCGACCGAGACCTCCTCGTCCATTATGACTGACGAGGCTGCGTGGTGGAACTTCAGGTGCTTCGCGTCCTCCTGCTGCTCCCTTCTCGCCCTAAGCCCAACAGAGAAGAGCATTATCGGTCTCTCAAGCTTGTGCTGAACGGCGGCGCATGTCAGGAACCAAGCGCTGGTCATATGCGACCTCAGGAGTTGCCGGGTAGGGATGGGTTCCAGCCTGCTGAACTGCGGGAAAGCCTCGTTCAGGATCTTCAGCGCCACAGTATCCTCCACGTTCAGGGCCTCAGATATCTTCTCAACGAGATCGTCTCCGTCTATCCTTCCCTTCTTGTAGTCGTGGAGCGTCACCCTGAGCCTCTCAAGGCTCTGCTGGTCGACCGGTCCTCCCGCCCGCCTTATCGCCTCTATCTCCTTAGACCCTATGCCAACGTCCGGTCTTGGCAGTGTGGCCAAGTAGTAGCACCTGTCGAGTATGGCAGGCGCCTCGCTCCCGTACTGCTTGTATATATCTGCCTCGTCGACTATCATTGGGTTTACGACCTCGTCGAACCCCAGTTCCAGATAGGCCTCCCGAAGCCTGTTTATGGTCTCCATGAGCACGTGTGGGCTCCCCTTCCTCCCCGCCCTGTAAGCCCCTCTCCCTCCAACGAGGCCTCCTGTCTCCCTCCAGCACCCCTCAAAGTCCTTCTCTGCCCTCTCCAAGATCTCCTTGATGTTTATCCTCACGCCCCTCCCTCCTTGAGTTTGTCCATGGCCCTCTCGATGCTCCCCCTTATCAGCCTACCATGGTGAGCCAACGTCACGTCAGCCCTGGTCTCCTCTACCTGCCTCCTTATCATGTCAACCCTTCTCTTCAGGTTCGGCACAACTGCCCTTGGATAGTCCAAACCTTTCAGGGAGACGTAAACCTCCTCCATCGCCTTTAGCATCCTTTCAGCCTCCTCAATGTTGTCCTTCCTTAAAGAGTCTAGAGCATACCTCCTCATCTCCCCAACAGCGTCCGCAAGCCCTGCGATGTAAGCCTCTGGAGGGACCCCAACCTCCTCTGGCGTCGGGAGGTCCTCCCCCCTCAGTACCGCCATAACTATGGATGCCTCGGCGAACTCCTGCATGGCCTGGGGGAGGGCACCTAGATAGAGGTATTCGGGCTGATCCTTGCAAACCTCTAAAGAGTTATGAAGGGCTTGGCGGGCTGCCTCTAGGTTCTCAGCAGCGCTGTCAGAATCCCCCCTGTGAATAGCAAGTATCGTGCTACCTGACCTCCTTATGACCTCTCTTGAGTAGGAGATCAGCCTCTCCCTCCTCTCATCCTTCAACTTAAGCGTTCTGTTTATCTCGGAGACTATCTCTGCGATCTTCAAAATTGCACCCTCTTGGAAACTCTGCTGAGGAGGGCAACCCTACTCGCGGGCACATCGTCAACCAAGTCATATCCAGATCTATTGGCCACCTCTCCCGCGAATCTCACAACCTCTTCATGGCTGGGCATCGCCTCAGCCCCAAGCCTCCATATCGACGACCCTACATGCATGTACGCCTTCACCTCAACATAGGTTGGGTTGCCCATACTCAGGATCCTTGCATATCCATCTGGGTCCTCCATATTTAACCCCTTCACAAGCGTGATCCTGACGACGGTGGGGCATTTGAATGTTCTGAGCATAGAAACGGTCCCCATCAAACTTTCCCAGTTCCCTTCGGCACTAGGTCTGCAGACCCGCCTGTATACCCCTTCAGATGGGGCACTTACAGAGACGTACAGTTGTGTGGGCTCCCTAAGGCCCTCCAGTGCCTTGGGGTTTGTCCCGTTGGTGACGAGAAAGGTCGTCATGTCCCTCCTTTGGAACTCCTCGATCAACTCAGAGAGCCTTGAGTACAAGGTCGGTTCACCACTCAGGCTTATCGCCACATGCCTCGGTCGGATCGCTTCCTTGTACCTATCCGCGGGGACCTTCGGGTTGCCCTTGTAGCCGCTTAGTGCCCTCCTATGCGCCTCTATAGCCCCATCCACTATCTCCTTCGGCTCATCCTCAACCGGTATCCTGCCGCTAGCCCATTCAAACCCTCTCTCGCCTGGTAGTGGCCTCCAACAGTAGACACACCTGTTAGTGCAGTAAACCACCGCCGGGCTCATCTGGAGGCATCTGTGCGTCTCTATGCCGTAGAACCTCCCCTTGTAGCAGATCTTCCCCTCCGTAAGCGCCTTTCTGACCCAATGGCAGGTCTTCACAGCTGAGTGCCTGCCAACTATCTGGTAACCCTGCGCCCTCAGCGTCCTGAATGGACCCTCTACCAAAACTACCAGCCACTACTTGGCGGGAAAGAACTCCTCCTTAGCCCCGTCCTTGGTGATGACGGCAACGTCCACACCGTCTCCAGACGCCACATCCCTGGAGATGGCAGCCCTCACCGCCTTCACAGCAAGCTCCTTAGCCTCGTCAATTCCCATCCCGTCCTTGTACCCCTCCTCAATGACGCTTATAGCCATGGCCCCGCCAGTGCCAAGCGCCGCGAACTTGTCTTCGATAAGTGATCCAAGCTGATCGAGGACAAAGAGCCTATTGCCTTCCTCGTCAACCCCTCCCACCATCGTCTCAGTAAATACTGGGTAGTACCTCTGAGAGTAGAGAATGTTTGCCAGGAGCTTTGCAGCGGACCTTACGCTCATCCTCTTGTGGTAGTCCAGCTCGTATAGTCTGACTTCAGCCCCGAGCCTTCTCAGGATTGCCTGCGCATCAGAGACCAAGCCCGCAAAAGCCACGCCGATCCTTTCATTTACCAAGAATACCTTCTTTCCCGCCTTACTCATTATCGAATAACCATAAGAGATCCTCTTCTCAGAAGCTAGAACCACGCCATCCTTACAAACTATACCTACTGTGGTCGCACCCACCGGTGGGTACCCAATTTGCGCCTCAGGCAATATTTAAAATCCCCCTTCAACATTCAAAGGATGAATAGCGGATTAAATAAGCTTTTACTTTGTTGATGAGAGATGCCAACCATTAGAGAGGTGCTAAACAAGATCAGGTGGACCTTTCCTGAGGGGCTTAATGGCATAGAGGTCGTTATAGTCCACAGAGGCGTGCCAGGCGACAAGAAGGTTATTAGGGGGGAGGAGATCAAGGACGTTGCCCCCAGGGCAATAATATGTGGGGACGCTGTGATTCCATACCACAGGGTCTTATGTATAAGGAAGGGCGAAGAGATACTTTGGAGGAGACCACAATGAGGCAGCCTTTCGAGAAAATCCCAACAGTCCTGACTGCTGAGGAGCTCATAAACAAATCCCTCCGCGAGTCCATGGAGGCAGAGGTCTCCATGCCCCAGAAGCTGCCCGCCATAGTCAAGGCTAAGAGGAGGGAGGCTGCTAGGATCAGAACCGCAGAGAAGATCTCCGCGGGATACCTTGAGCACCTTGTCAAGTCCTTCCCGTCCATAGAGAGCATTCACCCATTCTACAGGGACATACTGGAGATAACATTTGGGGTGGCGAATACCAAGTCGCTCCTTGGGCGCATAAGCAGGGCGTGCAGGGTCATCAGGGAGATCAGCCAATCTTCAATCTCAGACCTCAAACGCGCCTCGACCCCAAGCGAGGCTGCAAGGGTCAGGAAGGGATTCATGGGGCGGCCTTCTTCACTGATCAGGGGACTGGAGGAGGACTTGTC
>JACIVQ010000010.1 GCA_014361445.1 Methanosuratincolales archaeon | reverse complement strand
TTCCATGTTCCAGAGTTGTGGTGCCATGTGGTCTCGGCTTCAACAACCTTCAATTTCCTTTTGAAGAGGGGGGAGTCACATACGAAGGTTTCATATTCTCCTCCCTCTCCCGAAGGGTTCAGCCCATACTTCTCTTTCAATTTGAGTAGCCGCTCAACCCTGTTCCAGTCCAACAATTTTCCGAGCCATTCCTCGTCCAATCCCTCGGCAGAGACTGAGGTAAAGTAAGTCTCGAACTTAAGATTCAGAATCTCGGAAAGTAATTCTAGCTCAGGAGTACCCCATAGTGGAGAGATAGTCTTCAGACCTAAGGTATTGCACAATTTCTCCACTCTGCTCTTCTGGTAATTACTGGATATAGCACCGGTGGCTATACCTTCAATCTTCAATTGGTCCTTAAGGCGGGACAGGGCAGGAATAAGTTCGGTGACCTCCTTCTCTTTTTCCCCAGACACTCTAAGAGATAACCAAGGAAAATGCATACACTCGGCCTGAAGGCCTGCAAACTCAACATTGGGGCGGTGAAACATCCAAGAGTCAGGTTTTGCAGGGATTACAGTCAAAAGAGAAGCGATCTCATGCCCCTCCCTCAGAAGCCGGTAGAGGGCAAGATTGCTGTCCTTTCCACCAGAGTACAGTACCGCTAGGCGCATTCGACCACCTCACGATGCAAGCAAGAGAGCGATCAAGCCCGTCAAAAAGATCCCGTCAAACGTCCCTGCGCCGCCGATGCTGACGTTAGGAGCCCCCAATTTTTTAAAGTCCTTCTTGTGGAAGAGGTCCGCCCCTAACAGCGTACCTACAGTCCCACCTACATAGGCTACAACTGGAGCATACTCTCCCCCAACTAACAAAGCAAAGATCGCTGTAAGTATCGGGGGTATAAAGCCTGGAACTACTATTCCAAGACCTTGAACTGGTCTCGAGAGAAAGTAAGTCAGTATTGAAATCAAAAGTGTTGCAAAAAATGACGCAGGAATAGCTGCTGAATTGACTATTAATAAATAAGAGGAAAGTACGAGGGGCATTAGGGCGCCCCCAACGTTTATAGATACAGTAGTGTAGGACTCCTTTGACTCGATTGATGGGATGGGATACGGTATTCCCATAAAGTATGCATACCTCATAATGATGACTGGGATATCAGTCCTAATCTTCCAGAGTGGGACATTTACGGTGCTGCCCACAAGGCTAAAAATCAAAAAGAGCAAAAAGCCATACCACGGCAGACCGAACCTGTAGAGTGTCCTTCCAATAATTCCAAATAAGATGAGAGGCACCATGAAAACTAGAACTATTAAGAATATTGCCAGCATAACACCTACGATGGGGAGGAAGAAGAGCCTTCGCATATTCTGACCTTAGGGTCTTATTCAAAGAGAAAACATATAACTTTTTAGTTTGAGGTTTAGGTATAATGGCGGGATAATTTATGGAAAGGGCGCTTGTAACACTCACACCCTCTGAGGCAAAAAGGCTGATAGGGAGAGCAGTTGCTGCGATGGAGCCTGTAAGGGATGCCCTGAAGAATGGGACCGTTGTAATATGTCTCGGAACAACAAATGCTTTTGTCGCGGAGGAGGTGATGGGGACAGAGATAAAAGAGAAGGGAAAGTTTGCCATAGGGATAATAACCTCTCGCGGGACGTGTATTACCAATCCAAGTACCCGGCTGAGAGAATTGGTTATAAGGGAGGGGAAGGTAACAGAGCTCTCAATGAAAGACGTTTTGAACGACTTGGGACCAAATGATGTGTTTATCAAGGGGGCAAACGCTATCGACCCCTTCGGAAATGCAGGAGTATTTCTGGGATCCCAGACGGGCGGGACTTTGGGAATGAGTATTGGTGTGTTGCTCTCTAGAGGTGTGAAGATAATAGTCCCAGTAAGCCTTGAGAAGTTGATTCCTTATTCTATTTGGGAGATAATCCCGAGGATGGGGAATAGGAAGTTCCGCTACGCTATGAAAATGCCGGTTGGCATGATGCCCCTGCCAGGAGAGGTTGTGACCGAGGTCGAGGCCTTCAATATCCTGTTTGGGTGCGAGTGTTACCCCATTGGAGGAGGAGGAATTAATGGAGGAGAGGGAGGGAAATGCTATTTGTTGGAGGGTGAAAACCTAGAGGATGCTTGGAAGGAGGTCATTAAGCTTAAAGGTGAGAGGAGGGTTGTCGCCGAGGAGGAGGACTGCAAGGATTGCAACATGCAGTGTTGGAGGTTCGCCAGAATTGATGCTTGAAGTTCAAGGCCTGTACGTATCGATAGATAATAGAGAGGTCCTCAGGGGAGTTAATCTCACCGTGGATGAGGGAGAGGTAGTAGCAATAATGGGTCACAACGCTTCGGGGAAGACTACTCTCGCCTTAACACTCGCAGGTTTCCCACAATACAACATAACTAAGGGGAGGATAATTTTTAGAGGAGAGGATATTACATATAGGGCAATTCACGAGAGGGCAAAGGCAGGACTTGCTATCGCCTTCCAATCCCCGCCTGCTATCAGGGGCATAAAGCTTAAGGATATGATCGCTCTGGCGGGTGGAATAAACCCATGGACTTCGAAATCGGACACCGGGTTTGTTGAGATGATCCTTCGGAAGGTCAACATGGAGCCCTCACTTTACATGGATAGGGAGTTAAATGTTGGTTTCTCCGGGGGGGAGAGGAAGAGAAGCGAGTTGGCCCAGATATTTGCCATGAGACCGAAACTGATTATTCTGGACGAGATAGACAGCGGAGTGGATATAGATTCGCTCAGGATCCTAGGGGGCTCCCTGAGAGAGTATCTCGAGGCCAACAGATGTTCAGCTATAGTGATAACCCACCACAGACACATACTCCAGTACCTAAAACCAAATAAAGTTCACATAATGTCCAATGGAAGGATAGTTTTGAGTGGATCCTACGAGGAGTTGATACCGAAAATAGAGGCCCTAGGCTATGAGGCGCTGATAAAGGGGGCGACAGCAAGTGGATGAGGGCTGGCGGGAGAAGTTCAAACTAAGGGCTATGGAGGCACTGAACAAGAAAGCACCATTTGGAAACGACGTTGACCTTAGCAGATTTACTGGGCAAGCTGTTTCAAGAGATGCCATTCCAGACGACGCGCCCGACAAAGCGCTTGAAGTGGGAATAGAACTGTCGGAGAAAAAAAGCGGCATCTATTTTCAGCTCGATCATTCGGTCATTCTATCGCAACTTGCGTCTAGGATAAAAGGTCTAGAGCTAATGCCGATTGATGATGCCCTCTCGAAGTACGATTGGTTAAGGCAGTACTACTGGAAGGCCCTATCCGTAGAGCAGGACAAGTATACCGCAACTGCAGAACTCAACAGGACAAAAGGTTATTTCATAAGGGCATTAGCAAATGAGAAGATAACGCAACCAGTACAGGCATGCCTTTTTATCGACTCCGAAGGACTTCTTCAGGCACCACATAACATAATTATAGCCGAGGAAGGGTCAGAGATCAATATTGTTACGGGATGTACCGTAGGGGATAGAGCCAAGAGAGCAGCACATTTAGGAATAACAGAATTTTACGTGAAGAAGAATGCCAAAGTTATTTTTACAATGATACATAGCTGGGGAGAGGAGACTTACGTTAGACCTAGGACGGGTGCGATTGTTGAGGAAGGAGGGGTTTTCATATCAAATTATGTGCTCATCAAACCTGTCCGAGATATACAAACATACCCAACAGTATATCTGCTGGGAAGGGGGGCAAAGGCAAAATTCAACTCCATAATATATGCGAGCAAGGATTCCATAATAGACCTTGGAAACAGAATCATACTAATGGAAGAAGGGAGCTCGGGAGAATCGGTATTCAAGGTAGTCGCCACTGGGACTTCTAAAGTTTATAACAGGGGTCAGATAATCGGCCAGAGCAGGGATACCAAAGGGCACCTAGAGTGTAGGGGAATGATCCTCTGCCCAACTGCGTCCATAACAGCCATACCCGAACTGATTGCCGAACATTCGGATACTGAACTCTCCCACGAGGCAGCCATAGGGAAGCTCCAAGAGGAACAGCTCCATTACATCATGTCCAGGGGAATACCGCCTGACGAGGCGATAAGCATCTTAGTAAAGGGGTTCTTAGACCCAGGGCTACCTGGGCTGCCGGAGAACTTACAGGCAGAGATAAGAAGAAGGCTTTTCATCATTGACAAGAGTCTAACAAAGGGAGTCTAACATCAAAGGAGAATGATATCGCCGGAGTATATCTTTTTAAGACCGCCATGGTACTTGACCACTAGGTACCCATCTTCATCTATATCAACTGCGAGTCCACTTAAAATCCCGTCTGGTAATAAGACCTCAACCCTCTGTCCAAGCGTGCAGGAGCTGGTGCGCCAGAGTGATAGGATCTTTGAGAAGCCCTTTTCTGAAGCCTCTAGGTATAGATCTTCCGAGTATTTTAAAATCCCACACAACAACTCAGCCCTATCTATTTTGGTGCCAAGGATGTCACGCATAGAGACCGCAGAGTTGCGTATTTCGCTTGGTAAGTCAGCGAACGAGTTGTTAGCATTTATGCCTATGCCCGCGATAACGTGCCCCACGCGATCCGCCTCTGTTGAGGCTTCAAGGAGTATACCGCACAGCTTTCTCCGCTCTACAAGGACGTCGTTTGGCCACTTTAAAGTCGCATTGATTCCAAATGGCTTTAAGGATGCTACGATAGCGACGCCAAAGAGTAGGGTCAATTTGTGAAGCTCCATAGGAGGGATGGAAGGGCGTAGGAGCAGGCTGAACCAGAGACCTCCTCTCGGGGATGACCAAGACCTATTCATCCTGCCCCTCCCATGGGTCTGCTCCAGAGCCAGAACTAAGGTGCCTTCAGGGGCGCCTTTTTCAGCGAGTTTATTTAAGCAAGCTTGAGTCGAATCTACTGAGTCCAGAGTTATGACCTCTTTGCCAAAAATCTTAGTCTTTAATCTGACCTTTATCTCGAGTGGTAGTAGGCCGTCAAACCTTGGCACAAGCCGGTAGCCTTTCTTTTGCACACCCTCTATGCAGTATCCAAGTTTTCTGAGTTGTTGCACTCTCTTGAAAACTGCTGTCCTACTCACTCCAAACTCTTTCGCAATCTTTTGACCTGAGATGAAAGAGCCGGCGGTTAAGAGCTCGTCGATTCGATTGGACAAGCCAACCACAAAAAATCCATGAGGTGGGGGTGCTTTTATATTGCACCCTCTCTCCTCAGAGCCTCTATCTGATCTTTCGTGTATCCCAGAAGACTTGTGAGGACCTCTTCAGTGTGTTGTCCGAGCAATGGAGCAGGCTTGAAGACTTTTATCGGAGTCTCTGAGAACTTTATTGGGCAACCCGCTATCCTGACTTTACCATACTGTGGCTGCTCGACCTCTACGATCATCTCTCTTGCCTTGGTGTGCGGATCCTCCACAGCCTCGGCCACGTTATACACCGGGGCGGAGGGTATGTCATGTGATAGAAGTAGCTTGGCTATGTCCCATCGGGTCTTGTCCTGCGTCCACTCCTCGATGAGGGACTTCAGTATGGATTCGTTCTTGCACCTGAGTTGGTTTGTGGCGAACCTCGGGTCATCAATCCATTCTGGCTTACCTATCGCTGTGCAGAATCTCTTCCATATTGCCTCGTTGCCCACCGCTATGACTACATACCCGTCCTTAGCCTTGAAGACGTCGAAGGGGGTTATGGTGGGGTGCTTTGCTCCAATTCTGGTCGGTGGTTTGCCCTCCAGTGTGTAGCGTATTACTGCGTTCTCCAAAACCGCAATCATGGAGTCCATCTGTGCAACGTCGATCTTTTGACCCTTCCCTGTGATGTCTCTGTACCTGAGGGCAGCGAGTATGCCTATGCAGAGAAACATTCCGGCTATGATATCGCCTATCGATGATCCTGCTCTGCATGGCGGTTTGTCGGGCCACCCGTTCAGATCCATAAAGCCACCCATGGCCTGACCGATGATGTCGTAGCTCGGCCATTGACTGTAAGGACCATAGTGACCGAATCCAGACCCGCAAGCGTAAATCAGGCGTGGATTTACTTTCTTGAGCTCCTCGTAACCAATGCCCCATTCGTCCAAGGTCCCTGGCTTGAAGTTCTCAATAAGGACGTCGCTCTTTTTAACTAGCTCCTTTAGTATCTCTTTCGCTTTTGGATTCTTCAGATTCAGCGTTATGCCTTTGTGGTTCCTGTGGATGCTTACAAAGTATCCACTCTTGTCAGGGCCCTGAACGTTAGGGAAGAATGGGCCCCATTCTCTATTCATATCTCCATAAACTGGGCGTTCAACTTTTATGACCTCGGCACCTAAGTCTGCCAAGAGCATCCCGCAGTAGGGTCCAAAGAGGGCGCCAGTCACACTTAAAACACGTATTCCTTCTAACGGTCTCTGCAAGGTTAATCACTCCTACAGTGTGAGCAAAACATAATCCCATAAATAAGAGTTTTGATTCAATTTGGTTGCTGTCGAGGCGACAACTCTTATTATTTTGAACGTTCAATAGAGGGTTGATATCAATTCCGAGTCCGTTGATTTGTAGGGGATTTGAATGAAATCAATTGAAGGGAAAAAAGAAGACTACTCCAAATTTGGTGATATTTATGGATTTGGTGGCAGAGGGAGATGAAGTCCTCCTTTATTTGAATGACCGCAAGAGCTGGATATTGAAGGTTGAGAGGGGCAAGAAGTTTCACACACATAAAGGCATTATAAACATCGAAGACCTAATAGGAAAACCCTATGGCTCAGAAGTTTTGACGAGCTTGGGGGTAGCCTTGAAGATCCTTCCTGCAGATTATTTGGATCATTTGGAAAAAATAGCACGGAAGACCCAGATTATATACCCAAAAGATATGGCATACATAGCTTTAATCGCAAATGTAAGATCAGGTTCTAGGGTAGTGGAGTGTGGGACTGGTAGTGGTGCATTGACCAGCTATCTGGCAAACATGGTTAGACCAAACGGCAAAGTATACACCTATGAAGTTAGGGAGGATTTCCAAGTGAATGCAAAAAAGAATCTGGAGAGTTTAGGTTTAGAAAAGTTTGTAGAGTTTAAGCTCAAGGATATAACAAAAGGAATAGACGAGACGGATGTCGACGCTGTGATATTGGATATGGCAACTCCTTGGCTTGTTGTTGAAGAGGCTCGTAAGGCGCTCAGAGTCGGAGGCAGGTTAGTAAGCTTCAGCCCAACCATAAACCAGGTGGAAAAGACTGTTGATGCAATGGAAAAAGCGCAGTTTATAAATATAAAGGCAGTAGAATTGATTATGAGAGGGTATAAGGTCAAGGTCAATGAGACCAGACCGGACACTATTATGGTAGGCCACACAGGCTATATCGTCTCAGGGAGGCGGTGTTGACTTGGAGCGATTAATTCTGGCCCTGAAAAAAGTTGAGGAAGAAGCAGATGCTATTGAGTCTGAGAGTAAAAAAATTGCGGCCGAGGTTGTAAGGAGGACCGAAGAAGAAGCAAAAAAAATTGAGAGGGAGATCGAGGAAGAGGCGCAGAAGGAGGGCGAGAGGGTCTTTTCAGAGAAGATTGAAGAAGCAAAAAGGAAGGCAGCCGAGATAAAGAAGAGATCCTATGAAGAGGGAGAGATCATCAAAAGGAAGGCGGAGAACAACCTCGAGAAAGGTGTGGAAGAGATTGTGAAGGTCGCTGTGGAACGGTTCAGAACCATCCCGTAGGAGGAGTAGTTTTGGAAGAGGTCTCCTACGCAGTAGTAAAGGCAGCCGCAAGGAAGGGAAGACTCCTCTCTGAGCAGCAGATCCTAGATTTGGCATCCTCGAAAGATCTCAAAGAGATTACTAATAAATTGAAAGAAGACTACCCATCCCTGCTAACTTTAAGTGTGCCGTTAAACTTTGAGGGTTTTGAGAAGGCCATGTTTGAAGCTCTTCACAAAGAGGTAGAAGAGTTTGTAGAGGTTCTTCCCAAAGCTGGAGGGATCCTCAGACTGTTGGAACAGGAAATGGAGGAGGGGAAAGCTTCCCAGGAGCTTATAGAGGCCCTCATGGAAAAAAAGGAGAAGGAATACAAAGATATTGTCTCAAGACTTCATCAAATGGGGTTTGATGAGGAGATAAAAGAGAGTGAGAGAATTTTCCAGAAATATGGAGTCCCAGGGCTGATAGTCTCGGCGTTTACAAGGTGCAGATTACTCAAGTTGAGAAGGTTTTTAAAGAAGTGCAAGGAAGGGGTTTCAGATGTTCTTGCAGAATACATTGGACTGAAGGTTGATGAGTTTAATCTCACTACTATAATAAGGGGCATTAAGAACGATATAAGAAGAGATGCTTTAGAGGAACTTTTGATACCTGAAGGGAGGCGCTTCAATTATAAACTCCTAAGGGAAGCCGCTAAAGCTCCTGATGTCAAGAAAGCAGTTGTAGCTTTGGGATGTGGAGGATTTCAAGAAGATTTAAGGGCCCTAGAGAGAGAGTTGGAGCGGGATTTAAGGGGGGTTTTGACTAGGGCATACTATGGTGGATACACAAACTTGGCTGCCGTTATAGGTTATCTTGAGCTCAAAAAGACTGAAGTTATGAATATAATCAGAATAGCCAACTGCATAAGCAGAGGGATCGAGCCGAGAAGGATCGTATCAGAATTCCTGTTTTGAGTTTTTATCCTATCTTTTAATGATAGGCACTCCAAATGTTAGCCTAAATGGCGAAAATCTGACACCGCCGTCCTCGTAGAATTTGCTGAACCACTCATAGAAGTGAAGCCTCAGGTCCTGTGCTAGAACCAAAACCCCCTCTAGCAACACAACAAAGATATTGCCGAGGGCGGCCATTATAGCAGAGAAGATCATCCCCACCATCCCTTCGCCAGCTATAGTACCAAGGCTGTAAAATACTGCAGTTAGTTGAATGTGGGCCATTACCATGGCGAAGATCCTCAGATATGATACTGTATTCGAGACGAAACGGATCATAGTGTCGAACACTTCGAATCCAATTTCTCCGAAGACAGATAGAAACTCCTTCCTACCGTGTTTTATGAGCGCCCATATAGGTTTGCCAATTAACATAAAGATTGCTGGACCGAGTATGTAGAAAATTGGACCGGTGAACCACTGGTTTATGTTAAGGCCGAAATTGAAAACGACGTACATGAAAAGAAGGTACAAAAGCAGTTTTGGTACATTGACTAGAAATGCGTCTGCCTTCTTTTTTTGTATCAAGTTGTTAATTATCAGGAGGGCTAGGCCCAAAGAGATCTGGGCCACTCCTATGTAGAGCGAGAATTTGAAAAGAGACATCAGATCTTCTCCAGGAGAAAATACAGTGTGGTAACCTATGTGTTTTCCAAAGGCTTCGCCATAGAGTGCAGCACCAACAATCGCGCCAGCAATCCCACAGATCATTAGGAATATGCCGATCTTAGATAGGGATTTGGTGTATCTATAGAAGATAAAGCCCAAAGCAGCCAACATCAAACCATGACCTAGATCTCCAAACATGAGGCCAAAGAAGAAGGGGAAAGTGATTGCCAGAATCGGCGTCGGGTTCAATTCGGTATAAGATGGGGTGCCGTATAGGTTCGTGATGCTTTCAAATAATTTAAAGAACTTTGGGTACCTAAACATGACCGGTACTTGTGAGGACGAGTGCTCCTCTTTTGAAGAGAAGACTATGCGTCCATTGACACGAGCTTGGAGATCACTAATTAAAGATGGTAAATTCTTGCTAGGGACATACCCCTCAAGGATCATCCATCGCTTCTCAAAAGTGGCGCCTTCTCTTATTGTAATTAAAGAATTGGCATCGGACAAAAGCCCCTTGAGATAAAGCAGCCTAGGTAATGAGGCCATAAATGAGCGCCGAAATTCTTCGTTCTTTAAAGATAGCTCTTTTAGCTTTTTTTCAGCAGATTCCATTACCTTTGGTATCTCTTTAAAGTCTTCAGGCATGTCCTCTAAGATAGGCATCTGAGCGTAGCCAGCCTCTTCTGCTGCGCGTCTTATTTTATCAAAATCTTCTTTGAGAAAAACTACTAAAACCATTGCAGGTTTTGAGGCGACGGTCAGCACCAGAGATGGGTGTGGGAGCAATAAAGAGAGGGGTGTGGGGCGGAGTTCTTTCTGGTACAAGGTTAGAAAAGAAAGTCTTTTAAAAGCGGGGAATGTTTCGATGGATAATGTTTTTTTTAATCCCTCAATAAATGGAGACCATAGGCTGATAAAGGATTTAAACCTCTCCTCGGTTTTTATAGAGAGATCAATTTCTTTAATCCTGTTTTCATAACCCTCGACTTCTTTTTCTACAGCTTGTAAAAAAGAGGGCCAGTCATGTGCTTCGAACGGAAAAATTTGTGGGGAGGGTAGTTCGGACAGTCCGGAGATCGCCCTAGATTGCTCAATCAGGACATCAATTCGATTCATTAGGGTAGAGACCCTACTCAAAACATCGGATGTTGTATCACCACTTTTAATAGTTATGTGGAAGGCACCTTGCTTGTTAAGAGAATCCAGTACCTCTTCTGTGTCGCTTTTTAAGAAAAGTAAGGTAGTCTTCGACATCCGCTCTGGGCGCAACATCAAAGACACCCAGATTATGCGGGGATTCTTAACCACAACAGCACCGCTATTACCAGTCCATATATCGCGACTGCCTCGCAGAGAGTGACCACCAAGAAGGCCTTGAAGAAGGTTTCAGGCTTTTCTGCCAAGGCTGCAATCGCTGCAGAACCGCTCTTCGCCAAAGCATACCCTGCGGCTAAGCCACAGAGACTAACCGCTATGGCAGAGCTCAGCGCCAGCATAGAAACGTCCTGGCTGCCTATTGATGTGACCTCGGCTGAGGCTGTTTGTGATGCTGCTGCTCTAACCACAACCCCTGCGACTGAGATCATTAGAACAGTAGCAACCAACACCGATGCCCAAAATAACTGGACTCTTTTCTTTGGTGGGAGGGTGCTAAGTTTCAAGGAGACACACCAACCTCCTATTTGAATCTTACTTATTTATAAAACTTCCTTATATATTTCGTCTTTCTTCTCTTCAATTCTTTTTGATAGCTTAATGAGAGATTCATTAATCTCCTTTTTAATTTCAGACCTTTTAGACTCGTACAAAAACTTTATTTGCTCAACAAAATCATCACCCATACGCTACACCTGCCTTGCCTTTTTTTCTAATAGGGTCTTCACTTTTTTAACCCTCACGAATTCTTCTCGGTCTCTCTCCTCTAAGATCGCAGAGATCATTGATACCATACTCTGGTACCTAGGAATTAAAAACTGTTCCAGAGCGTTTATCCTGTGTTGGGTCTTCTTGACTTCCTCGACGAGCCTTATTAGCGCGCTCTCCAGCTCGGCTAGCCTGACAATTAAAGGCAGGACCGCGTCAAACTTCTCTATAAACTGGTCCAAAAGTACGGTCGGTTTTGATATCCCGTAAGTCACCGGATTAAATCTTTTTGATGGCTCCAACGAAAGTACAGAAACCCCCATGATCTTCTTCTTCGAGACCGATAAATCGTAAAAAAATCGAGGAGTCCTGCTTATGAGGCTCATCTCTTTTGTCCCAACAACCACGCTCGCGGCATCTAGCAACTCGTAGGCCTCGCGTAACTGCTCATTTACCTGAGACCTGAGCTTTGTAGCTTCGCCTATCCTCCTGTTCACTTCTAAGAGAAGGATCTCGCGCTTCTCCTCCAACAGGTCGTGTGCCCTTCTGAGAAAAGCAAGGGTCCGTTTGAACCGTATAAGGTTCATTTTTGAGGGTGCTACCCTCATGGACAACGGGGCTCACGACCTTTTGTAGTAGATCTTTATGAACCGATCTGGTATTCTTGTGAGCTCAGACTCTGGCAGGAGTGAGAGCTGCTCCCATGCGAGTTCCAGGGTTCTCTCTAGGCTCCGGTTTTCGTCAATACCTTGGCTCAGGAAGTTCCGTTCAAAGCTGTCTCCGAAGCGTAGATAGGCGCGGTCTTTTTCAGTCAAACCCTCCTCGCCTATTATCGCACTGAGCGACCTTAACTCTTGAGCCCTTGCGTATGCCGAGTAAAGTTGGCTGGCGACTGGACCGTGATCTTCGCGCGTCTTTCCTTTACCAATGCCGTCTTTCATCAACCTGGACAGGCTTGGTAGGATGTTTATTGGAGGATAAATCCCCCGCCTGTGCAGATCCCTATCCAAAACGATCTGACCCTCGGTGATGTACCCAGTCAGATCGGGGATTGGGTGGGTGATGTCGTCGTTCGGCATTGTTAGCACCGGCATCTGGGTTATGCTGCCTTTCTTTCCCTTGATCCTGCCGGCGCGCTCGTATATCGAGGCTAAGTCGCTGTACATGTAACCCGGGTATCCCTTCCTGCTGGGAACCTCCTCCCTAGCGGCGCTTATCTCCCGCAGCGCCTCTGCGTAGTTTGTCATGTCCGTCAAGATCACCAAAACATGCATATCTTGCTCAAATGCGAGGTACTCTGCTAGCGTGAGTGCGCTCCTTGGGGTGACTAAACGCTCTACTGGTGGGTCATCCGCCAGATTAAGGAAGATCGCAGAGTTCTTAAGAGCCCCAGACTCTTCGAAGCTCCTTTTGAAGAAAGCAGCCTCGTCGTGCTTAATTCCCATAGCAACAAATACTACTGCAAAACTCACTTCCTCACCAACAATCGTTGCCTGTCTGGCAATTTGAGTTGCGAGGAGGTTGTGGGGCAGACCAGAACCAGAGAATATGGGAAGTTTCTGCCCCCTAACCAATGTGTCCATACCATCGATAGCAGAGATACCGGTCTGTATGAACTGTGTAGGGTAGTCCCTAGAGAAGGGGTTCATTGGAAGACCGTTAACATCCCTGTACTCTTCCGTGAAGGGAGCGGGTCCACCATCTATGGGCTCTCCGAGTCCGTTAAAGACCCTGCCCAACATTTCAGTAGAGAGCGGTATGGTAAGAGGTTTGCCGAGGAAACGGACTGAAGTGGATGTGGTGGACAAACCAGTTGTCCCCTCGAAGACCTCAACCGCAGCCACCCCTCTGTTTATCTCGAGCACCCTCCCCCTCCTCAGACCTCCCTCTGCGTCCCTCACTTCTACCAGTTCATTAAAACCTACATCAGTTACACCCTCCACGAAGATCAGAGGGCCACTTATCTTCTGAACGCTTCTGTATTCAACACTAATGCTCATTTAGACCCCCTCACCAGCCAGTCTTTTAATATCAGCCTGAACTCTATCCAAGAAGCGATCTATCTCGTCCGCCTTCTCGTTTGGCACAGACATCCTGAGCTTAGCTAAATCTGTGACAGAAGGTAGCGAGGAGATCTTTGAGACAGGTACCCCCTTTGAGATAGCCTTAAGAGAGATCTCATGGAATGCAAGGATTGCGGACAGAAGTTTGAACTGCTTCTCTGGGGAGGAATATGTGTCTACGGGATCGTAGGCATTCTGTTGTAAGAAGCCCTCCCTGAGGAGCCTCGCGGTCTCCATTATAAGTTTCTCCGTCTCAGGCAGGGATTCTATCCCAACCAAACGTATGACTTCTTTGAGGTCGTCTTCCTTTTTTAGGATGTCCAACGCTTTGATACGGAGCTCCTTCCATCTTCCGTTAGTCCTCTCGTTCCACCACTTCTCCACATAGTCTATATACTCGGAGTAGGAGGTCAACCAGTTTATCGCAGGATAATGGCGCATGCTGGCCAGGGCGCTGTCCAGTGCCCAAAACGCCCTCACAAACCTCTTTGTGTGAACGGTTACGGGTTCGGAGAAGTCACCACCAGGAGGAGAGACAGCCCCCACTAAAGTTACAGATCCGTAAAGCCCGCTTAGAGATTTCACCTTGCCGGCTCGCTCATAAAATTCTCCCAATCTTGATGCAAGGTATGAAGGGTAACCCTCCTCAGCAGGCATCTCCTCCAGCCTGCCTGAGATCTCCCTAAGTGCTTCAGCCCAACGGCTGGTCGAATCTGCCATTACACCAACGTTATATCCCATATCTCTGAAGTATTCTGCGATTGTCACACCCGTATATATGCTGGCCTCCCTCGCCGCAACGGGCATGTTGCTTGTGTTCGCTATCAGGACAGTCCTCTCCATAAGCGGTCTGCCGCTCCTTGGATCCTTCCATTCTGGGAAGTTGATGAGTACCTCAGTCATCTCGTTGCCGCGTTCGCCACATCCTATATATATAATCACCTCGCAGTCTGACCACGCTGCCAATTGGTGGGATGTTATCGTTTTACCTGTACCAAACCCGCCAGGTATGCTGACTGCCCCGCCCTTTGCAACAGGGAAGAACATGTCAATAATCCTCTGACCAGTTATTACAGGCTCTGAGGGTTCTAAGCGTTCGATGTAAGGGCGCGGCTTTCTTACGGGCCATTTATGGTACATTTTGAGTTCATAAGTCTCTTCCCCCCTCGAAAGTTTAGCTATGCAGTCTTCTATTGTGTATTCGCCCTCCTCGGCGATAAATTCAATTTTTCCCTCCCTGTTCGGCGGCACCAGTATCCGGTGCTCCAAAAGTGGCGTCTCCTGGACCTTACCTATTATGGTTCCAGGGGCAACGTATTCGCCCCTCTTTTTCAAAGGGACGAAGTGCCACTTTCTGTCCCTTGGAAGAGCGGAAGCTTTAACCCCCCTCTTGACAAAATCACCAGTAGCATCTCTTATAACTGTCAATGGGCGCTGTATGCCATCAAAGATACTCTGTAAGAGACCTGGACCCAACTCCACAGCAAGGGGCATCCCAGAGCCTTTCACAGGTTCGCCCAGCTTCAGACCGGCCGTATCCTCATAGACTTGGATTGTGGCCATCTTCCCTTCTACTCTTACGACCTCACCTATCAGCTCCTCATTACCTACCATGGTAAGTTCATGCATCTCTAGACCGGCAACACCCTCAGCCTGGACAACAGGACCGGTTATTCTTACGATCCTACCGATCTTTGCCATAAAGATCACCCAAATAGTATGGAGGCAACCCTCGATCGCAGTCTCTGCCTTTCACTGCTCAGGATATTCTCAAAGGTTCTGTCTAAGACTATTTTTTTATCCGCTGAGACCATGATGAAGCCCCCTATCTCGATGGGGTGTGCCTTTATATTCAAATCGCCCCCAAAGATCTTCTTGAGGTTATCACGACCAATCAGTTTTATGTCCCTCTTCCTCATCAATATCTCCCCAACAGGGACGGTTTTTGAGAGTTTTTTCAGGTTGGTGATTAGGTCTGAGAGGTACTCATCAGTATCACAATAAGCAAGGAGTTTTGCGCGGGCCTCTTGAAAGGCCCTCTCAACATAATACTCCCTCAAATTCAAGAGGTGCATGCGTGCCTCGACTTCAGATCTCGAGATCTCCTTCCGAGACTCTATCTCAGCCTTCTCTCGGTAAGCTGAGAGGATCTCCTGGGATCTGGTAATAGAAAACCTCTGAGACTCTTCCAATAGACTTGCAACCCTCTCTGCGGCTTCGTTAAGAACCGACATAGCCTTGGATTTTGCTTCATCGAATATTTTATCCACCATCTTCCTGAAGGCATCGACCTGCGACTCCAATGATGGTTCTTGACTCATGCCTTGACACCCATCATCCGACTTATTATCGACTTAAGATCGACCTCCGCAGAGGTTTTCCTCCCTGGTACTTCCATTATGACCGGTAAGACCTGCTTGATCTTCAAGGATGAGATGACTTCCCGAGCCATTGAGGAGTAGTCGCTGTCAACCAAAATTACTCCTACATCATCCATCTTCAATGCACTCTCAAGGGACGACAAAAAGTCTTCTTTTGACGAGACAGGAATGCCCTTAACTCCTGAGAGGCTGTATCCCTGTGATAGAGTGCCGTCTCCGATGAACAAGATCTTCATTGATTATCACTTTATTATATTACTGGGTTTCAGATCCTATAAGAGCTTTTACCTTCTTTAGTTTTTCTGTTAGCCTATCGTACTTTGCGACAGGCTCCACAACAAGACCGAGATCTTGAAGGGCCTTTATGCCCTCTATTGAGTATATGGGTGCCTCTATCTTTACAGGTTCGTCAAATGGGTTCCCGACGACGTAATCCCTGTAGGGCAGGTTGGCCCTATATTCTACAACATAACCGCCAAGGGTTATCACGTGTTTAGGACGTATGACGAGTTTAGGCATGAGAACACCTCCTACAAACTCACAGAAAGGATCAAAGCAAGAACCCCCAGAGCAGAGAGACCAACGGTTGCTGGATAGATCTGCCTAAAAGTGAGAATTGGGGAGAAAGCAACCAATATTGCCATCGCGATGGGTAATATAAGACTGAGGATCATGTTCAGGATGAGGCAAAGTGGCATGAAAGGATCGAAGGGAATCCCGATAAACAGGGTGACAAAGATGCTCGAGAGGGCAAACAGGAGGAGGTTACGCATAAGGTAATAGCCAGCTCTGAGTTTTGAAGCATATTCAAGAACTCCTCCCTCTATGACGTCTATCTTTGCTTTGAGGATGTTGAATGGTCTTTCGTTCAAGAGTATCAGATACCCCACAAAGTACACAACCGCTGCAAGAAAACCTGGGACCGTGAGGATAACGGGGTTTGATGGTAAGGGTAAAGAGAACCAAGAGGAAGCGAAGTAGACAGGGTTCTGTACCCTGATAACGTCAGAGATCATGCCACTCCTAGCAGCTACGAAAGGCACCAGCAGTGCGATGTAGAGCGGTAGCGAGCCTATTGCCATCATCTTCAGGGCTCGCTCGGCCGAGTGTTGCTCCACAAACTCTCTCAAAATGCCCTTGATCTTTGCACCCTTCACTAGATCGTTTATAGGCATAGATGTGGTCAGAATTGATTGGGACTGTGAGCCCATGAGGACGTACAGAACTTCCTCTAGTTTGAGAAATCCTGCAATTCCAAGGACGCTACCCCATCCCAAAACAACCCACCAGTAGGGGGTTGAGAAAAGGAATAGCAGGAGGACTATTGTTATGCCGAGCCAGATTAAGGACTTGTAGAAGAGAGGCATCTGTGCGATAGGTTCAGCTTTTCCTTTATACCAGAACTTTAGGACTGCCCACCAGCCAGGAGTCAGGACTGGCGGACCGATCCTCTGCTGGACCCTCGCTTGGAGTTTTCTCTCAATTCCAGGAAGGACCAGCGAGTAAAGTACCGCAATTATTGTGGCAATTATTGACGAAAGGATAATCCCAGCGATAAATAACATCGGATCCATACTACCGCCTCCATCCATACTTTCTCACAATTTCAATATCGCTCATGATCCTTGTTTTGCCAGACTCTATTACCTCGACGCGATTACAACATGTGAGACATGGGTCGCAACTCGCTATTGTTAAGACCGCATCTGTCACATGGTCGCCTATGCAGGCCTTCTCCATAGCAGCCAAGTTGGTGGGTGTGGGGGTCCGTATTTTGTAGTTCCGAATTAGTCCCTGGGAATCGAGACCATAGGAGTGCATAAGTTCCCCTCTAAAGGTCTCGAAGTACATGGTGGTGAAGTCCATCTTTCCAGGTACCCAGTCCCTATTGACAATGGGTCCCTCGGGGAGGTTCTTCACCACTTGGCGGATGATCTTCAGGCTCTCTATTACCTCAAGAGCTCTCTGGACTACCCTCGCCTTGTTATCGCCCTCGGTGAGGACGATTACATTGAAATCGAAAGGCTTGTACTCATACATCATCCTTCTGACGTCATAATCCCAACCTGAAGACCTGCCAGTTGGTCCTGTGGCATGGTATTTGATAGCCTCGTCCTTTGAGAGTAGACCGACCCCTGTCAGCCTCGACATTACAAGGGGGTCTGCTAGAACTCTCTGAACGAACTCCAAATACTTCTTCTCAAAATCATCAACCCTTTCCAGAATGACCCTTTTTAGTGATTCGGTGAGGTCGGCCCTTGGTCTTATCCCCCCAATAACCGGAACTGAGGGCATGACCCTGTTACCACCTATGTATGCCATAAGATCCATAAAGACCTCCCTGAGCAGGAAGGAGCGCATAGAGAATGTCTCATGACCAAGAACCTCAAATGCGTGTCCAAAGAATATCAGATGGCTCGCGATACGCTGAACTTCATTGATAAGTACCCTGATGTAGTTTGCCCTCTCAGGGACTTTAATATTTAGACCTGATTCAATGACCCTAACGGAGTTCCAAGCATGCACATTAGAGCATATCCCACAGACCCTTTCTGTGATTAGTAAGGCCCTCTCTACGGGTAGCCCCTCGAGTAGCCGCTCAACACCTCTATGTGCCATGTTTATTGTCAACTCGCAGTCCTCAACGATCTCATCGTTCACAAAGAGCCTAATCCTGAAAGGCTCAATCAATGCAGGGTGCACTGGACCAAATGAAAGCTCCTTCTCAACGACAACGTCTTTCGATCTTTCGGTCATTTTATGGCGCCTCCATGAGTTTGGGTACACCTTTTACCGCCCCAGCGATTATATCCTCAGGCCTTGGGGCACAGCCCGGAACCTTAACATCCACTGGGATAATATTCTCGACTGGACCTGCTACTTCTTCATTTACGCCGATTTCACCAACCATATTCTTAAACACGTTCCCATTAATTGCGCAAGATCCCACGGCTACTACGGCCTTGGGCTCCGGCACCATCTCATATAACTTTTTGAGGGGTTCCACCATCTGCCATGGTACGCATCCAGTCACGATCAGCACGTCAGCTTCCCTAGGGTTCCAAGTCAAAAGTACTCTGTACTGCTCCAAGTCGTATCTTGGAGACAAAAGGGCATTCAATACTTCTATGTCGCAGCCGTTACAACCAACGGCATAAATCAGCATAGCGTGTATGGCATTTTTCCTAGCAGTAGCCTTTAAGCCCATCACTTCCTACCTCCTCTTAGGAATTCAACGGTCTCTGGCGGAATCAGCTTCTTGAGTTCCTCAATTTTCTCAGGGGGGGCCCTTATCGGCTTCTTTAAGATTTCTTGGAGAGTGAGCTTGGGGCTCCCCACATCCCTTGCATGTATAGGCGCAGCCTCGCCAAAGACAGAGTATATGGGGCAGAAATCGTGACAGTTGAGACAGAATATGCATTTCGTGAGGTCTATGCGAGGGACCTGCTCACGCATGTAACCCTCAGCAATCTCCACCGGCTTCTCTAGCTTAACCATGGTTATTGCTTGGGTCGGGCAGACTTTAGCGCATCCAGCACAACCTATACACATCTCGTCCAAAACAGTCTCCCATGCAGGGACAGAGAGTGTCAGAACCTTATTTCGTATCTCCAAGCTCGTGGCTCTGTCTGCCTTCAGCACTATTCTAACAAAATTTCGGTAAGCACCTTGCAACATCAACCTCAAGAAAGTTATCATGGGATCACCACCGCCTCACTAGCGTATCCGGCAACTCTTTTTGTACTGTAAATCTTCACAACGCGGATGCAGTCGGTTGGGCATGTCGTGGCACATGCGCCACATCCTATGCATTTCGATTCATTAATATAGGCAAGTCCGTCCTTAAGATACACGGCGTGGTCACCCTTCAGCGTTATCTTGCAGGCATCAACACAGAGACCGCAGCCTATACAAATGTTTCTATTTATGTAGACTGACCACCGCTTCAACTCCCGTGCCGGGAGAACGTTTAGAACTGGTATAGCCCCGACTGGGCAGTGAGAGGCACAAAGCTCGCAGAGGATACATTTTGAGGCGTCTACGATAGGTTTTTTTTCGATGATAGGGTTGAATTTTATCGCATCTGTGGGGCAAACCTTGACGCAGGTCCCACATCTTATGCAAAGGTCCACCGATTTGCTCATAGGATGTTGCCTCCCCAACTCACGGTCTTTATGGACAGAGCCCCCACTGGGCATGACTTTATGCAGCGCCCACACATTACACAGTACCCTGCCGGGTAGCGGTCTTTGAGGTACATAGTCTGGGGCGGGCACACTCTGACGCATTCCCCGCAGAGTGTACAGAGCTCAGGGTTCAACTTGATCCTATTCATTTCAAACTTCAGCGCGCCATTAGGACATACCCTTGCGCATAGTGAGCAGAGGGAGCAGTTTATAATTTCTGGGCGGGCATTTCCCTTCCTGATCCGTAGCTTGCCCTCATGAAGTTTTATTGCGCCCACCGGGCACTTCTCATAGCATTCCATGCACATGACGCAGGTGATCTTTATGTTCCTCTCATTGTAAGATTGTGTGTTGAAGTATAGCCTTCCAGCCTCTTCTGGCTTGATCTTCCCCTCATAGGAATCGATCGCCCTGACAGGGCACACTTCGGCGCAGAGGTTACAATGCGTGCAGAGACCCCTCTCTTCAACGGTGAACTTTATGGCATCTGTGGGGCAGATGTTCCTGCACCTGCCGCAGAGTATACACTTTGACATGTCCCGGAAGATCTTCCTCTTTGAGACCTGGGCTGACTTCAGAATTTGAGCGCTCATTTTGTAACCACAGCCTCCAGTTTTTTACCCTCCAATATCTCCTTCAAACGCTCTGGAGTGGCTATCTCCAAGACAATTGAGTAGTCGATGGGGCGGGGGATGTATCTACCGAGATCGAAACGGGCGTTCTTGGGGCACACCTTTACGCACAACCCACACCTTACACAGATCCCCTTTACCCTCTCTTTCTTTAGATTTTCATCAAAGACGATCTTCGCAAAACCAAATGGGCAGTGCTTGACGCACAGACCGCAGAGTGTGCACCTCGCCCTGTCCACATACCACCCTCCAAACCTGTTCTTCCGGATCGCCTGGGTTGGACAGACGCGTGCGCACTCACCGCATGTTGTGCAACTGAACGGGATTCCATCTGGGTGCTTGATGCAGTCAGTAGGGCAAGCTTCCCAGCATTTCCCACATTTGTCGCAATCAGAGGTTGTCAAGTACATGACTCATTCACCTTTCAGAGCTTTACCAATAAGGATCCCTATGGTCGCGCCAATCAAAGGGGTGGCGAATCCAAGACCAGGCATAATATAACCGCCGTATATCGAGTATGTGAACATGAAGGCGCCGAAGAGGAGCGCGCCGACAATACTAAATATTATGACCAGGATTGTTGTCCCCTTGGAGATCTTACCAGATAATTGGGTTCCGAAGAGAACCCCAAGGACTATTGAAATTATAAATGGAGTTATATCTCCGGGCATCATTTTATTTTCCTCCCTTTTCTTGGTCTTCTGGTTGCTCCGACCAGCCATAGAGAAAAGCAAAATAGATCAACCCAATCGCCCCGATAACATTGAAAGCCTCAGCGATATTGATGAGTGGAATTATGCCAGGGGTGGAGTAGAATACACCCTCTTGAAGATACAGGGTGAGCCTAAACGGATCACCGAAGATGCTGTGGAGAGTGGGCGAGACAAGGTTCCAGATATCTGCGCCTACATTATACTGCCAATATCCGGACGTCAGAAATCCTGGGAGACCCAAGAGAGTATAGCCGCCAAGGCCTACGGCACCTATGCCGATTAGAAAGCGCTTGCCAAACCTTATCGGGTTTTCCTTTCCGTAAAATATGGCTGCCAGCAGGTATGCAGAGGTCATTATAACCCCGCACTGGAAGCCTCCTCCCCCCGAGGTAGAAGAAGCAGTGACCACCATGATCCCGTAAGATAACAAAAGTATGGCAGCAGGTAACCCAAATAGTTTCAGGATGACTGTCAGGGATTCAGTCCGGTACTCCAAGGGCGGAGAAGTCACTGGAGCCTCTTCTGAATAATGTTTCATTTGGACGACTCCCCTGCCTATGGCGAGGGCAGAGACGACTGCGCCCACATAAATAACTGCAGTCTCTATTAATGTATCAAATCCACGCCAATCATAGACCCAAGTCGCTATATTATTGGGGGCGACCAAGTAGGCCAAGATGTTGTAGATCCTGCTTATCCCAGGGCTTACGTTCCCAGCAAGCCTTTCCAAGGAGGACATCAGACCTACGCCAATTATTAGGAGCGCGATTACAGCGATTACTCCCCTCTTTCCTCTGAGTTCTGATGGATCCATTCATTATCTCCCCCATAATGTAACGGCGATTATAACCGCAAAATAGATTACAACCCAGAATAGAACCCTGTTGAGGTCGTTGCTGTTCTCCTTTTCCAAGGTCGTTATTATAGGAGCGAAGTAAAATATCCCTGCGATGACAGCGACAAGGAGGATCATGCCCAGCGGTATAGAGAATATCCTGAAGAAGGAGGCGAGTATAAGGGCAAAAACCAATGACTGAAGCTCCCCAGTCATATACCCCGTCATCATGTTAGTGTACCCTCTGCCCACCACAAAAGAACTGATCCATTTCTTTACCTTATCAAATAAGGTTTCTACAGATACCATGGTAAGCTCACCGCCTCTGCGACAGGTGTTATAAAACTCACAACAATATTGGGATAAATGCCAATTATAAGTGTGATAGCCACGAGAACCCACAACCCTACATGAAGGACCATTGGAACCTTAGCCTCTACAATAGGTTCCGAGGTTTCTGGAGGCTTAAGGAATAACCGGTAAATGGCCCTGAATAGCGCTATAAATGTTGTGACAGAGACCATCAAGATCACCGCTGCCACCTCGGGGAGGCCAGCCTTCAAGGAAGCCTGAATCAAAATGATCTCGCTTTGGAAGCCATTGAACGGAGGTATTCCTGAGGCGGCCATCGTCCCGAGTATTATAGCCACGCCAAGCCAAGGTGCCTTTTTGGCTAAGCCCAAGGAGTGTCTTGTTGAGGTCTTCCCTCCAAAGTAGTAAAGCGCCTCGCAACATAGCAAAAGTACAGTCATGTAAATCACGTCATTTATTGCCTGAAATATCCCCCCCACAAGCCCTTCTGTTGTCCCGAGAGAGATCCCTACGGTAACAAGCCCACTGTGGCTGACTATAAGGTATGCCAATATCCACCTGAAGTCGGTTTGGATGAGGGCCATAACGACGCCGAGCATCATGGTTATCACGCTTATAGCCAACATGACTTCCCTCACAAAAGGAAGGTTTCCGAAGACCCTCAGCATGACGATACCAATAGCGACGAGCATTAGCTTTGATTGAGTCTGGAGCATGGCTGTCCCGTGTGGGAAAGAAGCCCCATATACCTCTGATTTGAGTGGGTGGATCGGGGCAAGACCGCCGGCATATATCCAAGAAAGTACGAAGAACCCAAAGGCCACATATAGGATGATAGACATCTCGCCCAGGTTGACCGATTGAATATACATTATAGCGTCTGAGATGTTTGGATATCCAGTAAGGCCCAATATTAGGGCGAGGGCTATTGCGAGACCAGCACCACTAAGAGCAGAGAAGAAGGTATACTTGAGGGCAGCCTTGTGGCTCACACTCGTCCCAGAGCCTACAACGACGCCCGCAACAACCAAGCTGCCGATCTCCACTGCGATCCATAAATGGTAGAAGTCATTAACCATAATTATTATAGCTGCGGATGCATAAAGAAGGAAGATCATGCCCATGTATGGACCTTGTCGCTTTGTCAGTCCGCTGGTGGCAACGGCAACCACAAATATCAAGATCAGGGACATGATGAATATCATCGCTTGCTGGAGGGGACCGAAATAAAACTCCAGTGCCAACCGCCAGGCCGGAAGACCGGGGTCGAAGGTAAACGTAAGGGTCTCTGGTCGCAGAGCGGGCTGTCCTGTAAACCAGTGGTAGCCATAGGAGGAAAATAGTGTTATCAATGCTAAGCAAATGGCTGAGGCTAAAGATATAACCTTTATGAGGCGTGCCCTATTGTAGATGAGGTTAACCACTACTGCCACCAGGATCGGTATCACCACGAGTAACGGGATTGACCAAAGGTTTGATGGATATGCGCTCATCGCCTCTCACCCTTTAGCACCTTTGAAGCTTTAAGTGTGCCATAGCGCCTATAGAGCATTATCGCCAAGGCAACCAGTATCGCAGTTGTGCTCACACCTATGACAATGTTTGTTAAAACGATCCCGACCGGAAAGACTAGAGCGGCCCTCGCTGCAAATTCTGAAACAGACATACCAGGTATCAATATGGGAACGACGCCCCCCTCCACATAGCCCAAAGCGACCAATAATAGATTTACACCGTCAGAAAGCAGAGTAAAGGCTATTATTTTCTTGATTAGGTTGTCCAGAAAAAGCATGCCAGCTATACCTATAACTACAAGTGCGGCAGCTGCGATGAAGCCCAGTAATTGTATCGTGACCTCTATCAATCTTCTTCAGTCCTCCTTGTTTTGAATATCCCAAGGATTATAATTCCCGGAAGGAGTACGGTACCCACAATAGCCTGGGTTAGACCGAGATCTGGCGCCAGAAGTGCTTGGAAGAAGAATGCAAGGGCGATGCTCTCTGCGCCCGATATGAATGCAGCCCTAAGGAGATCTTTTTGGAGCAAGGCAGCCACTGCGCCTACCGTTATTGCGACTACCATGACATAAGCCATTACTATGAAACTTGAAGATAATTCAATCATTTTTCTAACCTCCTATGGTAGCTATAATAATAGGCATTAGCAAGCGCATTTCCACAGAAAGGTATGAGTACGAAGAAGAAGAAACCAACAGCAACCAGGTCAAGCCTGAAGATCAAGAGGCCGCCAAATATCATGACAAGAGAGGCCACAGTATCTATTACACCGGTTATGTGATTCCTTGCATAGAATATGTTTGGACCGTATTCGTCCCCAAATCTGAAGAGGCCTACAGCTGCCCCTATCATGGGCACGGTTCCAGCGAACATTATTCCGCCAGCACCAACCTTGCCAACGATGCCCAAGGCTGCGTCAAACGGGACTCCGTTTAAGATTAGAATCACAACCAACAAAACAAAAACTATTATTAAGGACGGGATGAGTTTGCTTGGTTCTATTATGAAAGTGCCCCTCTTTATATTCCATGCCACAAACGCTATGACTGCAAGGCCGTAAATTATCACAAATATTTCGTTAATCATTCGCCCTCCTCCATCCTGAATAGTCTCGCAAATATTATTGTGCCCACGGCACCCAAGACAAGGAGTGCTATCGCAGTATCCCTAGCAAATTCGACTTCAAATATGATCTGAATTATGTATAAGCTGACCCCTGCTGCTGTTGTAAGGGCACTTACACCCATCAGAGAAGTTACTGCCTCCCCTTTCAATGCGAGTCTCAGCGCACCAAGACCAGCGATGGCGACCGCTACCATAAAGGTAAAGGCGCCCCAGAAGAAGACAGAGTCAGCCAATGCGGTTATTGAGGCAATATCAATCATTTCTCAAGCCACCTCTCTATGTGGGGTTCCAAGGGAATGACCTCGCCTCTGGTTCTTGGGTTAATGGCGCCTACGTAAAGGCGCTTCTCTGGCACATCCACCTCTATGGTAACGGTGCCAGGCGTATACGTTATGCTGTTTGCCAGCATTGTTTGTGAAATTGGCTTTGCGAGGACAGAGTCGATGGGGATTATAACGGGGTCGATATCTCCATTGAAACACCTTTTAGTTACATCTATAATGGAAGCCATTATCTCCCTTATCAGACGCAACCAAAAACGTACTCCCCATATAAAAGCCAATTTGATTCACCTTGCAACCTTTTTCAAGCTTTCTATGAACCTTCTTCCATAATCCATGTATATCCCTTCGTACCCTGGCTTAACCTCAACCGCTATACTCCGGTCCTTACCATCACCCACGTGAATCAGCAGATGGATTGTTCTGCCCCTCACTTTTTTATGCAGGTGGACCACTTTCTTTGAAGGATCCTCAAAGGCAATTTGATAATTCTCTGAGGAGGCGACTTCTTTTATTTTCTGCAAGAGTTCAGGACCATTAATGTAAAACCTCGCAAAGATAGGAGGCGCCATTTTTGCACGTCCCTGTGATAACCAAGTTTTATAGCAGAACGTATTAATAATTTTTTGCATAAGCGATGTTGGGATAAAAGGGAGTGGTTCCAACGAGAATTGTGGCAGACCTGCACATCCATAGCCCATACAGTAGGGCGACTAGCAAGGATATGACTTTGAAAAATTTGGAGAGAGGCGCCTCTGTCAAGGGGATAAACGTTCTGGGTACAGGGGATTTTACTCATCGCAAATGGAGGGAGGAGCTGAAGAGTTTAAGGGAGGAAGACGGGCTCTACAGGATGGAGAATGGCAATACTAGATTTTTGGTCTCTGGTGAAGTCTGCACTAACTTTGAATTTGAAAGAAAAACAAGAAGAATCCATCATCTGATACTATTGCCATCGCTCGAGATTGCTGAGCAGGTCTGCGAGAGGCTGGCCAAATATGGAGACTTGGAAGCAGACGGCAGGCCCAATCTCTCTATGACAGGAGCACAACTGGTCGAGGAGATAGTGGAGTTCGGGGAGGAGTGCCTCGTCATCCCAGCACATATTTGGACGCCATGGTTCTCGCTCTTCGGGGACAGAGGGGGCGTCAACAGGATCGAGGAGTGTTATGATGACCAGACGCCACATGTTTACGCATTAGAGACAGGACTATCTTCAGACCCGCCTATGAACTGGAGGGTCAGTGCTTTAGACTCCTTCACTTTAGTGTCCAACAGCGACAGCCACAGCCCGAGCCCTTGGAGGCTTGGTAGGGAAGCGAACATAATAGAGGTTCAGGACCTCACGTACTCAGACATCGCAAAGGCCATAATGGAAGGCAAAAATAGGGTGACAACTATAGAGGTGGATCCGGCTTATGGTAAGTATCATTGGACAGGGCACAGGAATTGCAAAGTATCGGTCCCACCAAACGAGGCTATCAGGTTAAAAGGCGTGTGCCCAGTTTGCGGTAAAAAAATGACTAAGGGAGTTGCAGAAAGGGTCGAAGAGCTTGCTGACAGACCCGAGGGGGGGATACCAGAAAAAAGGCAGAGTTATATAAAGATTCTACCTCTCAGCGACATAATAGCCACTCATTTAGGCAAGGATCCATTCTCCGCAGAGGTCCAAAGGGCTTACTGGGACATCCTAAAAAAATTCAGTAATGAGTTGCAGGTTTTGTTGGAGGTTCCAATGGAAGAGCTTGAAAGGGTTTGTGGGAGAGATTTGGCAAGACTGATAATTTTGAATAGAGAGAATCGCATCCGGATCCTGCCAGGCTATGATGGGGTCTATGGAAAGATAGAAATTGACGAGGGGATTGGAAGAGTGAATTTTTTAAGGAGGCCAAAGAACCTAGAAGATTATATCAATTATTGGAAGGTAGATTCAAATGGGCAAGGCTCCTGAGAGGGCTCAGTGGGCAGGAAATTTTGGAGAATGGTTCCACAGAGTGATCTCTGAAGCCCCAATTTATGATATCCGATACCCAGTTAAAGGGACGGGGGTATGGACGCCCTACGGATTCAAGATAAGGAAGGAGGTCGTCGAGGTAATCAGGGAGGAGCTCTTAAAGAGGGGGCATGAAGAAGTCCTTTTCCCCCTCCTGATACCGGAGTACATGTTGAAGAAGGAGGCAGAGCATATCAGGAATTTTGAGGAGCAGGTATTTTGGGTGACTCACGGTGGCACCACGCCCCTCGATGTAAAGCTAGCATTGAGACCGACGAGTGAGACCGCCATATACCCCATGTTTCAGCTTTGGATAAATGCGTACTCAGATCTTCCGGTGAAGATATTTCAGATAGTCAGCGTCTTCAGATATGAGACAAAGGCCACAAAACCCATGATAAGGGTAAGGGAAGTCAGTACCTTCAAAGAGGCGCATACCGCACATGCGACAAGAGAGGAGGCGGAGGAGCAGGTCAGGGAGGGCGTAGAGATTTACAGCAGAATATTCGAGAGACTAGGGATACCTTACGTTAAGTCAGTGAGACCTGACTGGGACAAGTTTCCTGGCGCAGAGTACTCTGTAGCCTTTGATACAATAATGCCAGATGGAAAAGTCCTACAGATCGGAACAGTTCATTTCTTGGGACAGGGATTCTCAAAGGCCTTCGATATAAAGTACATGAAGGCAGACGGTAATTATGAGTACGTATGGCAAACATGCTACGGAATCTCAGAGAGGGTGATAGCGGCACTCATCTCGGTGCATGGCGACGATCACGGGCTTGTTTTGCCGAGCAGAGTCGCTCCTGTTCAAATTGTGGTAATTCCGATAGTTTACAAAGGAAAGGAGGAGGACATTCTGAGCGCTTGCAGGGAAATTTTGGGTGAGCTCGAGAAAGAAGGACTTAGAGTTAAATTGGATGATAGAAAAGAAGAGACCCCTGGCAGCAAATACTTCACGTGGGAGCTCAAGGGGGCACCGGTCAGAGTTGAGTTGGGACCGAGGGACTTGGACAAAGGGACAGCGGTCTTAGTCAGAAGGGATTCATTGGAGAAGCTTACAGTTGAGCGCACGAGATTGGTGGAAGAGACGAGAAAACTCCTCGAGAGGATCGATTTAGATCTAAAGGCGAGGGCAAAACAATGGCTGGATGAGCGCGTCGTGAGGAAGGAGAATCTTGAAGACGCAAAGAAAGTGCTCGAGACTCAGGGAGGGATAGTCGAGCTGCATTGGTGCGGTAATACTGGATGTGGGCAAGATCTTGAGACGAAGTTGGATGCAAGAGTACTTGGATGGCCATATGGTGATGCGAGCGGCCCAGAAGGTTTGTGTGTAAACTGCGGGTCCAAAGCTAACATGATCATTAGGGTGGCAAGGTCATATTAGCAAATTGAGGGCATCTCTACCACTCATGCCAGGTTTTACTCCAAGTTCAATAGCCTTTCTGGTGGAATACGTTACGGGCTTCTCCAACATCTCCTCAAAGTTCTTTACACCGCCTACGATCGCAGCTGCTAGTCCTAACCTCTCCGCAACCTCGGTGTTCAAATAACCGCAAAAGAGGGCCCCTCTTGTCCCTCTTATGAGGATTAGGGGAGGAGCCCCTGGCATGGACACTTTTATGCCTATCGCATTTAAATTTTCTATTTGGGAGATCTCAATCATAAGATCTCTTTTTAGTTTAATGAATTTTTAAGCATTAAGTTGCAGGCACCAATTCCAACATCGGATAAAAAACAAAAAATACTAGGGATGGTTAGCTTGATCGATCTGCAAAGTGTTTTACGAGGGTCTTTGGATTAAGTTTTGAGGCGATATAATCAAAGGCAAGCTCGGGATCGCTTTTTGCCCCGCAAGTGAAGACATCGACGGTTGCGTAGCCAAGTTCGCTCCAAGTGTGAATCGCGATATGGCTCTCCAAAACAAGAGCCATCACGGAAACGCCTCCTTTTTCGCCCCCGAATTTCCAAGTTTTTGTGTCCCAGATGGTCATTCTTGCAAGTTTCGCAGCCTCTATAACAATACTCTTAAGAAACGATTCATCGTCGATGAGTTTCGGGTCGCATCCGTAAAGGTTTCCGTACACATGTTTGCCAACGATTTGCTTTTCTTTATCCACACATGCAGTGATCACTTTTGTTTCGAGATCCTCCTCGCATATTGGAAATTCTACAATTTTGCACAGAAATAAAAGTTGTATTTAAAGTTAACCATTTCCTTGAGACCATGTAGACTAAAAATGGAGGGTGGTTTTTAATGATTAAAACCTTATTACTACGCTAATTGTGAGCTACCCAAGGCTGTAAGCCCGTGGGTTTTCTGGCGTTTCTCATAAAAATGGGGTGTAGCAGATTTTTATGCTCTGCCAGTCTCTGAAGGAGCGTACAGGACTCTCTTGATGTAGTTTTTCCTGTTCCTATGAAGAGGCCTTAGACCCTTTCGTTCTTTAGCAGGAACCTTTGGAGTCTGAGATCTTACTTTTCCAGCCTTTGTGAGAGAACCATGCGATGGCATAACATCACATCCAAACTACTGAATAAAGCGTAAGATAAAAAGTTTGCTACGCATTGTTAATTGCTCCTCCTAAATATGGTATTGTAGGGAATTTGAAAGGAAAGATTCTTGAAAAGATCCCATAGTAAGGGCTGGAAAAAGATGAAAGGAGGAAAAGGTCGTCTCAAACTTTAAGTTGCCGAAGAGCCTCCTTGAGCAAGCCCATGCGTACTGTAGAGAGAGGGACACCACGCTCAGCGCCGTGATAAGGGAGTTCCTTGAAGAGAATACAGGGATAAGAAAGCCTCGCCTATTAGAGGAGATAGAAGGCTTTCTTCAGGTTCAGAGCCTACTCCTCGGCAGAGTTCATGGTACTAGATAGGATCGCCCTGCTTTATCAGAGCAACGCCGCCATTCTGAGAGCTTTGGGACAGGATGAAGGCGCCCAAGGGATGCTACACGAGGCGGAGGACCTTCAGAGAGACCTGGAAACGCCCCACCCCCTTGCCAAATGACCTATTAAAAGGATACGAGAAACCATTAGCGCTCTTTGAGACTCGTGCGGCGCAGCGAGCAGGTACCAAATACTGAAAAGCTCCAACCTTTCATAAAGGCTGAGGTGGAAAGGATCGTTGTGAGCTACATCACGATTAAAATCGGGAGTTTCCAGCGTTTGGAGTATGCTTTACGCCGTTGCGTTCTTGCCTCATCTGCTGGTTCGCGGGGCTCACACACCCGCTATCCCATACCTCCCGTTAAGGCATGGGCTAATTCCTACATTAAACCTCAGCCAACATGGCTTCATCAGTCATCGGAACATCCTCAACTTTAACTTCAAAACTGAAATATTTAATCGCCCATTCATCCCAGAGCTGAAGCTCTAGGTTTTCTGGGCACTCGCTTTATAAAACTCAAAATAAAAAAAGAGGGTAAGTTACGGTTTTATTCACTTGGCTATTTTTCTGTATACAAGGATGACAGCGATTACGGCGATTATTATGCCGATGAATGCGAGCGCGTAGAACGCCGGGAGTTGTGCCACTGTAGCTTGCAGTGCGTTCACGCTAGACTGCAACGAGTTCACGCTAGACTGTAGTGAATTTGCCGTGCTCTGGAGTTGTGTGACCGTGGTTGTAATAGCTTGGAGTTGCTGGACCTGAGTCTTTAGGGATGCTATATCGCTTTGGGCAGTCTCTAGGGATTCGGTCAGATTGCCGACTTCGCTCTCAAGTGCAGCGATCTTGTCCTCAAGGCTCGTCAGTTGAATGGTGCCAACATCGTTGGTCCCCAAGGATGCGGTCACAGTCTCTGTGTATGTGTAGTACCCAGTCTTTGTCACCTTCAACGTGTAGGTGCCCTCTGCTGAGAGGGATACCGTGAAGGAGCCGTCTGCACCTGTTGTGCCTGAGGCGGTACCCACAGTGACCGTTGCACCAGCGACTCCTTCACCAGCAGAGTCCACGACCTTACCGGTCACGGCGATCTTCTGCTGGATGGTTATAGTCTTGGTGGCGGTCTGGGTACCCATGAACGCCTTGACTGTGTATGTGCCGAGTACCCACTGACCAGTGGGCATAGTAGAGGGGGTCTTGAATGAGGTAGAGTACGAGCCGTCCGAGCCCGACCTCACGTACGTTATGTCGACGAGCTGCCCGTTGGGGTTGAGGAGCTGTATGGTGACGTCTGTGTTTGCCACTGCGGTCCCAGAGACAGAGATCGTATCACCAGGAGAGTATGTATCTGCATCGGTTGTGACCGTTAATGTAGCAGCCATTACCGGTGCAGCTAGGAGGCACAGTACCAAGAAAAAGGAAGGTAAGAGGGTTATTGTCCTTGTCTGCATCGCTTGTCACCCTCTAAGTCACTGTCAGCGCCTTCGTCTGTATGTCTGAATACGGTGTTGGCTCTGCTAAGGTCTTGACTACGAGTACCTCAACCGTGTACGTACCAGCTGCGGAAGGTGTCCATGAGACGCCTGGCGTGAGTTCCTGCCCTGGCGCTAGCGTGCCGGTGATCCAGCTTATGAATATGGTCACTCCGGCAGAGTCCTTCACCTTGAATATGGCAGTGAAGGTCTTTGATACGGCATCGACGTTCTTAACGGTGGCCTGGAGTCCGATGGCCTCATTGACCTTTCCTTCGGTCTTCTCTGCACCTGTGTTGGGGTCTACGAACTTCTGTTCGCTGGCTGGTACGGGCCTCTCGACCGGTACGCCCACAACAGCGCTTGTCTTCACTACCTGGGCGGTTTTGTTGGCGGAGGTGTAGGTCGACGGGTACGTATCTTCGTACTCTGCGTAGAGGGTGTCACCTACCTTGGCGTAGATCTTCCCTGCCTCTGCGGGGGATGAGGATATCTGTATCGTTACCGTGAATACCCCGGTGTTGACGTCTGTCTCGGTCGCTACTACAGTAGTTCCGATGGGATCTGACGTTGAGGTTACAACCACGTTGATCTGTTGTCTAGTTGTAGAGACGCTGTTCATGTCATTGTCCTTTATTGTGATAGTGGCAAGGTCGCCTACATTGTAGTAGCTCTTGTCGAACTCTATGCTGCCCGTCTTGGCTGCGACAGTGACGGTCTTTGATACGTACACAGAGTTGCCACTTGCGTCTTTATTGTCTAAGTAGAAGAACTGAATGCTCCTGCCAATGTCATCTTCTGTGGTGTCAACAGTTCCTTCAAACACACCGGTGTTGACGCCGGTCTCAGTGAGTGTTACTGTGAATGTTCCGACTACACCTGACTTCTTGTAGGATATATCAACCGGGTCCTTGGCGGTTATGTCTGTGTTGAGGTCAGGGTCGGTAACGCGGATCGTTATCTTTGTGAATGGGCCGTATTCGTCCTTGTCTGTGGTGATCGATCCTGTGTAGCTCGGCACACTGACAGTGCATGAGTAGGACTGGTTGGTGTATGACGCCATCTGGTTTGTGACGAACGACGGCGTTGTGTCTACGTGGGTCACCTTTATGGTTGTGCCAGGCTCAACCTTAAAGTCCTTCTGGAGTGTTATAGTGTACTCGAAGACCCCTGTGGACTTGTCTGTCTCTTTGAAGGTCCATGTTGTTGTAGTTGCAGATTTCGCCCCGGCCGGCGTGTATTCAACAGTAGCATCTAAATCCTCAGCGGTGGTCCCGTCCCTGTTGGCGTCCGGGTCATTTATAGTGAACTTTATGGCAGTGCCAGCGGTCGCAGAGGTCACGTTGGCTGTTATGGAGGCGTCCGTGTTAGAGATCGTCGCTGTGGCATTGACCAACTTATTTGCACTGGGATCAGAGTACATTACCTTGATAGTCCCACCTATGAGCGCGGGCGACTGTGTTGTTGTAGTTGATTGAAGTGTGTAGGTGTATGTGAAGGTATAGCTCGCAGGACCGGTCTCGGTCAGATCTTTTAACTCAGTTAGAGTAGGCACCATTGTCCCATTGGCGTAGTAGACCGTGATGTTGATCGCGTCGGATAATGTGTCTACAGTTGAGGATGAACCTTCGTCTGGGTCATAGACGGTTATCTTTATCTTTACATCGCCATCCTTGGGGGCAGGGTAAACGCTCCTGTCCATTGAGACTTCCGAGGCAGGCACTCCGATCGTCAATGTTACCGAGGATTCCTCGTTGTTTATGAGGTCGTACCATATGACCTTAACAGTATCACCGTCGGAGAGGTCCTCGCCCGACGTTGTCTTTACTTTATCGAGCGGGAGGGATGCCTTGAATATACCGGTGTTTGTCCCGTCCTCCACAAAGTTCAGCGTCAACCCACCCGTAGCATTTGCGTAATCGTCGTTGACCTTAACAGAGAAGTTGCCGACCTTCACATTATCCAAATCTGCCTGTATCTCCTTAATCAGTTGGTTCGTACTGACCGATATTGGGTATATGTTGTATCCAGTGTCGACATTCAAGTCTGGCGCTGTGAGTGTCAGGGTGACCGTCTCCGTGGGCTTGTAAATGGTCTTATCGGATGTCAAACTGGCTGCCGTCGTAGAGAGCTTCGTCTGTGTGCTTGCCAACGTATTACCTGCGCTGTCCTTATACAGAACATTTACAGTTTCACTAAAGGATGCGGCGTTAAACTCTAGCTTTGTACTGTTTATTTCGTGATCCCCTATGGTGACTCGTAGGGTATACTCGAATATGCCCGTATCCGCGCCTGTCTCGGTGAAGTTCCCTCCTAATATGACCTCGTAGTCGCCGCCCACGCTTACATTAACGAAGCCGGTTATATAATCGGGAGCCCAGCTCCTCACGTTCTCGTTGTTGTCCTGGATCCTTATAAGTAAGTCGCCAGAGGTCGTAAATGTGGAGGGGACGTCCAAAGCCCGCGTGAATTTAGCGAATTGAATGAACACAGATGGGTTGTTTTTACTGTCATTATAGAGGATCTCTATCGGTACTCCTGTGCCGGGGTTTTCGAGTTCCAATATTAAATTAGATGAGTCTGTTGTAGCGTTATTATATTCGATCGTACATTCGAATATGCCAGTGTTTATGCCGGTTTCGACGAATTCTAGCACCGCCGAGTCGTTAATCAAAAGATTCGAATAATCCGTCATATTAATGCGAATTTGAGGTCGGTCTCTTGCTGTCGGATCTTTGTTTAGATCATAATCTTTAACGGTCATTTTGATAGATGCGTGGTCGAATGGGTAGACTATAGGGTCGCCAGATCTGTCTAGAGAGATGTCCGCGCTTGTAGGGTCATATGAAGGAGCATACGTCAGAGTGACGCTCTTTGGAGTAGATCCAGCCTCGGGGTAGGTTATCACGAACGTCCAACCTTCTTTTACGAAAGATGAATTGAATACAGTAGCGTTATATGTGCCAGTACCAGGTAGAACCGATATAGTAATATTAGTAGCAGTATCACGAATATTTTCAGTGTGGGTTTCCATATCTACAGAGCTGTTGACAATTAGATAACCTACGAACTCGCCGCTGTTCGGGAAAGTCTCGTTTAAATATGCCGGAATAGTCTCGTTTACTTCTCCGTTCGCATCGAGTAGATCAATTGTTATTGATGCAGAATCGAAATCGCTAACGTTTAAATTTAGGTCGTTGTCTACAACCCTGATCTCGATGGACTGGTTTAGGTAAATCTTGTTGCCTTGAGCTTCAGCAGAGGTTTTGAGTTGCCCCTCAAAAGCAGCGTGCACTGGTACTACGCCTGCTACTGCTACAACTGAGAGCACTAGGGTCGCTAATAATAGAGTACTCAATATTTTTTTCATATTTTATTTCACCTTTTAGCCTATTGGGTAGGCCTGTTGAAGAGGTATCATGAAATCTTTATAAATACCTTTGGTTAATTTTTGATTTCTTTTGTTTACATTTGATAGAATCAGGCATTGTCTGCTTTTGTGTTGAAATCATGTGCACTGGCTCTGGGGAATTTGTGAGCTACCCACGGATGAAGCCCGTGGGCTTCCTGCTTCCACGACCAGACTCGATCCCCACGCACCCACAGCGGAGGCCTCGGCAGATGAGGCCGTTTCAGCAGAGCCCGTGTGGAAGGTGGGTTACGGAGGTCTCGGTCTCCACAGGCGTAACTTCGGCCTGCCCCATGCCTACGCAAAAAATAATGATAAAAAAAGGGATGATATAAATGTTCGCTCTCATTCCACCGCTAAAGCATGTGGGATTTCCCGTTCACAATTTAAAGGGGGATCGGTATGAAGTGCTTCAAGGGATTGTCATCCTGTTTATGTGGTGCCGCCCCCTCCAGAATGTCGAAGAGGAAGTCGAATACTGTGCTGGCGGACGCATTCCTTTCCTTCATCGCCTTGTAGCACTTCCTGTTGTTCGGGTTATCGAAGTGAGTGACCTCCAAGTCGTAGATGTCCTCTGCCAGGCACGGCGGGGCGGGCTGGGCGTCTCTTGGTGTCGGTTTTGGTTGCCGATCATTGCCGCGGTCCCTCTGAGACATTATACTCTGATGGATTTTTAAAGGGAAGAGGGAGGGCGAAAATATATTAGCGGTTAATGGGCGGCGACTCCTCCCAAGCGAACTGTGGCTTTACACTTACAAGATTCACAAGATGATACAATTAGAATTTTGTAGAATTTTTTAGCATGCATGTATGTATAACTTTAATATTGTTATTGATGGGTTCTCTGTCACCCTTATGTAAACTTTTTTATTAATTGTTGGAAAAAGATTAAGCCTCTTTAATAGTCTCCATTATTATGCCCAACGGGGCATTAGTTTTGAAGGCTTTTGGGTTGAAATGTGTAGGAGAGGCAACATATCCTCTTTCCCTAAGCCTTTGTATGATTAATGATACTGGAGGAGGTCCGCGCTTTATTTTGCTCGAGAGAGAGTCCACAGAGTAGTAGGTGGGGGGCATCTCAGATTCGTCGATCAGGAGGTGGAGCATCTTTTCAATCCGCTTTTTAGTATTCATTGATGATAGATCTTGTTCCAAGATAGATTGCATAAATCGCTTATCTCCGAGGGGACCACACCAGAGCGGTCCAGCCCTCTTGAGAGGTTTTTGGCATAAAGGACAAGATGAAATCATTTCCCCGCTCAATGGTGCTGTACCCCTCCAGCTACAACTCGGACAGTAAAAAATGTATCCCAACAAAGAGGCTGATGCGTCCGCTTTTTTGGCGCCCAGCTCCAGCTGAAGGTAAGCCCTGAAGTAATGATCCACACTGTAAGATAGCAATACCATTACCCCGAAGTCCTCTTTTATGGAGGCATAGACAGTAGAGCCGATCAGAATCCTGAGACCGACCTCATGGCAAAATTCACCTCTCAATGGAAGGGCACCGTATTTCCTGAGGCAGGGCTTCATGTAGACCCCGCATAAGGGAGCAGTATCAGTCGCGGTGAGGGCAATGATGCCCCCATTCTTTATAGCCCTGATCGCAGAGTCGAGAAACTGAACTGGGGTCCCAAAAGGATCAAGATCTATGAAGTCAAACCTTTTCCCAGGCTCAGAGTGCGTTGCTAAGAGTAGGTTGGCATCTCTGTGCTCAACCTCGACTTTTTCCTCCAAGCCATTCAGTTTTACATTTCTCAATATAATAGGAATTGCATCTTTATTCAGAT
>JACIVQ010000001.1 GCA_014361445.1 Methanosuratincolales archaeon | reverse complement strand
ATCACCTATCTTAAACCTTGAACTCCTTACCACACTTAGGGCACTTTGCGTACCCGCACTCCCCAAAAGTAGCCTGCCCGCATCCCGAGCACGCAATCGCCCTTGAATATGTCAGACTAAACCTGCTGCCGCAGTGAGGGCAGATCAATATCCTACTCATAGGTACCCCTGAAATTATCCTACGGAGAGGTTATAAATCTGTCTGTGATCCTTAAGCATTGGTGCCCATATTGGAAAAGCAAGTTCCCACAGTGATAAAGGCCGACGAAGACGAAGTCTTGGACATAGAGCTGGAGGAGGACTTCATAAAAGCTAATGAGAGAATGGCTGAACTGAACAGAAGGACCTTCGACCGATACGGAGTTACAGTTATAGACTTCATGGGATCAATAGGCTCAGGCAAGACTTCTATAATAGAGAGGCTCGTGGAGTCTCTGAAGGATAAATACAGAATCGGGGTAATAGCTGGAGACACTTCTACATCCATCGATGCCGAAAGGGTGGGGCGACACGGCGTCCCCTCAATCCAAGTGAACACAGGAAGGGAATGTCACTTGGATGCCCCGCTGGTCAGGAAAGCTGCAAAGAAGTTACTCCGACAAGGCGTAAACCTCATCCTGATAGAGAATGTTGGCAATCTTATCTGCCCTGCAGAATTCCCGCTGGGTGCACATAAGAGGGTTGTAGTGGTGAGCGTCACTGAGGGTGAGTACATGATAAAGAAGAAGCAAGACATCTTCAGAGTTGCCGAAGTTGGTGTGATCAACAAAAAAGACATGGCTCCCTACATGGGCATAAACGTACAAGAGCTCGTTAGTGACGCATTGAATGCCAACCCAAATATTAAGGTAGTAGTCACAAGTGCAAGAACTGGGGAGGGAATAGGGGAACTCATATCAGCCTTGGGTCTCTGACTCGTGGAGACAAAAATGAGAAGATAAAAATTTTAAGCCTTTTACTCACTTCTTATTATGGCGGATGAAGTAACGATGGTCTCTTGAGCTTCAAGAGCCGTGAGAGTTTGATGGGCGGACTGACGCCAAACATTAAATTATATGGTAAAAATGAACTCGTAAAATGAATCAGAATTATGCAGATTTGAAACCTTTAGATAAAGTTATATACTGCCCTCTTGTTTTACGCAAGTTGACAAGGGAGGATCTACATTGCTCAAGAAAGTATTAATTGCTAATAGGGGCGAAATTGCCCTTAGAGTTATAAGGGCATGCAAAGAGCTTGGTATAAAGACGGTGGCAGTTTACTCCGAGGCCGATGCCAACGCAAAATTCGTCTATTATGCAGACGAGGCTCACCTTCTCGGTCCTGGACCTGCCACTCAAAGCTACCTTAAAATGGAAAAAATTATTGAGATCGCTAAGCAGACTGGCGCCGAAGGCATACACCCTGGCTACGGGTTTTTGGCACAGAATGCAAAATTCGTGAGGATGTGTGATGAGGCCGGGATTGAGTTCATCGGACCAAAGGCAAAGGCGCAGGAGCTTCTGGGCGATAAACTTGGCGCTAGGCGGACAATGAAGAAGGCCGGAATCCCCATTGTGCCAGGTGCACTGGATGCGGTACAGGACGACAAAGACGCCCTTCAAATTGCCGAGGAGGCAGGGTACCCAGTAATGGTCAAGCCAGCTGGAGGTGGCGGCGGAATTGGCATGCAGGTCTGCAGGAGCAAAGACGAACTCCTCGAGGCTATCAAGAAGGCGCAGAGGCTAGCTGCATCGGCATTTTCGAGAGCTGAGGTCTACATTGAGAAGTATGTAGAGAAGCCAAGGCACATCGAGATCCAGATACTTGCCGACAAGAAGGGGAACGTGATATACCTGGGAGAGAGGGAGTGCTCCATCCAGAGGAGGCACCAGAAGCTAATTGAGGAAGCACCATCCCCAGTTATGTATGAGGACCCTGATCTGAGAAGGAGAATGGGTGAGACTGCAGTTAAAGTGGCACAAGTAGCAGGTTACGAAAACGCAGGTACATGCGAATTTCTATACTCCGAGAAGGACCATGCCTTCTACTTCTTGGAAGTTAACAGCAGGCTCCAGGTAGAGCATCCAGTAACAGAGCTCGTCACCGGGATCGACATAGTCAAGGAACAGCTCAAGATCGCGTCGGGCGAACCTCTCTCGATCAAGCAAGAGGACGTCCAGATACGTGGACATGCCATGGAGTGCCGTATAAATGCCGAAGATCCCCTCAACAACTTTGTGCCTTCAATTGGTCTGATCACCAATTACATAGAGCCAGGTGGTCCTGGCGTGAGGGTAGACAGCGGTATATATGCAGGCTACACCATCCCTCCATTCTACGACTCTCTGGTTGTAAAATTGCTGACATGGGGCAACGACCGCAACGAGTGTATCGCGAGGATGAGGCGCGCACTGGACGAGTTTGTCATAGAGGGCATCCAGACCGTGATACCCTTCCACAAGGTTGTCATGAATGATGAAGAGTTCATAAAGGGTAGGATAAACACAGAGTTCATTCAGGACAGAAACATTCTGGAGAAGGTAAAGCTCCAGTTCGAGCAGGACGAGGCTTGGAGGAAGAGCAGGGCAAACGTCCTCAGCAAGATACAGCCAAAGGCGGAAGAGGCGCCACAGCAACCGCAGGCTGGGGCAGCGGTCACGGATAAGAAAACCGTGGCACTAGCCGCCGCTATAGCCTCATACATTCAGAGCAAGCCCGTGCGACAGCCTGTCTCAAGCGGATGGGTCTTGTCAGGCAGATTAAGAAGTGCCAGGTGATGCCAATGTCCAAGATCAATAAGTTCCAGCTCAACATAGGTAATGTGAAGTACGACGTCAACATAGAGGAGAAGGCTTACGGTCTCTACGATGTAAAAGTCAACGACGAGACCTTTAAGATCAGCATAGCTGATATGCTCTCGCCCTCGGTACAGGCGGCAGCTGCAACAGGCGCTACAAGTGGCGTTGCTGGAATTCCTGGGGCAACAGCCGCTGTGGGTGGCACGATAAAGGCTGCCATGCCCGGCACGGTAATGACTTTGAAAGTTAAAGTGGGTGACGCCGTTAAGGAAGGCGACGTGTTACTCACGCTGGAGACTATGAAGATGGAGAACCCAATCAAGTCAAATAGGGCTGGCACTGTAAAAGAGATCAAGGTTCAGCCAGGCAAATTTGTAAATGTTGGAGACCCGTTGGTAGTTATAGAATAGAGAGATGGGGTGTAATATTATGGCTACATCATTGGTTGATAAATTCAAGGAATTAAACGAGCTTAAAGAGAAGGCAAAACTTGGTGGCGGGACCGAGGCCATAGAGAAGCAGCACAAGGCTGGAAAGCTCACCGCGAGGGAGAGGATAGAGAAACTCCTTGACCCAGGCAGCTTCGTCGAGGTCGACCAGTTTGTGGTACACAGGTGCTATGACTTCGATATGGACAAGAAACGCGTCCTGGGAGACGCCGTTGTAACAGGTTACGGTACGATAAACGGTAGGACTGTCTTCGTATACTCGCAGGACTTCACTTTTGTGGGCGGCTCGCTGAGCGAGATGCACGCCAAAAAGATCGCAAAAATTCAAGATATGGCACTGAAGGCTGGCGCCCCCCTCATTGGACTAAACGACTCTGGAGGCGCGAGGATACAGGAGGGCATAAACTCGCTGGCAGGCTACGGGGAGATCTTTTACAGGAACGTCATGGCATCGGGAGTCATTCCTCAAATAATAGCCATCATGGGTCCATGCGCGGGAGGCGCGGTCTATTCCCCGGCACTCGCCGACTTCATATTTATGGTTCGCAAGACGAGCTACATGTTCATAACCGGTCCAAAAGTTGTAAAGGCTGCGATTGGTGAAGATGTAACATTTGAGACCTTGGGTGGTGCCGATGCGCATGCGAAACTGAGCGGAGTAGCTCACTTTGCTGCAGACAATGACGAGGAGTGCATAAAGCAGATAAAGCAGCTTCTCAGCTATCTCCCGTCTAATAACATGGACGACCCTCCAATCCTCGAGTGTGCCGACCCTCCTGACAGGATGGACGAGGAGCTAAACGATGTCGTACCTGCAGATCCAAAGAAGCCATACGATGTCCACGACGTTATCAATCACGTCTTTGACAAAGGTTCATTCTTTGAGGTTCACGCGCAGTTTGCTCCGAATGCTGTTGTTGGCTTTGCCAGATTGAATGGCAGGTCGGTTGGGGTGGTTGCAAACCAGCCGTTGGTTTATGCCGGGTGCCTAGACATCGACTCTTCAGACAAGATTGCGAGGTTTGTTAGGACATGTGATGCCTTCAACATACCTCTCGTGACTTTCGTGGACGTTCCTGGATACCTTCCTGGCACAAAGCAGGAGCATGGTGGTGTGATAAGGCACGGCGCAAAGGTCATTTACGCGTATTCAGAGGCCACAGTTCCAAAGCTCACCGTGATAATGAGAAAGGCTTATGGTGGCGGTTACATTGCAATGTGCAGCAGGCACCTCGGTGCTGATGTGGTCTTCGCATGGCCGACCGCAGAGATCGCAGTCATGGGGCCAGAGGGTGCAGTTGAGATCATCCACAGGAACGAGCTGATGAAGGCAAAGACGCCAGAGGAGGTCAAAGAGATAACCAATAGGCTTGTGGCAGAATACAGGAACAAATTCGCTAACCCCTACGTAGCAGCCAACCTCGGATACGTCGACGCCGTTATCTTACCAAAGGAAACTCGACCGATGCTAATCAAAGCGCTAGAGGCTTTGATCACTAAGCGCGAGATACAACCACGCCCTCCCAAGCGCCACGGAAATATCCCCGCATAACTTCCTACCTTTATTTTTTATCTTAAATCAAAACCTCCCAAGGAGGATCCCTCAGGAAGTCGTGAATTAGCAACCCGGCTCATTCAATAAATATAATGATTTTTCTTAACTTTTTTATATATCCGCTTTATAAAAAATTCTGTCGAGGTAAACTCTTTTGCACGCCCGTGCACAGATAAGGGTTTATGGTATAGTCCAAGGAGTGGGCTTTAGATACTTCACACTGAGAATAGCAAGGAAGCTCGGGCTTGTTGGGTATGTCCAGAACCTAAACAATGGGAGCGTCGAGATCGTGGCGGAAGGGGAAAAGGACTCTCTACTTAAACTAATTGAGGAGGTTCGAATAGGCCCTCCTGGTGCCTCCGTTGAGAACTTGAAGATAAACTGGGATATGCCAAAGGGTGAATTCAAAGAATTCACCATCTTGAGATGACATATTATTCTCTATAGGGCGAGAAATCCCAGTTTTCATCCGTTGAAGTGTTAAAACCTTGAACAGCAGAAATGTGAAAATGAAAATTTAATACAAATGATAGAAACTTTGAGCGAGCGGTTTTACAATAGGTTTTACAATTTCGGTCATCAATGATCCATAATGAATAATCCCCCGCTAGTACAATCACGTGGTTTAATTATTACCAAAAATAAATAAATATACATCAACGGATCTCATAACGGATCTCTTAATGAAGGCTACGGAAAGTCATTCCTAGGCTACTTGCCCACACGAGACTGAATGTGAGCCTGCTCATCACCGGAACGTCCAGAAACCCTGCCTTTAGTTGTGGAGAGTATCAACTCTGGATAATCTCGATATATTATAAATCATTATGGATCTACCAAAATTGTTTTATAACATTAAAAATTTTAGTCTCTTTGGTGTTGCTGATGGCCTCACCGAAATACGTCATTCCCTTCGAGTCTCTTAGAAAAGATGATGTTAGTATTGTGGGTGGCAAAAATGCAAACCTTGGAGAGTTAATCTCTATTGGGATACCGGTGCCCCCTGGTTTTGCCATAACGGCTGAAGCTTACAAATTACACATAGAGAAGAATAACCTTGCACCAATGATCTTTGATTTACTATCAAAAGTTGACGTTCTTGATAGCGCATTATTGGAGTCTACATCGATTAAGATCAGGGAGATGATCGAGTCTGCCGAACTGCCTGAAGCTCTAAAATCAGAAATAGTTCGAGCATACAAAGAGCTTGGTGAGAAGCTTGGCAAGAAGAATCCAGCGGTAGCCGTCAGGAGTAGTGCCACTGCAGAAGACCTCCCGAGTGCCAGCTTTGCAGGTCAGCAGGACACATTTTTATTTGTAGAGGGCGAGGAGGCCCTTCTCAAGTATGTAAAGAAGTGCTTCTCCTCCCTGTACACTCCTAGGGCCATTGCTTACCGTAAGGCCAAGGGATTTGAAGATAGCAAGGTCTACCTCAGCGTCGGAGTCCAAAAGATGGTGAACAGTAGGGCTGCTGGCGTTATCTTTACTCTAGACCCCGCAACTGGGAATAGGGACGTAATCCTTATAGAAGGTACCTTCGGTGTGGGAGAGACTATTGTTCAAGGAAGGGTCAGACCTGACCAATTCATAATTGACAAGAAGAACCTCGTGATATTGAAGGAGTCGATCTCTGAAAAATCTCGCATGGCCATAAGATCTCCTGCCGAAGGAGGAGGCGGCTTTGTCAAGGAGATCCCTGTTCCTGAGAATCTCCGAGAGTCTCCCTGCATAACTAGAGATCAAGCGATCATGCTTGCTAGGTATGCGATAGAAATTGAGAAGCATTATGGCGTCCCTATGGATATCGAGTGGGCACTTGACGAGGATGACAACCGCCTTTACATCGTACAGGCTAGACCTGAGACCGTATGGTCCCAGAAAGAGAAGGCCAAGGAGGAGGGGCCCTCAATTAGGGGGGAGAAGAAGCGCCTCCTACGTGGTCTGCCGGCCGCCCCAGGGATAGTTTCTGGCAAGGCAAGGGTGATATTGGACGTCAAGGATATTGGTCAGTTCCAGCCGGGCGAGATTCTAGTAACACATATGACCTCGCCAGACTGGGCTCCTGCCATGAGGAAGGCGAGGGCAATTGTGACCAACAGCGGTGGTATTACCTGTCATGCTGCAATTGTGAGCCGCGAGCTGGGCATCCCTTGCATTGTTGGCACGGTGAACGCAACATCTGTGATAAAGACCGGGCAGGTCATAACGGTTGACGCCACCCATGGCATCGTTTACGACGGAGACCTCCTGGCTGCTGAAGAGAAGAAGGAGGCAGCACCGTTAGCAATCAACATGTCAGGGATCTATCCGCCCACGGGAACGAAGATATACATGAACTTGGGAGAGCCAGCGATGATAGACAAGTACAAAGATCTACCATTTGACGGGATAGGTCTGATGCGGATAGAGTTCATCATAGCTGACATCATAGGCGAACACCCGCTCTACCTCATAGAGAGGCACGAGGAGGAGCGTTTCATCGACAAGCTCGCCAGCGGGATCGCATGGGTGGCCAGAAACATCTACCCCAGACCTGTTGTGGTTCGATTCAGCGACTTCAAGACAAACGAGTACAGGCAGCTTAAGGGTGGTGATAAGTACGAGCCACAGGAGCACAACCCTATGATCGGCTGGCGCGGCGTGAGCAGGTACATCTCGCCTATATACGAACCCGGCTTCAGGCTGGAGTGCAGGGCGATTAAACGAGTCAGGGATGAGTGGGGACTCAAGAACGTTTACGTCATGCTACCATTTGTTAGAACCACTTGGGAGGTGGAGAAGTGCCTCTCCATAATGAAGGAAGAGGGACTTGAGAGGAGCAGGGACTTCAAGGTCTGGCTGATGGCCGAGATACCCTCAATAATCTTCATGGCAGACGAGTTCTCAAAGCTGTGTGATGGGTTCAGCGTGGGCAGCAACGACCTGACCCAGCTGATTCTCGGAGTAGACAGGGACTCGCCCATCCTGCCAGCGCAGGACTCTAGGTATTTCGATGAGAGGGACCCTGCGGTTCTAAGGGCGATATCCCACCTGATAAAAGTGGCCCACAAGAACGGCGTGACGGTCAGCATATGCGGCCAAGGTCCGAGCGTCTACCCCGAGCTGTCAGAGTTCCTAGTTAAGCAAGGGATAGACAGCCTGAGCGTTAACCCTGATGTTGTTGTGTGGACCCGAAAGATTGTGGCTGGAATTGAGCGCAGGGTTATACTGGAGGAAGTTCTAAAATCAAGAAAGGAGGGAGATTGGCGGCTAGAGTCGCCCTAAACCCTCTCCTCCTCGACATCCTCGACCCCTCCCTCAGTCAGCGTAACGTAGGTAGTATCTCTCGCGTGCTTCGGCGAGTCTATGCAGGTCAACCTAGTCATACCCTTGCACCTTTCGAGCCACAACCTGAATGTACTCCCATGCGCGACTATGTTCCCTCCGGCAGGTCTTGCAGGTCTGGCGCCAGGTATGACCTCTGGGACATCCACGACTTGGTTTGTAGCAACAACTATGAGATCATAAAGAGAGACCAGCTTCTGAAGCCCGTGCATAAAGTTGTTCAGCCTTTGTTGCCTTAAGACCAGATTTTCCCTTCCCGGATACTCGCTCCTGAAGTGGGAGGTTAGCGAGTCTACGATCAACAGCTTTACAGATTTTTCCTTAATGTACCGGGCCGCCTCTCTGAGCCCCTCAAACTGATGGTCCGAATTTATGGCTCTGAAGCAGTAAACGCCCTCCAGTATCTCTTCATCCTCAATCCCAAAGCGCTTTGCTATCTGTAGAATCCTTTCAGGTTTGAGCGTGTCCTCTGTGTCGATATAAAAGGCGGTGCCGTTTAGGCCTCCCCTATTCTCTGTGAGCTGTACGGTTACGCAGAGCTGGAGGCAGATCTGTGTTTTCCCAGTCCCAAATGCGCCTATAAGCTCGGTTATTCCGGGTTCGAGTCCTCCCCCTAGCAACTTGTCGATGTTTTTCGAACCTGTGGTCAATCTCGGCATCTTTCTCCTCCTCTCCAAAAATTCCTTTGCGCTTAACACCTTTGGAAGACAGAATTCCCTGGCGCTCTTTGTTACTTCCTCTGCTTTCCCCTCGCCCAATTCACTCCTTTCCAGGAGTTCTCTGACTGATATTGCAGCAAGCTCCTTCACAGAGCTAATCCCTGCCCTCCTAAGTTTCTCTGCCGTTGAGGATCCTATCCCTGAAAGATCCTCTAGGTCTAGCTCTTCACCAACATTATCCATATTACTACACCAAACCATTCATATCTTCTCGGATGCCCTCCTTAGGAGCTCTATCGCCTCTATTATCAATGTCATAGCATCGCGATCTTCACCTTTGGAAGAGGAGAGGAGTGCAGACTCAGATCTTATGATCCCTAGGTACTCATCCACAGAGTACCTCTCCAAGAAGACCGTCCTCTCCTTGCCGTACTTCCCCCTGGAAACTATCTTTCTAGAGACTCTGCCCTCTCCCTCCAGGCTAACCTCCACCCCTATTATCTCGTCCCCATCGCCCCGTCCTAGGCTCCAGAATATCTCCCTGTCCGTCACATGTTTCACCCTCACGCCTCCTCTCCCTCCACCTCGCGTAGTGCTTTCTCCCCAACATTGGTGAGCCTGTACCATTTCGTTCCTGTTCCATCTATGTGCTCAACAACCAAGAAGTACCGCTTCAAGATTCTGACCACATTTCTCAAAGTTGCGTTTCTTTGAGAACTTACCGCCTCCACAGGCACCCTACCTTCGCCAACTAACCTCAAGAACTCTTTCGCGTAGAAGAGAGACGCCCTGTCCCTAAATAGCCTCTCTAGCATCCCTTCACTTTTACCTTGAGCAGAATCAAAATACGAAACCTCTTCACCCAAGGTCTTCATGTGTGCCTCGATCTCATCGTCCCCAACAACCCTGAATTCTGGGCTTCTGAACCTCAAGTAAAATGGAGCCCTCTTCCACGTCACTACAAGCCCTGTGCCCTCCTCAAGGTATCTGAAGTGCTCTAAATCCAGCCCGTCCGCCAGCCCTCTGATCCACCTAACCTCATCATACCAAATTGGACCGCAGAATACATATGCCGTACTCCGGATTGGGGCGTGAATTAGATCATCTGACCCGATATATACGGATATTCCTCTGTAGCTCAGGTCTTCGATCATATCCCTTACAATACTTTTTAACCATATTGAACCGGAGATGATTGACCAGTCAAGCCCGTCAATCACCACAAATGTGGCTCTGCACTCCCTGATCCTGGCAAGGCTGGCAACCATCATCATAACCCTCTCCTTTAACGTGAGATTGCCAAGATCGAGTATCATCGGCGCGAAGAGCTCCCTCTCATTTCCCCTAAATATGGGGGCTAGCGGTCCTACCTCCAGCTCTGAGAGGACATTTTTGAGACACTCGATCTTGTAACCCTCCTTCGGTTGGGCCTCTGCCTCCATCCGAAGGAGCCTCTCAAATATACCTTCTAATGTTGGGCAACAATCTCCATCCCTGTAGGCATTCTCAAGGACCTTTTCAAGATATATGCACTCATCACGGCTTAGCTCATATATCTCCTTAAAGATCAGGGCGAATTCTTTGGAGTACCCTGGAAATGCCTCCTTTAGTGGGTTGAAAGTTGGGTGCTTTCCGACTTTGTATATCTTCATTGAGGGAATATAGTCAATAAGTCCTGCGTACCTTCCCTTCAGGTCCATGACGAGAGGGGCATGGCCTCCTTCAAAACCATTCATCACGAGCTCCGCCATCATCCTTACCCTTGCCCTCTCATCCCCAATGACAACTACCCTCGAAAATTCTGCCTCCCTGATCTCCCCTAAACCAGCACGCACTGCTAACTTATTCTCACATTTATTGAGCAGTCCCAAAGTCTTGAGCTCCTGCCGTCTCATCTAAATACCTCCAAGGGCAAGCCTTCCGTGACCTCGTCACCCTTGCATAAGTTGACCTTAAGTGTTGGAGACTCTGATCTCAAGGCATCAAAGATCCTCAATGTGGTCTCTCTCGCCTCCTTCCCGACATCAACCTCAATTCCAGGAAGAACCTTTGAAACCGAATGAATTCGCACCTTCTCGATCTTGTCTTTAGTAACCAATGAGATCGTGGTCTCTCCTCTCGCCCCAATATTATCCATGATCGCCCTGATTACATCTCCAATATTACTTGTCAACCTCTCCGGGAGGTCTCTTATCTCAATCCCGTAAACATACTGGGCCCCAAACGTCCTTGGAATTAACGCGTAACACTGGCCATTGCTGGGCTTATAATACTTAAAAGTTAGAGTCTCTTCGATTAATCCTTGAGTCCTGATAAGAGGCCTTCTAAATGGTTCTGCAAAACTTTTCATCAATGATTGAAAGACCCCTCTCCTCCAGATGTGATAAAATCCAAGTGGCAGCAGCGCCCAAGGGAAGAACATCACTATTGCCAATATCAGGAGGATCTTTTTCAGACGCATAGTCCTCTGAGAGAGTACGTCCTCGGCTGATTATAAGCCCTCTTAAGGCGGAGACCGATTCGATCTTTCTAGAAAAATCGAAATACAATAATTCTCTTAAATGAGGTTCTCCCAAAAATATGGCATGGAAGGGGAGGAACTGAGGGAGATCCTTGACGCTCTAAGCGAAAGGACGAGATATTCCATATTGGAGGCACTCTCCCAGAGGCCAATGACTGGAGATGAAATCGCAGAGAGTGTCAACAGATCGAGAAGCACAGTAGAAGCTCACCTATCCCTCCTTTTGAGACTCGGCCTCATTTCGAGAAGAAGGGATGACAAGAGGTACCTCTACGAGATTACCCCAAAGGCTGAAGCCTGGCTTAATCAAGAGATCCCCAAAACGGGCATTAAGGTCGGCAAAAGGTACCCAAAATTCGGCCGGCTCCCTTCCTCTTTGCCGTTGTCTCTGACTCTGGCCATGGCTATTACTTTAATGTATTTCTTCATCAACAGCTTTTTAATATCTGTCCCACTTTGGCTCTTCTCTTTATTCTTCGGACTTTTATTTGCTCCCCTTTGCCCCGATTTGCGTCGGTTCTTGCTCTTAATTTTAGCCTCCGCACTCATCCTCTCTATTTTACCGCCCCTCTTTATCTTCCAGTCTAATTCACTGTTGGAGATCTCTCTATCATTCTTGATCTCCCTGTCTATTATCGCCGCAATATCGATACCTTTGTGGTATTTGTCAAGGCTCTTGATGAACCGTGCAGGAATTTGCGTCTAAGCAGTTGAGGTACTGTTTATTCAGATCACACCAAAGGTTTTTGTAAGTTCTCAAATCAATTTTTTAGATCTTTCGTTCTAACAAATGTAGGTTGCGAGTACAATACAGATTCTCTTGTACATCCATCCAGCCTTTTAAAATCCGCCCCGCTTCAGAAGAGCAGGGGTGAGTGAGGACATGCAAGACTGCAGGAAGAGGATGGAGTATGTCAAGAGGCGCCTAGCCTCCCTCCCGAACGCGCAGTTCCTGCTATCGTTCATAGAACACCTGAGGGCCATGGGGATATCGGACGTGGGGACCATCAAGTACGTGACCCACGTCTGCACCATTATGAATGCATGCCCCTTCGACCCGAGCACTACCACCAGGGCGGAGATAGAGCGAGTCGTGGCATGGGCCAACAGTCAGCCCTACAAGGAGCTGACCAAGGTTGACTTCAAACTGACAATAAGGAAGCTCGTCCAGTACGGGCTGGTTCATGTTCCCTCCGGACGCCGTGAGTGGGAAGGGGGTCTTCCAGAAGGCGTATGCGAGCGGGGGACTACGACTACATGCTCTACCTGTCTGTGACGGGCTGCCCGTCGCTTTACATCAAGGACGCGGCAACACCCAAAACATTCGAGAGATATACTTCGATGCCAGAGGGCGCCCTCTACTCCTTCGATCAGTCGGTTGGGGTAAGAAGGCCATACTTCAAAACGCCGATAAAGGGTTTGTATTTGGCGAGCTCCTCGACCTTCCTGGGCGGTGAATAGAGGCAGTCATAATATCGGGAATCATTTGTGCTAATGATATATGCAATTGGAGGCTCGTCTAGGATTCTGATTTTGGACCCTGCTGGTTGTATGCCTTTGGTGTTGCCGCTTTTGCTAGTCAAAAAATTTTGTCGAGAATACTTAAATACTATCAAGATTCTAGGAGTATAAAAAAGGTGGGCAAAGTGAGCCAATTCCAATATCTATAACCGTAACCATTCTTTGCCTTTGGACACTCTTTGAGTCTTTGACTTCAGATCGACCTCCGCGAATTTTAACAGCAAAGGGTGACTGTAATGGGTAGCACAGTGGAAACTAGCGAACTACGGCATATAATAGAGGTTCAAAAACTCAAAGAGAAGATAAGATCTATTCGTCGACTGGTACTCGAGACGGCCCATAATGAAAATGCGCACCTCGGTTCATCGCTTTCATGCCTTGAAATAATCGCAACACTCTACTTCTTGAAAATGCGGCACACCCCCTATGAGCCATTGTGGAAAGATAGAGATCGGTTCGTCCTGAGCAAGGGGCATGCGGCACTGGCACTTTATGCGGTCCTGGCGGAAATGGGCTACATCCAAAGGGAGGAGTTAAGGACCTTCAAAAAACTTGGGTCCCGCCTCCAGGGGCATCCGGATCTTAGAGTTCCTGGCGTGGAGGCTCCGTCTGGCTCGTTAGGACAGGGCTTGTCCATTGGGGTGGGCATGGCGTTGGGTATCAGGATGAATGGCAGTAGATCGAGGGTCTATGTTTTGATGGGCGACGGCGAGTGTGACGAAGGGCAGGTCTGGGAGGCTATGATGACGGCTGCGCATCTGAAACTCTCAAACTTGGTTCTAATTATTGACCGAAATGGGTGGCAATTAGACGGAAGAACGGAGGAGGTTAAGAAAAAGGTACCATTGAAGGCAAAGATTGAAAGTTTTGGTTGGGAGGTTTACACAGTAAATGGGCATGATGTACAGAAGATTGTGGAGGTTTTGGACTACGCAGAACACTCCGAAGGACCTGTTGCTATAATAGCCTACACTAAGAAGGGGCATGGCGTCCCATTTATTGAGGATACAAATGGGGGGCACAAGATCCGCTTGAATGATGAGCAGTACTTGGCGGCATTAAAGGAGTTAGAGGCGTACGGGGGAGGTCTCTAGGTGCGCAGAGCGTTCGGAGAGTCCTTGGTAAGGCTCGGAGAATTATACGAAGAACTCATCGTCCTGACTGGGGACGTTGGCAACCCTACATACGTATACAAATTTAAAGACAGGTACCCAAACCGATTATTCAATCTTGGAATCAGCGAGCAAGATATAGTAGGGGTCGCGGCTGGACTGGCACTCACAGGGAGGGTCCCTCTCGTGACCCTCTTCTCCTCTTTTCTAATGAGGGCATGGGAGCAGATAAGGAATACGATCTCCAGAGCGAACCTTAATGTGAAACTCGTGGGCACACACGCTGGGCTGACAGCCGCTGATGATGGAGCGTCCCACCAAGCCTTGGAAGACCTTGCGTTGATGCGCGTCTTACCAAACATGACCGTGGTCGCGCCAGGTGACCCTCAAGAGGTCAAGGAGGCGGTGGAGGCTATTATAGAAATGAAGGGGCCGGTCTACCTAAGGATAGGGAGGGACGAAGATGTGAGGATCTTCGATCGTGATGGGGTATTTAGGATTGGTAAGGCAACCACTTTAATGGACGGTAGCGATGTTGCCCTCTTCTCTACTGGCTCAATAACCGCAGAGGCTCTCGAAGCGGCAAGATGCACAGATACAAGTGTGAGGGTTGTACACGTCTCGACAATTAAGCCGCTGGACAAGGAGGCAGTCATCTCAGCTGCAAAGTCCTGTGGGGCAGTAGTATGTGTTGAGGAGCATAGCGTAATTGGTGGTCTAGGGAGCGCTGTGGCGGAACTTCTCTCTCTAGAGTACCCAGTCCCAGTGGCAAGGATTGGTATCGGCGACACTTTCGGCGAATCCGGAACACACCGCGAACTATTAGAGAAGTTTGGTCTTACAGCCGAAAAGATAAGATCAGTTATCAAGGGGGTTATTCGGAGGAGGAGATGATGATCTTAACTCTTAGGGAGCCATCTCAGATTCTTGAGAGGGGGTTGGCTGGGAGGATTTGGAAGGTCGAACGTGATGGGAAGGTTGTATATATAGTAAAGGGGAGGGTTCCTGAGGGTTTGCTCTCTCAAATCGAGATAATCTCTTCAAAGGAGATCCAGAGCGAATTCAAGCTCGTGAGTAGGGAGTATTCCAAAGATAATACTTGTGTAAAGATCAAGGATGTAGAGTTCGGAGGGGAAGAAGTTGTAGTCTGCGCAGGACCTTGTGCTGTTGAAGGGTTAGAGATGATGAGGGAAGTAGCAAGGGATGTAAAGAATGCTGGTGCGAGGGCGCTCAGAGGGGGGGCGTTCAAGCCTAGGACGTCCCCTTACTCATTTCAGGGGCTTGGGGAGGAGGGACTGAAGATTCTGAGGGAGGTCTCTGGTGAAGTAGGTCTCCCTGTAGTCACGGAGGTACTCTCCCCGGAACAGGTCAATCTGGTCTCCAAGTATGCAGATGCGCTTCAGATAGGGGCGAGGAACATGCAGAACTTCGAACTCCTCAGGGCGGTCGGAAGATCTATGAAGCCTGTACTACTGAAGAGAGGCCCGTCGGCCAAAATCGAGGAGTGGCTCTTAGCAGCAGAGTACATACTCTTAGAGGGGAATTGGAATGTAATACTCTGTGAGCGGGGGATAAGGACTTTTGAGGATGCCACCAGGAATGTCCTGGATGTGTCAGGTATAGCTCTGACCAAGCTATTGACCCACCTACCAGTAGTCGCTGACCCAAGCCATGCGACAGGGAGGAGCGAGCTTGTACCTGCCGCCTCCAAAGCCGCAATAGCAGCTGGGGCAGATGGGCTCTTAATAGAGGTACATCCAAGGCCTGAGGCTGCCCTCAGCGATGGTCCCCAGTCCCTCACACTAAAAGCCTTCCATAGACTCATGGACGAGCTCGCGGTCTTGACAAGGGCCGTGGGGAGGCGAATTTGAGTGGAGACTATAACCGTAAACTTAGGCAGACGGAGTTACTCAGTCCACATAGGTAATGGGCTACTTAGTAGTGTGGGGAGGTATCTTAGAGAGGTAAGCGAAGGGGAAAAAGTAGTGGTCCTCACAGTCCCTCCCGTTAGGGGACTTTACGGAAGAATCGTAGAAGACTCCCTCTCCAATGAAGGGCTCGACTATTTTATTATAGAAGTCCCAGATGGGGAGGGGGCAAAATCCTTCGAGAGCTACTTAGAGGTGGTAAATGCCCTACTCGAGCATAATGTAGGGAGGGAAGCGGTGATAGCCTCATTCGGAGGGGGCTGTGTAGGTGATCTGGCTGGTTTTGTCGCTGCCACATACATGAGAGGAACAAAGCTAGCCCACATCCCGACGACCCTCCTCGCACAAGTAGACAGTAGCATCGGTGGGAAGGTTGCCATAAACCACCCCCTCGCGAAGAACCTCATCGGAACATTCTACCAACCAAAGCTCGTCGTTACGGACGTAGGTCTTTTAAAAACGCTCCCACCAAGAGAGATCAGGAACGGGATCGCTGAACTTATAAAGTATGGTGCCATCCTTAACAGCTCTCTCTTCTCCATCCTCGAACAATATAAGGATGATATTAAAGGGCTCCAAAGCGATCTTATAGAGAGGATCGTTTCAATTGCTATTAAGATTAAAGCAGATGTAGTAGCCATAGACGAGTTCGATAAAAATGCGAGGATGTTGTTAAATTTTGGTCACACGGTGGGACATGCGCTAGAGTCGGCTACAAGTTATTCTTACTATAGCCATGGAGAAGCAGTAGGGGTGGGTATGGTGGTGGAGGGCAGGATCTCCAATAGACTAGGATTACTTAGCCATAGGGATCTCCATAGGATGGAGTCGCTAATATCGGCCTACGGACTTTCAAAGAGGGCGCGGAGGGGATCAGTTGAGGGCGTACTCACCTCAATATACCATGACAAGAAGGTCAGGTCCGGTAAGTTAAGGTTCGCTGTTCCAACAAAAATCGGAGAAGGTACGGTTATAACAGACCCTCCCGAAGAGATCATAACTTCATCTTTAGAGGAGGTTATGTGCAATTAGGTACAAGATCTGTGTCTCCTTGGCCGAGGTATGCGAGAAGGATCTGCTCCGTAGCGCAGAGGAGGCAAGGATTAAGGGGGCCGATCTCATAGAGGTTCGATTAGATTACATTAAGAGATTAGATGGAGACAAGCTCAGGCGCATATTCAAGGCTTTAGATGTAATAGATATCCCCAAAGTAGCCACTATAATGCCAAACTCTACATTTGGAAGGTTTGATGGTGGGCTCAGAGAGAGAGCGGAATTACTCCTAATGGCATCCGAGTATGCAGATTATGTGGATCTCGGTGCCGAGATGGGGGGATCTCTCATTAGAGAGTGTATGGAGAGCATGCTCGGCAGAACTGAGATCATCATCTCGTGGCATGTCAACCGCCCCCTTACACAAGAGGAGATCTCTTCAATGATCAAAGAATATGGGAACAAGGTCATCTATAAGGCGGTGATGCCCGCACATACCCATGATGAAAATCTGGTCGCCCTCCAGGCATGCAGCTCATTGAAGGGGTACCGGCGCATTATATTCTGTTACGGGGAGTTAGGGATCATATCCCGTGTGCTCTGCCCCATATTTGGGGCTGAGTGGACATATGCCTCTCTTAAGAGAGGGAAGGAGACGGCACCTGGGCAGGTAGATGTTGAGACACTTAAGTCCCTACGGGAGGTGATGGCCCTTGACCACTGGTAGGACGCGCCTCTGCTGTTTGATAGGCGACCCAGTAGAACACTCTAGGAGCCCGGCTATGTTTACTGCTGCCTTCTCAGAGTTGGGGGAGGATTGCGCGTACCTTGCCTTCAGGGTGAAGAGGGAGGACCTCAAAACTACTGTTGATGGTCTGAGGGCTATAGGCTTCCTTGGGTGTAATGTGACTATGCCCCACAAGACGGAGATCATAAAATACCTCGATGAATTGGAAGGGACGGCGGAACTTGTGGGCTCTGTGAATACCATTCTGAACAACGGAGGAAGATTGGTTGGCTATAATACTGATGGGAAAGGGGTTATTGGGGCCCTTGAGTATTGCGGCGTAGAGATCTCTGGGAAGAGCGTGATCATAGTGGGCTATGGAGGAGCGGCAAGAGGAGTTGCATTTGAGTTGGCATCTACTAATAAGCCATCTAAGATCCTCATAGCTGGGAGGGATCCCTCCAAGTCTAAATCTCTTGCAGACCTCCTCAGAGGGGGGGCTTATGCAGAAGGTCTCTCTCTGGTCGATCTCAGTGGAATAAGGAAAGTAGATCTAATTATAAATGCCACGCCTTTGGGGATGAGACCAAGAATAGATGAGAGCCCTGTACCAGACCACCTGTTGGATGTGGGCGTCATAGTGATGGATCTAGTTTATGATCCCATCGAGACGAAACTTTTGCGGTTGGCCAAGGCAAAGGGCTGCAAGGTGATAGATGGTCTAGAGCCGCTAGTCCATCAAGGGGCTATAGCGTTTACTTTATGGACTGGGCGGACGGCGCCCTTAGAGACGATGCGCAGGGCCGTAAGGGGTGATACCCGATGAAAGGGGTAGGGGTGGCCTATGGAGCCACAACAGTTGTAAATGCTATGCCATCGGGACTTGGCGCATCATTAGGTGTGGATCTTTGGACGGTCGCTGAGGTCGAGCTCAACGATCATGTAGGAATCTCGGTCGAGATAAATGGTGATAGTGGGGAGAGTAAGGAGTTGGCAAAGGAGTCATTTAAGGTAGTAATGGAGCGGTTTGGACTTAGGAAGGGGGGCTCCATAAAGACGTGGAGCAACATCCCAATAGCAAGGGGCATGAAGAGCTCCAGCGCGGCGTCAAACGCCATAGTGTTGGCTACACTAGACGCCTTGGGAGAGGACCTGGAGGATCTCGAGATAGTAAAGCTAGGGGTCGAGGCCTCAATAAGAGCAAGGGTGACACTCACGGGCGCCTTCGATGACGCATCAGCCAGTTACTTTGGCGGCCTTCAGATCACTGATAATTGCCGGATGAGGATCTTAAAGAGTGTTGAGGTCGAGCCCTTGACTGTCCTCTTTCTCGTTCCCGAGGAGAGGCGTTACTCAGGGAGTGTGGGACAGGAAACTGTAAGGTCTGTGAGGAGGCTTGCCGAGGTGGCTTTTCAAGAAGCGATGGGTGGGAGGGTCTGGCAAGCAATGATCCTAAATGGCCTAATTATGTCACATACCTTTGGATATGACCCATCGCCCATCATAACGGCCATGGAGAGGGGGGCGATATCAGCAGGTCTCTGCGGTAAAGGTCCAGCCGTCTGTGCTGTATGTAGGGAGGGGGATGAGGATCCCATAGTCGAGGGCTGGAAGCGTTTCGGGGCAAGGATTATTAAAGCCAAGACTAGTTGCAGGAAGGCCCGCAAGGGTGAGGATTTATGAATGTAAAGATTAAGGGGAATGAGGTCAGCGGTAGCGTAAGAGCGCCGCCCTCGAAGAGTTATACGCAGAGGGCGGTGGCATGCGCGCTCATTGCAGATGGTAGGACAGAGATAATCGATCCCTCTCATTGTGAGGATGCAAGGGCGGCGCTTAATGCCGCCAAGATGCTCGGGGCTGGTGTAGAAGAGGGCTATGACAAATGGGTTATAGAGGGTGGGTCACTCAGGACACCTGAGGACATCATAGACTGTAAGGGATCTGCTACGGCGATTAGGATCTTCACGGCGGTATCAGCGCTCGCCCCTGGTATAACGGTATTGACGGGAGACCGGTCCTTAAGGAGGCGGCCTATGGGGGAACTATTAAGGTGTCTCAACTCGTTGGGTGTCTCCTGCTACTCCACCAGAGGGGACGGCTGTCCTCCAGTAGTGGTTATGGGGGGAGGTATAGAGGGTGGAGAGGTGAATCTCCGTGGGGACATAAGTTCACAGTTTATATCAGCACTCCTGATAGCATCTACAAAGGCAAAAAAAGACACGGTCCTAAATATTACAACGCCAATAGCCTCGAAATATTATGTTGATATGACTATGGAGGTGCTCAGGGCTTTCGGTGCCACTATCGTTAGAGAAGATAGAGTCTTCCACATAAAAGGCGGTCAAAGATTGACCCCATGTAATTTCAGGGTGGAGGGCGACTACTCCTTAGGGGCTATCCTACTCGCTGCCGGCCTCCTCGCTGGGAATGTTGGCGTCGAAGGATTGATGCCAAACTCTACACAGGGAGACAGGAAGGTCATAGAGATCTTCAGCCAGATGGGGGGCGAGGTTTATATGCATGGTAGGACTTGGAGGGCTAAGAGATCTAAACTCTATGGTTTAGTTTTGGATATGAGCGATGTTCCGGATTTAGTACCAATAACTGCGGTCTTAGGATCCCAAGCAAGCGGTACCACAATTATAAAAGGGATTAGGAGGCTTAGGTTTAAGGAGAGTGACAGGGTATTGACAACTACTAATATGCTGAGGGCTTTTGGTGTTGAGGTCAAGGCTTATGAAGACTTTATGGTAATTCAGGGTGGCACCCCCCTAAGAGCGACGGTGATAGACCCGAGTAACGACCATAGGATAGCCATGGCCTCGGCCGTGGCCTCGCTCGTAGCTCAAGGGGAGACTATAATCCAAAATGCTGAGTGCGTCTCAAAGAGCTACCCCTCTTTCTTTAATGATCTAAGGACCCTTGGCGCAACGGTGGAGGTCTTCTAATGGGCTTCAGTTTTGGTAAAGAGTTTAGGGTGACTATCTTTGGGGAGTCCCATGGGAAGGTAATAGGTGCGGTCGTGGATGGGTGCCCAGCCGGCCTCCGACTAGAAGAGAGGGACATCCAGTGCGAGCTCGAGAGGAGGAGACCTGGTAGAGGTCTAGTGAGCGGCAGGGGGGAGGATGATGTCGTTCATATCCTCAGCGGGGTCTCCTATGGGAAGACGAATGGTGGGCCGATTCTAATGTTGATCCACAACAAGGATCTCGATTCTACGTGGTATGAGAGGAACCGTTATATCCCGAGACCTGGTCATGCAGATTATACAGCCTTTGTGAAGTATGGGGGACACAATGACAACCGTGGCGGGGGGTTCTTTTCAGGGAGGATGACAGCAGGGTTTGTTATGGCTGGGAGTATTGCCAAAAAAGTCCTAGCTAAAATGGGTGTTAGGATCTTGGCACATATGATACAAATAAACGGGATCAAGGCAAGGGAAGGTCTATCTGATGAAGAGATTTTGGAGAATGTTGCAGGCAGTCCTGTCTATTGTGCTGACAGGACGGCCTCAGAGCTTATGGTATCCGAGATAAGGAAACTCATAGAGGAGGGGGATTCGACTGGAGGGGTGATTGAATGTAGAGTTTCAGGTCTACCGGTCGGTCTCGGAGAGCCAATCTTCGACCCTGTAGAGGGTGTACTTGCCCATGCTCTATTTAGCATACCTGGGGTTAAAGCCGTTGAGTTTGGATCAGGATTTGGTTTATGTAGCATGAGGGGATCCCAGTCTAATGATGAACTCTATCTTCAAAATGGGAGGGTAGTTACAAAGACGAACCATTCAGGAGGGGTTCTTGGGGGGATCACAAACGGCATGCCTTTGATCTTCAGGGTAGGGATAAAGCCCACGCCCTCAATAAAAAAGAGGCAGAGGAGCGTCGACCTGAGGACTATGGAAGAGACAGAGATCGAGGTCGTAGGGAGGCATGATCCATGTGTAGCGATCAGGGCCGTCCCTGTTGTAGAGTGCGTTACGGCTTTCTGCCTTTTGGATCTTATGATTATGGCAAAAATGATCCCAAAGGTGATGGGTGAGGAGGATGGGTCTAAGGGAAGTTAGAAAAAAGATCGAAGAGATCGATAGAGAGATCGTCAGGCTCATCGACGAAAGGATAAAGCTCTGCAAGGAAATCGCCATAATAAAATCTGAAGCGGATATGCCAGTCTTCGACCCAGGGCGCGAGAGGGAGGTTGTAGAAAGCGCCCATGCGGCCGCAGCCCTCGCACCTGCAAAGGGTGTGGAGAGGGTCTTCAGGGAGATAATCTCCATGTGTAGAAATGCCCAGAGGTCGCTCTCTGTGGCCTACTTGGGACCTGAGGGGAGTTTTTCCCATGAGGCTGCAACAATTCTCGGATCTTCTAATAGGTACGCCCCATGCAGAAGGATCATGGAAATCTTCCGCAGCGTCGACAATGAGGAGGCGGATTTGGGCGTTGTTCCACTCGAGAACTCCATTGAGGGTTCTGTGAATGAAACACTGGACTGCCTAATGGAGTATCCATTATACATAGTGGGCGAGGTACTGCTCAGGATAAACCAGAACTTGATGGTGAACCCTAGGATCTCCTCCTTATGTGATGTGGAGCGCCTCTATTCACACCCACAAGCCTTAGCACAGTGCGAGGGTTATATATCAAGGTATCTAAGCAATGCAGAGGTCGTTGTTACCGAATCTACGGCAAGGGCAGCAGAGCTTGTATCAAGGGATACAAAAGGGGCTGCCATTGGGAGTAAGACGGCCGCGGAGTTGAATGGGTTAAGGATTATGGCCATGAATATTGAGGACTCGCCCAAAAACTATACAAGATTCGCGATCCTGAGCCGGGAGAGATCAAAGGCTGAAGGGGAGAAGACTGCAGTAATATTCTTTCTTGATAATGTACCAGGTGCCCTCTCTCGGGTTCTTTCAGATTTCGCCGAGGCGGGGATAAATATCACCATGATCCTTTCGAGACCGATTATGGGGAGACCGTGGGAGTACTTCTTTTACATGGAGTTTGAGGGTGGTATCGGTGGAGAAAGTCGCCTTAGGGTTATAGAAAATGCAAGGAGGAAATCAAAATCATTGAAGGTTCTAGGGAGCTACTCAAGGTTGGCATAGTCGGGACAGGGAGGATGGGCAGGTGCATGGCCCGCCTATTGAAGAAGTCTACAGAAGTGACCCTCTGTGGCAGGTCATTTAGGCGGGCCGCTAGGGTTGCAAAAATCGTAGGGGTAAGGGTTGCTGACATTGATATATGTATGCTACAGAGCGATATCCTGATAGCAGCGGTTCCGCCCACATCGCTCCCAGAACTCGCAGGGGAGGCATCTCAACATATGAGAGATGGGGCCCTCTTTGTGGACATCTCCTCTGTTAAGTGTGGTATTGTGGAGGAGGTCACACGTCTCCTGCCCGAACGGTTGGAGTATGTCAGCATCCACCCCCTCTTTGCATCGCATAGGGTGGGCATTAAGAACGTTGTAATAGTTCCTGTACGTGTTAGGTGCTGGATGGATAAGTTTAGAGAACTGCTTTTGACATGTGGGATGAGTGTGGTTGAATGTAGCGCAGAGGAGCATGACAGGGCCATGGCCACCTTTCAAGTACTTCACCACTTCGCATATTTATCCTTGAAAGGTGCCCTGAAAAGGCTCGGTTTCGAGGAAAAGGAGAGCCCATTCACTACATACAGTTTTAAGAGGACATTAGCGGTTTTGAGGCTGATAGAGGGGAACATCCAGGCTATTGAGGAGATCCAGAGGAGAAACAAGTTCTCGGACGATGCGAGAAGAATATTTATCGAAGAAGCCAAGAGATTAGACAATTTATTTCGAACACCAGGGATATGTGAACCAGAGGGTTTTAGAAAAAACCTGGGAGTGCCGAGCGGTAGAAACTTAAAAAATTATGGTTGATGTGCGCCGCCCCTGGGCTGGAGATAGATCAGTCCACTCTTAAGAGAAGGCTCTTCATTACTTGCTGAGCATTGACTTACATGAAATATGAGCTAAGATGGGGATAAATACACCGGTATTAAGTTAAAATTTCGAAAATATTTAACCAGAGCTAGGAAAGCTTTTTATTTTGCTTTAGGCTGGGCTTTCCAAAATCAGTTTTAGTTTTTCGGCTATGTCCTTAGATATTGGGAGTATGGCGTTTTGGGAGGCTTTCCATATTTCTATGCCAACGAGGTTTCCATCTTTGTCCAGGTCTATGTAGGCGTCTTCGCTTAACATTTTGGTGTCTGCTATTTCCGTCTCTTTGAACTTTATGTATAGTATGTCTGATTCTCTGTCATATTCCACTTTCACTTAATCCTCACTCATGTTTTGCTCTTCGGTTTTCTGTCAATTATTTCTTCGGCATTTGATGTTATAAAAGTTGTCACAATCCTGATTTCCTTATCCTCTCTAGAGTATGCTACTAAAAGATGCTTTCCATTAAGCTTCTTGAAGGCTATTGTTGCTCCAGTGCTCAAGTCATAATATGTCTGGGACGGTTGCAATATCGCCTCCAAAATCATGTCCTCAGTTATACCCCTTTCAGCTGCTCTGGTTTTCGCTTGCTTTGTATATTTCATATAGCCAACCTTTCTGATCAGCCTATTACGGTTGTGGCTGCGTTCTCTCCCATTTTTAGCGGAAAACCCACGGCTATAAGCCTGAGTCATGGAGTAGCTCACATTCTCTCGACCTTTGGCAGGATGTGTTCTTTGACGAATCGCTCAAGGCCATTCCTTCCACAGAGGAGGGCTTCTTGGTAATCCGGATTTCCCATTAAGGCGTTTATGTTCTGTTTGATGTACTTATAAACACTTTTGCAGTACATCTCGAATTTGGCGTAGGCTTCCCTGTGTTCCTTTTCGGTCTTCCTATCACCTAAAGTATATCCGAGGAAGTGTGGGAGATTGGAGTAGAACCTCCAGACCACTTCCTCAGCCGCCTCGTAGATCCTGTTGATGTGGCACCAGTCGGCGTTGCCCTCGATGCTCTGCCGCCGGAATTCCACATCGCTGATGAACCTTTCCACAAAATCATTAATGGCTTCCTCGTCCTCCCCATCCTCCCAGAAGAAGCACCTCGTGATTAGATGTTTGCCTCTCGTTTTGAGGGCTTCCGAGCCCCCCTCAAGCATGTTAAGCCTCGCCCTCATCCCCTCGACCTGTTTTTTATTTGCTGGTTTTCTTGGATCATCCGTTTGAGCTCCGCCCATCGCCTGTGCGCCCCCTTAAGCTTTCGAAGGGCCTCTTCGTGCTCGCGGGTTCCGGTCTTCGTTGAGGATACGGCTCTCTGAAGGGCTTTGAAGTCGGGCTTAACTATCGACTTAAGATCGACGAGCCTTCCCTCCAGCTCGCTTATTCCCTCTCTGAGAGATCTAATCTCTTCCGCCCTCTCCTTGTCCGTGATGGGCTCTTTCCACTTCAAAGTTATCTCTACCATAAAAGTGCAGCCAGCGGCGCAGCCCGTGTCAATAAACTCGTAAATCTCGCACCACCTATGCCCTCCAAAACCTACCTTTCTAAGGTTCTCATAGATTATGCCCACGCTGGCACACCCCTGTATCGATCTTATGTTTCGTGCCCCTCATTTTCTCCTCCAATCTACTCTCATAATATGACGAGTTTATAAAATTGAATGGAAAAAATATAGTGGATGGGCACGGTAGAAGCCCCTCGCGGCTAAAGCCACGAACCTCTTTGGGTGATCTTACGGGTCGGAACGGTTGGTTGAAGGTTTGGGGGCATGCGCTCCGGAATTACGTTCCTCTTGGCACTGTTCATAGACCGCGCGATCACATACGCCATAGGCGCTCTATACCCCGAGGCGACCCTGCCCCTATACCAGAACATGCCCCTCGAGGGCGGGAGGATGGCCACAGCGATCTTCCTGATACTCTTGCTCCCCATACCCTCGATATTCGCGTTTTCAAATTGCCGATTACGAGACGCTCCACTCTCTCCGCCCTGATCTTCGGGAACACGTAAGCCCCCTCGGCGCCTTCATAATGATCCCCTACTGTTCCTCTTCCGCGCCTTCAAGGCGATGGTTCACAGCCCGCTGGCCTTCTATATATGTCCGCCGCCCTCTTACTTTTCTTCCTCACGCGGAGGTTCCTTGACGAGGGTAAACATTTATGCAAACGCTGGCATGGACACTAATGCAGGTATGATTATGAGTATAAGTTACAGGATAAATGGTGACAATAAGAGTGAGCGCTCTATGAGATAATGATTTGAATTAAGTGTGATTTGTATTAGAGTCGTGGTCATATTAGGAGTGGAAGTAGGAGTGGAAATGGAATAGGAAAGGAGAGGGGTTGGGGATAGAAGTGGAAGCTAGAGTGTCAAACTGTTAGTTATGAATTGCGTGAGTGGTATTTTAATTTTATTTTTGTTTTCACCACTCAAAATAAAAAAATAGATTATTGGTGGAGCTTGTTCTCCACCAGAACTTCACTTTTATTCACAGTAGCCCATATGTAGTAAATTACGCCTGATATGATGAAACCGTAGTACCATGCAAGCTCTAGTCCAGGTAATGGAATCCCAAAGGCGTAGTAGAAACCACCTTGGAAGAGGCTTGCAATATATTCACCTACAATTCCAAGTATGAATGAGCCAACGCCAGCCCAGAGAACTCCGCCTCTATAATAGTAGATACCTTGTTCCTTGTATAATTCCTCAACAATTATTCTCTTTTTCCTAACAACCCAGTAGTCAACCACCATCACCCCGGCTATCGGACCCAAGAACATACTGTAGTACCAGTTGAAGTTGAGAAGTTGGTACGCCATGCCTATGGAATTTTGGACATACCACCATGGACCTATGAAGAATGCGATGATTGTAGCTATTATGAGCGCTTTGTTCCAGCTAAGCCTGAAGACTCTTATAACTGCATTTGTAGTTGCAGGTATGTCGCCTGTAAGGTTGGTGGTGGATGTAGCCAAGAAGGCAAAGAATAAACCGAGCGCCCCCAAAGCAGGCATCGGCGAATATTTTGCGATTATATCTATTGGGCTGAGGTTCCCGCCAGCCAGGTATGTGGCAGTGAAGCCTATTGCAGAGCCGACTATTTGGGGTATTATGAGTCCTACCACGTGGCCGACAGGCAAAGATTTTACTGATTTGTTGTAGCGGCAGATGTCTGAGACGTTTAGGGCGATAGTACCCCACCATGCCGTCTGAATAGCCGTAGCCCAAAAGAACTCTGACCCGAACCATGGGGCGCCGCCCTCCCATATGGGTATAACCTTCCCTGAGAACTCGGGTATCCCAGTCATGTAGATAACAAACCAGGCGAAGAAGATAAACAGGAGAGGACCGGCAATGGAATCGATCCATTTTATCGACTTAATTTTCCCAGTACCTATGGCGGCTACGGCTATCAAATACAAGACAAAGGTTATGGGGGTGTAGGCCAGACCCTCGCTTATTATTCTATCTGCTGGCCAACCTGCCACAATAAGAGCCATTTCAGTCATTGCCCATGCTGCTATGAAACCATCAATACCATACCAGAAGAGGGAGACTATCATTCGCACTACCATGGGAAGGATTGATCCCTTCGTTCCGAAGGCGGTTCTCAGTTGAATTGGAAACGGGATGCCTTCTTTAACGCCTACATAACCATTTAGATACATGACCGCCGCGACAACGCCATTGCCAATTAGAGCGGCAACCATGGTCTGGGCTAATGAGAGGCCGAGCACTTGAGAGATCCAGCCCAAGAAGAATATGGAGGTTGTGATAGTCATGGAGAGTATCATAAGAGTATAACCGACAGTTCCGACGATCCTCTGTTCAGGCTTGGTAGGGAAAAGTTCTGGGCTTATCCCTGAACTACTCATACAAAGCACCTAATTCTACTTAAATAATAAAAGAAATATATATATGTTGCCTAAAAAATTAAAGGTTATATGATAGTTTATTTAAAATATATAGGAAGAGGTGAGTAAATGGACCTTATTATTAGGAGAGCAAAACTGATGGGGAAGGACGGAACCGTCGACATAGGCGTCAGCGAAGGCAAAATTACAACAATTAAAAAAGAGATCAAAGAAAGGGGGAATGAAGAGTTTGATGCTGGGGGTAGGTTGGTTCTTCCAACATTCACAGACATGCACATACATCTCGATTCTGTACTAACACTTGGTACTCCAAGATACAATGAGAGTGGAACGCTTCTGGAAGGCATAGCCATCTGGGGGGAGTATAAGAAAAAACTGAATATTGACGAGATGAAGGCTAGAGCCATGAGGGCTCTTGAGCTTATAGCCTCCAATGGGACTACAAGGGTTAGGACTCATGCAGACGTGACGGAGCCAACCCTCTCAACCCTCAAGGGATTATTAGAACTTAAGAAAGAGTGTGCTGATATAATCGATCTAGAGGTCACGGCATTCCCACAGGACGGCATCCTCACAGATCCAGGCAACCAAGAATTGTTAGAAAGGGCTTTAGAGTTAGGCGCTGACAATGTAGGAATAATACCCCATATAGAATATACAAGAGAAGACGGCGTGAGATCAGTTGAGCTGGCATTCAAGCTTGCCAAAAAATACGGAAAGAAAGTCGATGGTCATGTTGACGAAACGGACGATGAGCAGTCAAGGTTTCTTGAGGTCGTCGCCGCCCAAACTATTCGAGAGGGATATCAAGGGAAAGTGACCGCAGGGCACACCACAGCCATGCACTCCTACAATAATGCATATGCCTTCAAGCTCTTTGGTTTGTTAAAAAAAGCAGATATAACGATCGTAGCAAATCCGCTGATAAACATTCACCTCCAAGGGAGGTTTGATACTTATCCGAAAAGGAGGGGTTTAACCCGAATTAAGGAGCTATTGCAACACGGCATCAATGTCGCATTAGGGCACGACTGCATAATGGACCCATGGTATCCTCTGGGAAATGGCGATATGCTTCATGCTCTATTTATGGGCGTACATGTTGGGCAATTGACAGGTTACAGGGAACTCTTAGATAGTTTGAACCTGATAACATACAATCCGGCCAGAGCCTTAGGTATATCCGAGAGGTACGGGGTGGAAGAAGGGAAAGATGCGGATCTAGTGGTGATGGATGCTTTCAGTGAACTTGAAGCGATAAGGACCATGGCGCCTAGGCTACTCGTAGTCAAATCTGGAAGGGTGATAATAAAAACTGAACCAGCAAAAATAAAAATTGTAAGGGATGGAAAGGAAAAACCCTTTAACCGCTACCTATAACAACCTTATTTTTTTCCCCTTTTTTGTTTATATAAATCATTTCGCTTAAACTTATTAAGGTAGAGAGAGAATTATATAGGGCATGGGCAGAAAGAGCTTAGTTGACAAAATAGATAAAGAAATAATAAGAATTTTGATTGCCAATGCGAGGACGCCCTATAGTGAAATCTCCAATAGACTTGGGCTGAGCGTCCCAGCCGTAGCAGCGAGAGTAAATAGGTTAATTGATGAGAAGATCATAGACCCAACATGTAATATAAACTACTACAAACTTGGCAGGCAAGTCTCAGATATAGCTTTCAACCTTAAAGCAGGAGTACCGCCAGGGACGAGAGAGAGGTTGGCCGAGGAGTTATTAAAACACCCGCAAGTCGAGAGCGTCTGGCTCTGTACAGGATTCCATCATATGGTCGTAGTAATCGAAGAGAAAGACGTCTACAGCTTAGAGAGGTTGGCCGACGAGATAATAATGAGTCGCCCAGAGGTAGACTATACTCACCCCCTGATAAGAACAAAGGAGATTATGATTCATAAGAAGAAACCGTTCTCCCAGAGGATCGAAGATGTTTATCCTTTAGATCTCTAAATGTTGAGAGAAGCCAAAACTATAGGCCCGTGGGCTTCCTGCTTTAATGACGGGGTTTGCTGGTGTATGAACCAGTAGATACTCAAAGAGCCTCCATTTCCTTAATGATCTCTTTATCGAGGAGCCCCTCCACTCCCTTAAGGCTCCCCTCGGCGACCCTGTACCTAGGCTGGCCCTCGATCTCTATTTTGACTATGAAGCCCCCTTCCATAAGCTCGCCGAGGTGGAAGCTCAGCGTATTTGGGTTGACCGGTCCCGCCCACAACTCAATAGCCCCCTTCAATTGAGACCATGTGACCTCTTTTTTAGAGGCTACATACGCAATGATGAAGTACCTCAATGGGCTGCCGAACAACAGATGCTTTTTACTTACCTCTATTATTCGCTCCCTGAGTTCCTTGAGTCCCCTGAATCCCTTGAGGGCGCAAAGGCTTTTATCGGCAGACGCCCCTCTCTCAACAGTGACCTGTATGGGACGGGTGCTAAAAAAGTGCGTAATAGAACACGTATTAGATCTTTCGTTCTAACAAATAGAACATCTACTAGGAATATAAGCCCTGATCTTCCTTGTTAATCACGTGGTCAACATGAAATTTAAATATTTGGCATTTCTAGGCGTCGCTTTGACACTGCTTGTACTGGGAACCGCGCTCTACTCTCCACAACAGGTTCAGGCGGCAGATCTTGATGGGACTTCTAGTACTCTCTCCGTGGTTGGCAACGCGGTGCTCTACGAACAGCCAGATACTGTGAAACTGATTCTGGGGACCAGCGTCCTAGATCCTGAAGTCCAAAAGGCTACAGCAACCGCAGCCAATAACATAAATCGTGCACTGAGCGCACTGAAAGGCTTGGGTATACCCGAGTCTTCAATCCAGACGCTTAGCTACACCATAAATCCTGAGTACAGATACATAAATAACGAGCAAGTCCTCATCGGATACAGGGTCATACACACTCTCCAGGTGACATACAGCGGTCCAGATCTTGGAAATATGGCAGGAAAAATAATCGATGCCTGTGTCGAGAGCGGTCTGAATCAGGTTAATGGGGTCTACTTCGCAGTCTCTGACACAAAACTGGCAGCCCTGAGGACTCTTGCTCTGGAAACGGCTGTAAAAGATGCCCAGGCAAAGGCTAATACCATCGCAAAGACCTTGGGCGTAAAGGTTGTTGGCGTACAAAGCGTCTCAGAGTCTTACTCGTCTCCGGTTCCGATATACCGCAGTTACGATTTAGCACAAGCATCCTCTACAACAATTCTGCCAGGCGCGGTGAGCGTCTCTGCAAGCGTCTCGATAACTTTCTACATTCAATAATCTTTTTTTATTTTTATTTTTTGTTTTTCATTCTTTTTCCTCATCCTTTTTCTTCATTCACCGTCCTCTCAGCTTATACAAAAATGACTTGCTGACCTCCTTTACCTTCTTCCTGAAAATGAATACAATTGCTACCAGAACCGCTAGAACTCCTACTACAGCCCAGATCTCGACCTTCCCAGGCTCGCCAATTGTCAGACTCTTGGTTGAGGTCTCAGACATGCTTCTCCCATCTTGGCTCCAAGAGACCTCCACGTCTACAGGAAACTCGCCTGGGCTTACCTTGTTGTCCACATCAACCTCCATGACGACCACTCTCCTAGTCCCGCTTGCCATGTTACCCAGGAGCTGTGTGGTGGATCCGGTGATGTATCCAGATATCACGGAAACTCTAACCTCCTCAGCTGTGACATTACCAACGTTCAGCATCTCGACGAATAGCTTTACATTCCTCGCTCCTGGAGTGACTTCCCTATCGAAATATATCTTGTCGACAAGAATCTTTGCCTTCTCCGATAGGGTGAGCGGAATCACAGTCGAGATGTTTTCGGTACTCGTTGATATCCTTACAGGTATCTCGTAGTATCCTGGCTTTGCATTCTCATCAATATCAAGCAGAAATTGGACGCTCACACTCCCTCCGACGGTTAAGAACGGTATCTTTACACGGTCTGACCCGGGATAAGACGGCTTCACAACCCCGCCAATTTCTCCAAGTGTTACACTAACGTCCTGCGCCGTGTAATTGCCATGGTTGACCACAACGCAATTTGCCCTGACCGCTCTGTTCCCTGCGAAGACTGGGGATGGGCTATATATGACTGAGGATATTGCCAGGGATGGCGTCCCCTTAACTTCAAAACCGATGGTCGAGGTGAATGAGTACCTGTTATTCAACTCGTCCTGATACTGGACCTGCACATAAAGTGGCACCGCGCCATAGACATTCGGCTGCACGAAGATCTCCTTTTGTACCTCCCAAGTCTCATTCGGCCCCAGAAAGTCTCTATGTTCTACTCCAGTTCCCACCACCACTGCGACCTCTGGGGTCTGCGAGAAGAGATTGATCCTGAGGTCTTTCGCTGCCTTCTCCCCTCTGTTCTCAAGTATTATGGTGACGGAATTTATGGCGTTTGGCTGGAGCTGTAGCCTCTTCGCCATCACCTCCACCTTGGGCTCTGGCTCTTCCTCGCTTAGGAAACCGATTGATAGCGAGTCTTGGTACGTGCCGTTCCTATCGTCTTTGTAATTGATCGTCACATAGAGAGGAAGACTTCCATAGGTCTGTGGCTCCAGGTACAGTGATATCGGAAGATCCAATGCCTCTCCTGCACCCAGATTTGGAAATGAAAAGGTGTTATTGCCAACCAAGGTCAGCTGATTTGAGGCGGGGGTCAACTTGATCGTTAAATCCATCGCTTCCTTGCCTCCGCTATTTAAGATTGAAAGGAGTACGCCGTTCGTAACACCTGGGCTTATCTTCGTGGTGTTTGCGCTTACAACCATGCTTGGCTTATCAGGATCTTCCACTTTGAGACCGATGGTCGTAGTCTTCGTATATCCCACATTTTCCTGGTCTTCATATCTAACATTGAGTGCAATGCTGCTCCCATCGCGGATACTCAGCTGTGCGAAGGCCTTCACTACTACGACCCATTCTTCATTCGGCATAAGGAAGTCTGCACTGAATTCATTCGGACCGATTATCGTCAAATAAACGTCTTGGCTTTGCACAGTGACCCTGACCCTCCTAGCAACCCCGTCACCATCATTCCTAATTATAATGGGAATCTCGTTGATGTACCCTCTCAGAATCCTCTCTCCACCGGTAGCGCATGAGAGATCGGGGTTCCCATTGACCGTCAACACCAAATCGAAGCTCTCCCAAAGGACCCTGCCATCCACCATGTAATTTACTGTCAATGGGGCTTTGTACCACCCTGCCTTAGACGAAGAAGAAACATCGAAAACAAACTCCAAATAAACTGCACCCCCATTCTCTACAGTCCCTGAATATTTGTCTGATACCCTGGTGTAGCTCTCGCTCAACTGAGAGACATCAAGGGTTCCATCCACGTTAGAACACGGGCTATCCCCGTAATACCTGAGCTGCACAATACAAGTACTATTTCCAACACCAATATTCAATGCCCTCCAACTCACATCCTCTACCTTGAAGTTTGTCTCAGCGCAAAAGACGCCCGATGATGTTGAGCTTAGAATTACCAATGAAATTAAAATAACCATTCCAGCACATCCAAATCGAAACATTCCTGAATTCCTCCTTGAAACAACCATGATCAATCAACCCTCAACCTCAGCACTAACGGGGCGGTCACCATCATCAATACCATGTAAACTGACAGTGCAAACACCTCCCAGGTTATCTGCCACAACCCAAACCCCTTTATCATAATATCCCTAAAGGCCGAAACAAAATAGTACATGGGGGTAAGGTTTGCCAGTATCCTCGCACTGGGAGAGAGCATGTCAATGGGCATAAGGGCACCACTGAATAGCAGAGCTGGTATGAATATGAATATCGCGGCTTGGTTGGCTTGAAGCTGGTTCCTGGATAGGACCGATATCAGCATCCCTAGCCCTAACGATCCAAGTAGAAAGAGGGTAGAAACCACCATCGCATCTATCAATGGGCCCCTCACGGATACGTCAAAGATCCAAACAGCAACCATCAACGTGATGAGCATGTCCGCTATAGTGGCGATGAAAAATGCGAGTAGCTTCCCGAATATTATGTCATACCTGCTTATTGGAGACATTATCAACTGCTCGAATGTTCCCCGCTCCTTCTCTTTGCAGATTGCTATGGAGATCAGGCTCGTCGGAACGAGCTGAAGTACGATGCCAATGACAAGGGGTGTGAAAGCCTCAAGGTTGGTGACCTTAGGACCATAAACGGAGCTATAAATAAGCTCCACAGAAGATCCCCCAACGCTCCTGACGAGCTCCTGCTGGAATTTGTACGTCACCGCCAGCATCGCGTTCCTTATGGTGCTTGAGATGGTCGTTATGCTCTCATCTACTATAACCAAAACTTGGGTTGACGCGCCCTTCATCAGCTCTTCAGTAAACCCTTCTGGTATGACGACCGTTGCTGAGACCGTGCCGTCCTTCACGAGCTCCCTCCCCTCCTCAATGCTGTTGGCATAAGCCTTGACGTAGACGCTGGGGGTCTTCATTATCGAGTCGAGCACCGTCCAGCTAAGGCTTCCTTTGTCGAGGTTCACGACTGCTATACTGATCTTTCCAGTCCCACCGCCGTATCCCACACCGAACAGCAACATGACGATCAACGGAATCATCGCTATCATGACAAGTGACCTAGGATCTCTTTTCAGCTGGATAAGCTCCTTGATTACGACAGCTGTAATCCTAATATGCCTCACCTCGAACCCTTGCCTCGGACTTGGTCACAAGCTCGATGAAGACCTCCTCGAGAGTGACGTTGATGGGCTCTGCCGATTGTACCTTTAATCCCATGCTGTCGAGTCTCTTCAGCAGGGATGGGAGCTCTTTCGACGCGTCCTTCAGGACGAGCCTCAAGACAGTCTCGCCATCTTTGTACTTCAAATCCCCCACATTCAAGAAACCTTTAATCACGTCTCCCTGAATGCGCCCCTGTAAGACAACCTCAACAAGGTCTCCTCCGAAAATCCTCCTCTTGAGCTCCTTGGGGGTGCCCTCTGCTATGAGCCTCCCTTTGTTCATCAGACCTATCCTGTCGCAGTTCTCCGCCTCATCCATGTAATGGGTGGTCACCAGTATCGTAGTCCCTTCCTTATTCAGCCCCCTGAGGTACTCCCAGAAAGCCCTCCTTATTGGGGGGTCAACCCCTGCCGTTGGCTCATCCAAAACCAACAACTTCGGTCTGTGTATGAGCGCTACGCCCAAAGCCAGCCGCTGCTTCATACCGCCGCTGAGCCTCCCAGCAAGCCTGTCCTTGACATCCTCCAAATCCAGGAACTCCAAGAGTTCGCGTATCCTCTTATGTAAGCCTTCTCCGTTGAGCCCGTAGAGTTTGCCGAAGAACTCCATATTCTCATAAACACTCAGGTCCTCGTAAAGGCTGAACCTCTGTGCCATGTAACCCGTGATCTTGATCAGTTCACTCCTCTCTTCAGGGATGCTGTACCCGTAGATCCTTATAGTTCCCTTGCTCTGCCTCATCAAACCGCACATCATCCTAATTGTCGTTGTCTTGCCTGCCCCGTTTGGTCCAAGAAAACCGAAGATCTCTCCCACCCTCACCCTGAGATCAAGGTTGTCCACCGCTACGAAATCCCCGAACTTCTTTGTGAGCCCTGAGATCTCGATGGCATATTCCATAAGTCTTACATCTGCCAAAACAAATATTAATTTTATTCACTATTAGTAGTTAATAAGGGTCAGGAGATGTCTGCAAGGGCTTTAAAGTCAATGAGCGCCTTTGAGCGTCTGAAGGAGGCTGGTCTGACCGACTATGAGGCACTCGTTTATCTTAAGCTCGTACTAGACGGTCCATCCAGCGCCAAAGAGATCAGCGAATCTTCTGGGGTGCCACACACGCGCGTATACGACGTCTTGGAGGCTCTTGAGCTGAAAGGGTGGGTCGAGATGGGGCAAGGCCGTCCCATGAGGTTCAAGGCAAAGCCGCCGTCGGAGGTGATAAACGTCATAAGGATGGAACAACAAAACCGCCTGAGCAGGATAGAGGAGGTCTTTCTGAACGATCTTCAATCAATTTACGATGCCCGCTCCGTGGAGGGCTCCGAGATATGGTTCGTCAGATCCTTGGCCGGCATAACTAACCGCATCCGGACATTAGTGCAGTCCTTTAAGAAGGAGCTCTGCATAGTTATGGGCAACCTAGACATGAACATATACTCTGGGCTTCTGGAAATTCTTTCTAACCTTGATCAAAAGAAATCTAAGTATGTAAAAATTCTAGCGAGCCAAGATGCATTTAATGCCCTTAAACACCTATCTTCGGAAAACGTGATGATAAAGATTGGCACGAACGTGATACCCTTCAATGTCATACTCTCAGATAAGGGGGAGGTCATCTTTCACTTAGTTGTGGGCTTGGATCAACCCCCTGAGAAGAGGAAGAATCTGGCGGTATACATATCGGACAGATCCTTGGCCAAGGTCATATACGATTATATTGACCTCCTCTGGCGAGTCGGATCTTTGTGAACGGGAAACTCTTGAAGTAATCGTATTATAGCACTAAAACCGATCTTAAATTATGAACAAAGTTCTAGAGTCGCTAACCAGGGAGCAGTTGTTGGATCTGGTTGAGGTGATGTCCAAGAACCTCCTCACACTGGACGGTTACTGGTTCCTCTCCATAGAAAACAGGTACGGGCAGAGTGTAGCTGTGGAGATCGATAGGGAGGCTTGGGAGCAGTTTGGCGTCTCTGAGGCGAGGCGGATCAAGAAATTTCTGAAGATAAGCGACGGCACTCTGGAGGATCTCGCAAGGGCACTTCACTTCACATCAATCGCACCCGTTTCTGCCGTCTCGGTAGAAACCATAGGTGACAGAGTAGTACTGAACATCAGGAACTGCAGGCCGCAGACCGCAAGGCTGAAGAGCGGCAGAGGTCTATTCCCATGCAAGCCCGTCGGTCTAGCCCATCTCTCAGCCTTTGCTAAGGTTATCAACCCAAAGTTTAAGGTCAGGTGCCTTTTGTGTCCGCCTGACGAGCACCCGGAAGACCTTTGGTGTTCATGGGAATTCTATCTTGAGTGAAGACGCAGCAACCCTCAACCTCAATCACCTTGACTCCAGTGGACTCTGCGTACCTCAGTGTCCTGCGGAGCGGATTTGCTATACCGTCGAAACCCAAATCTACCGCGAGCCTCTCTATCTCCGGTCGATCTTTTCCCCTAGTCCGCATACACCCCAAAGTCAGGTGATCTCCGAACCTCTCCCTAGCATATTCCATTACCTTGGCAATTTCGTCGAGCTCGGGCGACCTTGCGTCCATAGGCGTCAATATGGAGAGGGCATCAGCCTTGGCCTCTGCCACCATATCTACCGCCTTGAACTCCCCCCTTATCTCTCCTCTGTCTACCCCCACTAGGATGTGCGCTGCCACTAAAGGGATGAACCTCTTTGCCTCACGCAAGACTTCCGCATACTCTTCAGCACACCATTGCCCTCCGATGTACCTCTCAATAGTCTCCTGCTCTCCTACAACATCCAGGAGTAGGGCATCCACGCCAGCGTCCCTCAATCTGCCTAACTCCCTGTTCAACCCTGAGTGGATCTCTACAACCAATCCAGTCATACTTTTGCCTTGACTTATGGCGCCTAGAAAATCCATGACCGGGAGTCTTCCCAGTCTGTCAAACCCCCCACTAATCAAGATGTTCTTTGCACCCTTTTCCTTTGCTTTCAGGAAGGTTCTAATGAGGCCGTCCGGATCTTCCACCGCCTCCATGCCTTTCAGATACTTCCCTCTGCAGTGTTGGCACCCCAGATCACACCTGTGACCGGTAATTGAAACGCTGTACACGGCGGGCTTTGGTCTGTAACTAAGCAAATTTGCCCCGCCCCTCGATGACCTCTGTGATATCATCAAGAGTAAAGCCGACAGTCCTGACCGTCCTCCTCTTGGCGAAATCCCTCAAAACTTCCCTCACTCTGCTCATATCTGCCCCTTTTAAGCACGCCTCAATCTCGTCAATAGCCTCTTCTGGATGAACAAAGAAATCTCCGGAGATTTTTGCCTCCTTTATAACGCCTCCTTCCTCAATAACCAGAACCTTGAGGAGTTTTCCCCCTTTCACCTTCTTTACCCCTATTATCTCCACCAGCCTACCTCCTGAAAGTCCAATCTTTTGACCTGTACTTTCTAACAAGGTCACCCGCAAGACTTCTCTCCCTATCGGTGATATTTCCGTATCTCAACTCAAGTTGAAACGCCCTTCCGAACTCCTCCGCTAAGATCTCAGCTACTCCTTCCCTCTTCGGCTCAAACTTAAGTACCTCCTTCAATGTTGTGACCCTCCCGCCGACCTCTGAAACCCCCTTGTCTTTCAACTTTTCAACCCTTGGTCTCAGTGCGCCGAGCAACGAATAATCCATGGAGAGTAACAAGGTGCCGTGCTGAAGAACCGCCCCGAACCTTCTTGTCTGAGCATTTCCCGAGACCTTCTTTCCCCCAACTTCAATGTCGTTTATTGGTCTGAAGGACGCATCGCCACCCAGCCTCCTAATACACGCCACTATGGGTGCACATATCCTCCTGTAACTTTCTTCAATGTCGCTTGGAACAAGAGAACCATCGTCCTTCACCACGAAGCTGTATGTCAGCTCCCCCTCTGTGTGGAGGACCGCTCCGCCGCCTGTTATCCTCCTAACAACCTCTATCCCCCTCTCCCTGCAAAACTCTAAATCGACCTCCTCCAGAACCTCCTGGAAATACCCTAGGGAGACCGCCCTCGGGGACCACCCATAAAGCCTGAGTGTTGGCGGGCTTCCCCCTTCTCCAACAGAGTGTGCAATAGCTTCGTCCAGAGCCATGTTGTAGAAGGGATCATGCACCTCAAACCTTAAGACCCTCAATCCCTCCAAGTAACTCCCTCCTGACTTCTTCAACCTCCATCCTATCCAGTCTGCGGGGGTAATTGTAAACTGGTCCGGTAACCTTCTCGTTGAAATACGGTCTATTGCAGCCTGGGCAACCCCTGGTCATGAAGGCATCCCCCTTCTCCACAATTTCCTCTATTACATCTCTGCTAACGTTGATCTTCATAATCCTGCCGAGACTATCATACGAAAAATCCTTCTCAGTCGCCTTACCGGTGATTATCAGCTCCCTGCCCAACTGCAACCTCCTGTAAGACCTCAAATTAGGTTGCGGTCTACCTCCAAGGGGGGTCCCCTTTATTGGCGTGAAGGCGAAGAGGGAGGGCACAATTCCAGTCCTGTGGCATTTTGAAACCACATTAACAACATCTCTCTCCGTCTCCCCAAGCCCTACTATAATGTGCGTCCCGACCCTTTTAGGTCCGAAGACCTCCAAAGCCTTCTCAAGAGCTCTCCAGTGGTACTCCCACTCTCTCCCCTTGATTCTGCGGAATAATTCTTCATTGGCGCAGTCCAGCGGGATTGTCAATACATCCACACCTGCACCCTCCAACATGCGCAAATCCTCGGGAGGGGCTGGAGGTATAGAGACCGAAATCGGAATGCTTGCCCACTCCCTCAAGACCTCTATAAAGCGCCTAATGTGAAGGATCAAACCGTCCTCGTCGGCGCATTGAACGCAAACCCTCTCGAACCTTCGGTTGCCCTTCATAACCCTCAATACGTCCTCTACTGGGAACTCGGGCCAGCTCACCCTCGATATATTATCCGACAGACCCGTGGACTGAGGGCAAAAGGCACACTTCCCCCTGCAACCTTTACCGATCATAAAAAGGTAAGCTGTGGTTGGTGCCTCCTTTTGGAGGCCTTCGATCAAACCCAGTTCTATTGCGGTTCCGAGGGAGACCCTTATTTTCTTTAGAGTTGTAATGCCTTGTCCCACAGATACTCGAAGGAGTCCGAGAAAACGCTCACCATTCCCGGGTTCTTCGAGTAGCCAGGTCTGTAGTAAACCCTGTTCTCTCCGCTCTTCTTTGCCCAAATTAGGAATATTACCTCTCTCTTGTCCACTAAAGTAAACCTCACACTCCTCCAATCGCATCTAGCCAACCTCACTTCAATCTTGTTCCTTTTCAGGTCCTCGACCCTCCCCTCATTCTCCTTATCAAGTGCCAGCAGGAGGACTCTGACCCTGACCTTCCTGTCTAAGGCTGAAAGCAACTCCTCCCTTACCTTCGGATAGTAACTGAACCGCTCCGCCAATATAGATATTTCTGAGTTAGCACGGGAAATCATCCTTATGGTCTCCATTTCCATGCTGGATAGGCTGTCTATGCTCTGCCACAACTCTTCCAGCCTTACTCCGTACTTGCTCTCGCTGTATACGGGCTCTAGGGTCATCTGCAGTTCGTTCACCAATTTCCTTAGCTCGGCTAGCTGAAGATCTAACTCAACCTCCTTTAGCCTCAAGTACTTTTGAAGGAATGACCCCGGCGGTGAAGGCGAAACCAAATCATCAACAAGCTCTATGGCGCCTAGCGATGACATCTTCGAGAGATGCTCATTTAAACCCTCCTCAGTCAACTCAAGGTCTCTCAGCAAGTCCTCTTTCTTACAACTCCCTTTCTTGATCACATATTCATAGATCTTTATCTCCAAATCAGAGAAACCTAAAGCCTTGAGTTTATTGAAGGACATCTGAGTATCCTCTTGAGGAGTTAATGCGGTCTAGGAATATTAATCTTATCTGTCATCAAAGTTTCGTAAGAGCCGCACATTTCAGGAATTGGGAGCATAAACCTTCTGTAACACATAAATTGTTAATACGCCTATTAACATTGTGAGCATGAAGCCCACAGGATTTAGCCGTGGGCAGCTCACTAGCGTCGAAATAGAGGATCATTTAGTGGTGAAAACCTTGAAGCTTCTGGTACTGGGTTGCGAAGATAGAGGCAGGCCACTAGAGAATCTGTGCAGGCTAAACCAGGAGGTCCGAATCCTCCCTACCTCATGTGATCTTGAAGAACTCCACCAACTTGCAAAATGGTGCAACTTGATCTTTATTGGCTCTGAGAGAAACCGCGCCTACACCATAGCCGACGAGATCTGGCACCTCCTCAGAGGGAAACCTATAATCTCTCTCACTGAGGGCCTCCCTATCAAGGAACTCAGAGACCTTTATCCCCTCTCAAAGGTATCCAGATGTTATGTCTATCCGGACATCCAAACTGAAAAAGCCCTCTTTATACTATCCTTGGACAACACTTTCTCACATTCAGATGCCGCAACCCTTAAAGGGCTATTGCAGGGTCTCGGGGACTCCCTTCTAGTCGGGGAGGAACTCCTCGAATCTCTCCATTCATGCATAGAGGCCTCTCAATACGTAATAATAGAGTTACTGAGCCTCCTTGGAGAATCTTCTGGGCATGACCGTGATCTCTTTGAGTACGTCATTGGCTGGGTACTCTACGGCACTGGGCTCGCCGCAATAAAGGGCTTGGAACTCCCATCACAAGAGCCAAAAAAATTTCCACCCGAGATGAGGGAGTCGCTGAGGCGGGCATTAAAGGGCTCTTTTTAGTAATCCTACGCCAACGCCCATCTAAACCCTTAAACGAGTCTTGAGCGTAGTTCTATTTGGTGTGTCAAATGCGCGTTGGCGTTCACATCTCCATAGCAGGCTCCATCGACCGTTCTGTAGAGAGAGCGCTCAAAATTGGGTGCAACACATTCCAGCTCTTTACAAGGAATCCCCGAGGGTGGTCATTTTCCGACATCCCAGAAGATGTTATAAGATCCTTTAGAGAGCGCCTCAGCAAGGTCGATATAAGCCCTGTAGTGGACCATATGCCCTACCTCCCGAATTTGGCAACGCCGAACGACGAGGTCTACAAGAAGTCTGTGGACACTTTGAAGGCTGAACTGAAGAGGTGTTCTCAGCTTGGAATCCCCTACCTAGTCACTCACCTTGGGAGCCATCTCGGGAGCGGGGAGGAGAAAGGTTGCCAAAGGCTCGTCTCCGCACTCAACAGCGCCCTCGAAACTGGTTCAGAGTGCATGATTCTCTTGGAGAATACATCTGGTCAGAAGAACAGTATGGGTACCACATTTGAGGACATACGTGCGATAATGGACAAATTAGAAGACCCTGAAAGGGTTGGGTTCTGCTTCGACACCTGCCATGCCTTCGCTGGTGGCTATGATGTAAAGACAAGAATAGGAGAGGTTCTCGACGAACTGGAAAAGATCATCGGTCTTGACCGACTAAAGGTTGTGCACCTAAACGATTCCAAGGGGGATCTAGGATCCCACCTAGATAGGCACGAGCACATCGGTCTCGGCAAGATTGGGGAGGATGGGTTCAGATCCATACTGTCTGATAAAAGGATACGTTCCCTCCCTCTAATAATGGAGACTCCGGTGGACTCTCGCCGTGACGATAGGGGGAACATAGTCAAGGTCTACGAGTTGGTAGGTCTGCCTCCCCCGCTGTTATAAATCATAAAAGAGCCGATCCAGATGGACTAACTTGATTGACTTCATGAATTGCAAAAATATCGACGGATCAGAGCTCCACCAAGGTCTCTGTCTTCAGAACGCCCTCTAATGCCGCTATCTTCCGCACCAAATCTTTCACTCTCTCCCTATTTTCGGCATTGCAGAATGCCACGACGTCGAACCTGCCAAAAGTTGGAAATACGTCTAATACCTCCGGCATCTTCTCCAGTTTACCGACAATATCTAAGACTGAGACTTTCTCGGCATTTATTAGCACTAGAACTTGGACCATAGCTACCACCTCACAACAAGGTCTCTATCAAGGTCTCGGTTGAGACCACACCTGGCATCTTTGCGATCTCATAAACCGTTATCCCCAGCTTCTCGAGGCTCTGAAACTCGTACTCCACAACGACGTCATATGCCCCAAGCGTCTCGAAGGCTCTTCTCACGCCCTTTATCTCCTTTATCTTGTTCAGTACGTCTGTGGCAGTTCCAGGCTTGCAGTGTATAAGGACACATGCCAGAACCAAAATTACCCCTCCACATATCACAGTTTCGCTAGGAACTTATAAAGTGGGTGGCTCTTCTCAAAGACCTTCCCCTTCAACCTTTCCCCGTAAGCCTTTATGCCTTCAACGGTGGCTGCTGCCTCGAATATGTACCCTGCCGCCTTAAGCGGTCCGTATAGTATGAAGTCCGCCCCTGCGATCTGTATAATGGTATTGAGCGCCACATTCATGGATCTCGCAACTCTCTTTGTAACCTTCTTCTTCAATAGCGGCTGGTATGCGATATTGGAAGGCGCACACCCTGCTGGCAGTCCCAATTCATTCTTAACAGCCTTTATGGACTCTGCCGCTAGCCAGACGCTTGTGAAATCTATTATACCTACATCTACGGCCATGCTGGTAATGCCTGCATTCCTGCACCTCTCCAGGAGTCCTCCCTTCAAAACCCCAAGCTTCTCCTCAGGGTAAACCGCCGCAGGGTCCAATGTTTGAACTATCGCAAATCTTATCCCGCTCTCCTTTATGCGCTCGAGCTCCATTTCACTCGTGTTTAGGGAGACCGAGTTTACCCCACACCTGCCCGCCAGACCCAACTCGGATGCCTTTTTATAGCCAGCAATCCTGCTCTCTTCATTTAGTCCGCCAATGAGCAATGGGTCATCACTTGCCTCCGAAAGGATGGTTATGTACCTATCCATCGCCTCCGGAGTCTCTGCTATTATGTCTATGGCGTGGAGCAGCCCTGTTCTCTCTTTCAGTCTCTCCACGCTCTTCAGCTCTTTCAGAAGTGCCTGCATGTTCACCTCGCCTTTTTTGTGGTCTATGACTTTTCTGTCCGATTTGTAGAAGAGGCTGCCTATCATGACCGGAACGTCGCCAAATTTGATATTCCCCAAACGAACTTCCACCATCAGATCCTCAGCTCCTTCGCCGCTATAACCATATTCTTGAGCTTCACGAAAGCCTCATCCCTCTTCAATGATCTCAGCCCACAATCAGGGTGGATCCACTCTATGTTTTCCACTCCGTACAACTCCAGCGCCCTACTCAGCACCTTCTTGATAGACTCTACGTCCTCCGCTTCGGGGCTCATCGTACTTACACACCCCACGCCCAGCCTCTTTGAATAATCCTCCAGAAGTTTCCTCTCAACATTGTCAAAATTACTCACATTGTCTTTGAACGAGAAGCTCAGAACATCAAAGCCCTCTATCTTCACTATCTCCTTAAAGACCCTCCTAAGGTTACCACAGACATGTAACGCCTTAATCCCTTTCAAGTCTGACACGATCGCCTCGAGCGCCTTCCTCCCTATGTTCATGGGGGCCCCGATTGAGAAACTGGGCTCGTCTATCTGAACCTTAGAAAAGCCCGATTTTTGCATGATCTCCGCCTCCACTGCCAGGGCTGCGCTCACGTCCTCATACAGTCTCTCGTCCCGAAACCCTGCGTAGGGGGCCTCTGGGGTCAGCTCTGAAAAGAAGACTATTGTGACCGGGCCCGTAATTATTGCTTTCACCTCAGCCTTACCTCCTGCCAGCTCCCTGGCAAATATCAGGTCATCAACCACTGGCGTCTCTTCTGGCGGTCTTATCTTTCCAACTATCTTCGCCTTCTCATCCTCGACCTTGAACCCGGGTATATGGTCCGCAAAGTAACATACCATGTCCTTCCTTGTCTGCCCGTCGCTGATTATCTCGATCCCCGCATTTAGCTGGTCATTCACCGCGTTTTTTATAGCCTCCAGCCCCTCGCCGACAACTGGGTAGCTACCAATGACTGTTGTCTTCATTCTCTCTACCTCCTCCCGGTTAGTTCCCTTGCTATCTTAACCGCCTCGTTTGCGTCTCTACCGTATGCGTCTGCCTTTATCTTTCTTGCCGTCTCCGGGCTCATGGCTGCGCCCCCAACCATCACCTTAATTCCGCTCTTAACCTTCCTTGCCCTCTCTATCACGTTAGCACATTTATCTATGTCAGAGGTGAGGAGGATTGAGAGGGCGAGTATATCCACCTCATTATCTCTCAAAAAGTCCTCCACAACATTCGGCGTCACGTTTATGCCCATGTCCAACACCTTGAAACCATCTGCGATCAGCGTAGAGGATACAATGGTCTTCCCTATGTCGTGCGGTCCTAGCGAGCCTATCGCGATCACTCCCCGCCCCTCTCCCGCCTTCTCCTTCACCATCATTGGCAATACGACGCTCAATGAGGCCTTGGCGGCGTTTGCTGCCCTCATGACCTCTGGCAGGAAGAGCTCTCCCCTCTCAAATAAGTCTCCAATTACCTTTAGCCCGTCAGATATCACATCAATTATATCCTTTGGCGGCACACCTGCTCGCAAAAATTCCTCTGTGAGATCTTTCGCCCTCTTTTGATTCTGCTCGATCAGAGCCTCCTTGAGTGCCTCAAGTTGAACCTTGCTCAAACATCTTCCCTCGTGATGTTTCCAATATCAATACGAAAACTTAATTAGATTTTCTGTACAATCTTCGATGGTCACCCGGTGCAGTCTATGCGTGATAGGTACATGGTTATAACCACTGTTGGGCCGGATCGCCCTGGCTTAATTGCCGAGATCTCTTCAGTGATCTCGGAATTTGGTTGCAACATTGAGGACATGGATCAGGTCGTCATGAAGGGCATCTTCATACTTTCCATGCTCATTAAACTTGCTGCCGGACTGGATCTCGAAACCTTTCGCAAGAAGCTAGATTACCTGTGCCACGAGCTTGGGTTGGAGGTTTCTTTTTATTATGCTGGAGGACGATAGGCTGGTCATTACAGTCTTGGGAAAAGACCGTCCAGGCATAGTTGCCACGGTGACTGGAGTCTTGGCAAGACTCCATGCGAACATAATAAAGACCAGGGCTTCGACCATCTTCAACGACCTCTTTCTTATTATAATGGTTGTTGACACCAGGACATCCATTGTGAAAAAGGACGTCCTATTGAACATACTAAAGAACAGCTGTGATGATGTTGGCCTGGCGCTGGCGGCGGAGTCCTACCATAGCTACAAGTGTGGAAAGAGGGTCATAGTATTCGACCTTGACGGAACCCTCATAGAGCAGGAGGTTATAGAGGAGCTGGCAAAGGCTGCGGGCGTGGGTGAAGAGGTGAAGAAGATCACTAAGCTTGCCATGGATGGAAAGTTAAACTTCCTTGAGGCCCTGAGATCTAGAGTAAAGCTACTGGAGGGGCTCCCGGTTGAGGTTCTGGATCAGATTAAATCTTCAATAAAGATCAACCCAGGGGTCAGGGAGTTGATAGCGAAACTCAAGGAACTTGGCTTCGTGATAGGGATAGTGACGGGCAGCTTTGATTTTGCCGCCGAGCACGTCGGCAGGATGATAGGAGCCGACTATGTCTTCAGCAACCGACTAATTGTAAAGGATGGGCGCTTGACAGGTGAGGTTGAGGGGGAGATGATCGGACCTGAGGCAAAACTCAAGGCGATAAAGACAATCGCCGCTAAGGTGGGCGTGGGCTTAGAGGCATGTGTGGCCGTGGGGGACGGAGCAAATGACCTCTTCATGATAGAGAACGTAGGCCTTGGTATCGGATATAAGCCAAAACTCGTGGTCAGGGAGAGGGCTCATGGGGTCGTGAATACTGAGGATGCGAGGGTTCTCCTTGCACTGATCGGGTGCGTCGACCTGAGGAAGGATATAGTCTGCCGGATCTAACTTTTCTGTCCCGTCTCAAGATCGTCATAGTAACTGGACTGAGTAAATGATTTTAGTTGATCCTTAAACTATAATCTGTTGACCCAGATGCCAATAAGATCTGAAATGGCCCCTAAACTTATCCATGAGCCCATCCCTCACATGCTCGTTCCTACAAAGAAGTGCGTGGTTCATGGATGGTATTTCCCGTATCGATCAGGGCGCAGGGAATGTAGTTCAGAGCGGATCCTTGTAAACCCATACAATGGCTGCACAATAAACTGCCCCATGTGCTATGCGCGAGCCTACGGGGGATATTTCGAGGAGTGGAACAAGACAGGAATGGTCACCGTATTCAAAGACATAGACAAAAAATTGGATGAAGAACTGCGGAGGCTTTACTACGCATCATGCGGGTACTTCTCACCCGTCACGGATCCATTTCAGTCCCCGCTCGAGGAGACCTATCACCTCTCAGAGCGTTGCATGGACGTCTTTCTCGATTTGGGCCTCCCAGTGGAGTTTGTGACAAAGAACGGGGCTAAAGTTCCTGATCGCCTGTTGAGGCGCATGTCCGAACACCCACACAACCACTGTTTTTGCCAGTTCACTCTCCTATCCCTCGATGAGGAGGTACGCAAAGCCCTCTCCCCTGGAGGCTCGACGGTAGAAGAGCAGCTCAAAGCGGTACAGAAATCTAAGGATCACGGTCTTTACGTGGTCGTAAGGATCGACCCCATCCTCCCAGGCATAAACGACGCTCCCCGGGATCTTTCGAACCTCCTGGACGCGGTCAAAGAGAGGGGGGCTGACCATATCATAGCGAGTGTATGCGACATCAATACCTCCTATATGGGCAGACTTCTCTCGGTAGTCAAGTCCTTCGACGCCAAGATCCCCAAACTATGGCATTCTATTTACAGAGAACGCATTGGCCTGAGCTACCAAGCATCAGAAGCCTATCGCTCTAAAGTTTTTAGAGCCCTCAGAGAGCTCTCCTCAAAGAGAGGATTGACATTCGCCCTATGTATGGAGTTCAGAAAGGTCGGTCGGAACTATATAGGCATGAACTCAGAGTTTATGACTTCCAAGGTCTGCGAGGGAAAAATTGTGCCAGTATACTTCAGGCCAAACCTCAGAGAGAACTTCAGACCTATACCGGGGTGCGATGGAGACTGCCTCTCGTGTGCTAGGGGCATTCAGGCGCCGGTCTGCGGCAAACCCTTTTTAATGGAAGCCGATACCATGACATACTCAAAGTATCTCCGCCTAAAACCTGACAAATCCCTCTTCAACTAAGAGAAAAATAAATATGCCTCGACCTAAAAAGGAGCCTGAAAGCCTATGTCCGAGAGTTTTGATGACGAGCTTGAAAGAATAAAAGCCAGAAAACTCTCAGAGATTATGGCTAAGAAATATACTGGTGGTGAGAAGAAAATGAGCCATAGTTATGTGGAGCTTAACGATCAAACATTTGATTCCTTCGTTTCCACTACCGATAAATTGGTGGTCGTAGACTTCTGGGCATCATGGTGTGGACCTTGCATGATAATGGCACCAATATTTGAACAACTTGCCAGAAAGTACGAAGGTAAGGTACTTATGGCAAAAGTGAATGTTGATGAGAATCTCGAGGTTCCTCAAAGGCTTGGGATTTATGGGATACCAACATTTGTCTTCTTCAAGAACGGCAGGGAAGTTGGGCGACTCGTCGGCGCGGTTGGAGCAAGTGGACTTGAAGCCGAGATAAAGAAATACCTCTAAATCAAAGATTGGATTAAATTGGAATTAGATAAAAACCGAGATAAAAACCGAGATAAAAACCAAAACCATGATAGATCCAGCACTAAAACGGCAACTCAACCTTTTGTGGGGGTGGGCGTGTTGAGGTTCATCGACTCTCATACCCACACTTACCTTAGGGGTCCAGAAGACCTTGAGCTAATGTCAGTATCTGGCGTGGAGGGCGTAATTATCTGCTCTTTTTTCCCAGTTCAGCCATCCGGATTCTCGACTTTACAAGACCTATTCCGTTGGGTAATGGAAGAGGAGCCGATGAGGCTCAGCTCGTACGGGATAAGCTCAAGGGTTGCTGTCGGGATCCACCCAAGGTCAATTCCAGAAGCGGACCTAAAGGCCGTCTTGGACCACATCCTAGCACTCTTTGACAACGAAAAAGCCTCCGCACTGGGCGAGGTGGGCCTCGAGACTGGCAGCCAAGAAGAGGAGTTTGTCTTGACCCAGCAGATCCGGATCGCCAACGAGTACCCCGTACCCATGATCATGCACACGCCAAGGAACAACAAGGAAAAGATCTTGGAGAAGTTAATTTCAATAATCGAATCTGAAAATGTAGACCCCGCACGGGTGATAATAGACCACCTTACCCCGAACCTTGTGGAAAGGGTTAGGGCCATAGGCGCCAATGCGGGGCTCACGGTTCAGCCTGGTAAACTCACCCCAAAAGACGTCCACGAAGTTATCCTCAAGAACGGTCCAGAAGGTATTGTCCTCAACAGTGACATCGGAAATAGGCCTTCGGATCCCCTCTCACTCCCGCGGGTCGCACACTATCTTGATCGCACAGGGGTGAGTGGAAGAGACATCCAAATGATCACCTACTCCAACATAAGGGCCATCATTCCGCTTTGAGAACTTGAACAATCGAAAAACCAAAAATCAGTTATGACGACAGCGAAAACAAAAACAAAAATTGAGAATGAGGATAAAAATGATAAATTTTTCAATCTGCCTACAAACACTTATTTAAGCCTTAACGGTCCCATATACTTCTAGGTGTGTTAAATGACGAAGCGTGTTATAGATCCTAAAGAAGCACGGACCTTCGTGCCCCCACTACACTACGGATGTATCACTAGAGTCCTGCTGGAGGAAGCTAACGTGGGGTGCAAAAACCTCTCCATGTTCAGGTCAGAGTTTGAGGTGGGCGGGAGGGCAGACCCCCACACCCATCCCTTCGAACAGGCTTACTACATATTGAAGGGGAGGGCGCTGGTCACCATAGGAAACGAGGAGTACAAGGTTAAGACAGGAAACGCGCTGGTCTTCCCACCAAACGTTCCACACTCCATAAAGAACATCGGAAAGACCCCTCTCTGGCTCATCGCCGTCAATGCGCCTCCCAAATGAGCCCCCCAAATCATTATTTATAGATCCATGCACTTTTTTTATCCCTGAGTGGTTTTATGAACCCTAAAGATGTAATCGACCTCTCCGACCGATACCTCTCGCGCATGTACAGGCATTACTACCCCTTTGTCCCGGACAGGGCTGTTGACGACATCGTTTACTCTATCGAGGGGGAGGCCTATATTGACCTATACGCTGGCGTCTCCATAGTTAATGTGGGATGGTCGAACCAAAGAGTAATCAAGGCAGTTCAAGCTCAGATGCAAAAGTTGTTCCACACTTCTTCACTATACTACTTGGAGTACACGGCAAAACTTGCAAAGAGGCTCTCCGAACTCTCCCCCGGGGGCGCACTCACCAAGACCTTCTTCACGAATAGCGGATCAGAGGCAAACGAGACCGCAATCTCCCTCGTTAAGCGCGTCAAGAAAAGACCCTACATAATGGCACTCCACCGGTCTTTTCACGGCAGGACGTTTTACGCCATGAGTGCGTTGGGGCAGTCAAACTGGAAGGTTGGGCTTGGTCCATTCGCGCCAGTGGTGTTTGCGCCTGATCCTTATTGCTACAGGTGCCCGCTCGGCCACAAAAGCTGTCCTGAATGCGGATTCGCCTGCGTAAAGTACATGGAAGACGTAATTAAATGCGAGGTTGGAGGGGACTCTATCTCTGCACTTTTAGCGGAACCCATGCTAGCTAATGGTGGCATGATCATACCCCCCTCTGATTATTTTAAGGAGGTTAAGCGGGTGCTGGACAGGTACTCCATACTTTTCATTGCGGACGAAGTCCAGTCTGGGAATGGTCGGACCGGCAAGCTTTGGGGGATTGAGCACTATGGGGTTGTACCAGACGTGATGACCACATCGAAGGCTATAGCAAACGGTCTTCCACTCGGTGTGACCATCTACAGAGAAGAGCTCGACTCTGCCCTCAGACCAGGGGAGCACTACTCCACGCTGGGCGGGAATGCTCTCGCATGCGCTGCCGCAGAGGCCGTTCTGGAAGAGCTGACAAGTGGGCTCATGGATAAGGTAAAAGAGAACGGCGCATACTTCAAGCGCAGGCTGGAATCGCTGCAGGAGAGATACGAGATTGTAGGAGACGTGAGAGGCGTCGGTCTCTTCTTAGGGGTCGAGCTCGTTAAAGAGAGATCCACAAAGGTGCCAGCAAGGGAGGAAGCCGTAAGATTCTTGCAAGAGGCGTGGAAGAAAAAGATACTTGTGGGCCTCGGAGGTTTGGAGGGGAACGTCATAAGAATAGAGCCACCATTAGTTCTGACCCGTGAGCATATTGACACCGCTGTTGAGGTGTTCGACGAGATCCTAAAGAACATCAGTCCCCGATACTGATGAGCCCATTCTGCTCCAACACCTCAGGTAGACTGGAGACATCATCGATCAAAAAGTCTGGTCTCTCCGCCGTAATCCTCTCCAGGGGCGTCACGCCAGTTTTAACCGCAACTGTTAATGCGCCTGCCTCCCTCCCAGCTTTGACGTCTATGTGAGTGTCGCCGACAACAACCAACTCTGAGGCTTGGAGGTTAAGCCCTTCTGCCGCCCTTATTATTGGCTCTATGGAAGGCTTATGCTCCTTCACATCCTCGAAGCCTATAACCACATCAAAGAAGCCCCTTATGCCAAAAAACGAAAGGATCTTCTCAGCATTCTGCTTGCTCTTTGTTGTGACGACCGCCATCTTTAACCTTCTCCCCCTCAAAACTGCCAAGGTTTCCTTAACCCTGGGGATCAGTCTCGTATGCGCTATGAAATCCATATAGACTCTCCTGTAGTCCTCGAATAGCTTCTGCTGCTCCTTATGACTCAGACCTGGCTCGACCCTCAAAAATAAGTCAAATATGGTCTTGCCCATGGCCTCTACCACATCCTGGCGGTCTATCCCGCGGTAACCGTTAATCTTTAGTACATATTCAGAAGCCTTCCAAATAGAATCTATAGAGTCTACTAATGTACCGTCAAGATCGAACACGATTCCCTTAACGACCATTCTCTTTGGACAATTCATAATTCTATCACGAAAGCCTTAATTAAAACCCCTTATTAATCGTTAATCCTCTAAGGAGCGAGTTCTATGTCAGGTAGAGTCCATACTAAAACTATTCCTCCGCATGAGAGGATCTCTGGCTTCGCTCCATACGTCTCAAACCTCGACGACAGGCTTGCTGTGTACGAAGCCTCAAGGTGCCTTATGTGCTTCGACGCTCCGTGCATCTCGGCTTGCCCAGCTGGGATCAACATCCCCGAGTTCATATACCGCATAAAAACTGGAAACTTCTATGGGGCTGCCAAAGTCATACGCGAGAGCAACATCTTAGGAGGGGAATGCGGCTACGTCTGTCCAGTTGAGCGCCTCTGCGAGTCCAAGTGCGTAAGGAGGAACTTGAACGAGGAGCCTGTGGCTATATCTATGCTCCAGAGGTTCGCCTACGAGAAAGAGAAGCTCAAGGGTCTCGTGAAATTCCCGAAATCACGATCCAAGGACAAGAAGGTTGCAGTTGTGGGTGCTGGTCCCGCCGGTCTCTCGGCAGCATACGAGCTCGCCCGAATGGGCTACAGCGTCACGGTCTTCGATGCAAACCCAAGACCCGGAGGCCTTCTGCTCTACGGCATCCTTCCTTGGAAGGCACCCTGGTCTGTTCCCGAGTCTGAGATCGATCTCATAAAGGAGTATGGCATTAATTTCGTCACAAACAGGAAAATTACCGACCTAAAGCCACTTCTTAAGGAGTATGACGCTGTCTTCGTTGGCGTGGGCGCAACAAAGTCCCAGAAGCTCGGGATACCCGGCGAGGAGCTAAATGGTGTTTACCCCGCACAGGAATTCCTACAATCTGTGGCAAAATGGTTGATGGGAGAGGGGAAGGCGCCCGACCTCAAGGGAAAGCGGGTCGCCGTGATAGGCGGCGGAGACACCGCCATAGACGCAGCCTGTGCCTCTGTGAGGCTCGGTGCCGAAAGGGTCTACATCGTCTACAGGAGATCCTTCGCCGAGATGCCCGCAGTACCCTACGGCAGGAACCAAGCGAGGGAGGAGGGCGTGGAGTTCCTCTTACTCACAGCCCCGGTCCGGATAATAGGAGACAAGAGCGTCAAAGCGATTGAGTGCGTTAAGATGGAGCTCACCGAGCCAGACTCCTCTGGGAGGAGGGGCGTAAGGTCCATAAAGGGCTCGGAGTTCCGCCTGGATGTGGACTCGGTTATAGTTGCGATAGGGCAGAAGCCGGACGAAGACCTTCTAAAGTCCTATGGCGTCAAGACAGAGAAAGGGCTGATCGTTGTGGACGAGAACTTCTCCACATCCATAAAGGGCATATTTGCGGGCGGCGACGCCGTAAACGGCGGCGAGACCGTCGTTGAGGCTGTGGCTGAGGGTAAGAAGGCTGCAGCTGCCATTGACAAGTTCCTCTCCGGAGGTAAGAGTTCAAAGAAATAGTAGTTATGGAAGTGAGAAAATATGGTTTCAAAACCAGATATATCCGTAAAATTCTGCAACCTTGAGCTGGAGAACCCATACATGCTCTCATCGGCGCCACCTACATGCACTGGCGAGATGATAATGAGGGCATTCGAGGCTGGTTGGGCTGGAGCTGTCACCAAGACCATAAAGCCAGACAAGACCCCTGTCTACGATCTAAAGAACAGGTTTGGCGTGATGGGCTTCGAGACGAAGCAGATGATACTCTTCGAAAACATCGAAGAGGTCTCAAAGAGGCCCGTCGGCACATGGGTGAAGGAGATCAAAGAGATCAAGAAAAAGTTCCCCGAGAAGGCGCTCATAGGGAGCATCATGGCCGAGTGCAAGGAGGAGGACTGGGAGGAGCTTGCCAGGGTCGTGAGCGAGGCGGGCGTGGATATGATTGAGCTGAACTTCGGCTGCCCACACGGGATGCCTGAACGGGGGATGGGCGCCTTCATCGGGCAAAGGACCGAGCTCATCCAAAAGCTCACAAAGGCAGCAAAGCGCGGATCCTCGGTCCCTGTAATGGTGAAACTAACACCGAACGTCACAGACATCGCCTACACCGCCAAGGCTGCAGAGGAAGCCGGAGCCGATGCCATCTCTGCCATAAACACTGTACTCGGTCTAATAGGCATCAACATAGATACATTTGAGCCGATACCCACCGTCGACGGGATGAGCACCTTCGGCGGTCTATCGGGACCAGGCGTCAAGCCGATTGGACTAAGGTGCGTCGCCCAGATAGCTCAGGCAACTAACATCCCCGTCTCTGGGATAGGTGGAATAACTACTTGGAAGGATGCTGTTGAATACCTCCTCGTGGGTGCAGGCAGCGTCCAAGTCTGCACCGCGGTGATGTGGAGGGGCTACCGGATAATTTCCGACTTCGTTGACGGTCTCACCAACTACCTTGCTGACAAAGGCTTCTCCTCGGTTAACGAGATCATCGGGAAGAGCCTCCCCAAACTGACCGCTTGGTCGAAGCTCAACAAGGACTACACGGTCGTTGCCAGCATCAACAAGGACCTTTGCATAAAGTGCGGTCTCTGCTACGTGGCATGTCGCGATGGCGGGTACCAGGCGATAAAGTTCGAGCAAGGAAAAGCCGCCGAGGTCGACGAGGAGAAGTGCGACGCATGCTCCCTCTGTACGCATCTATGCCCTGTGCCTGGATGCATAACATGGAAGAAAGTCACAAAATAGGCAAGCGTTTAAACAACACTTTTTCTATATTAATATTGGAGGCTTTATAATGGACTTATTAATAAAGAACGGAACCATTGTAACCCCAAAGGACACCTTCAAAGCAGACATCGGAGTGAAAGACGGCAAGATAGTGGCAATCGCCTCAAACATCACTGAAAAGGCGCAGGAGGTCGTGGACGCCTCAGGCAAGTATGTTATGCCTGGGGGCATAGACGCCCACACCCACATGGAAATGCCTTTCATGGGAACCACTACAGTCGACGACTTTGAGTACGGCACAATTGCAGCAGCTTTTGGTGGTGTTACCACAATTCTGGACTTCGCGATACAGCCGAAGGACAAAACATTCTTGGAGACCATATCCCTCTGGAGGGGCAAGGCTGACCCCAAAGTGGTTGTGGATTATGGGATCCACGTGGCTGTGACAAACTTAACGGAAGACCTGGTCAAAGAGATCCCCAAGGTCCTCGAGGCTGGGGTCTCAAGCTTCAAGCTCTTCATGCCATACAGAAAGGAGGGTCTGATGAGCGACGATGGCAGGATATACAGGATGTTGGAAGAGAGCCGAAGACTCGGGTTCTTGGTCCAGCTACATGCCGAGAACAACTCTGTTCTGGAACTCCTAATAGAGCGATATGTCTCCTTGGGAAAGCTATCCGCGGAGTACCACGCAAAGAGCAGACCGAACTTCGTTGAGGGCGAGGCTGTCCACAGGGGTCTGGCGCTGGCAGCAGCCGCCGGGGGGAACCTTTACATCGTGCACATGTCTACAAAGGAGGGCGTAGCCGAGCTCTCAAGGATGAAGAAGCTCTATTCGAACCTGTATGGGGAGACGTGCCCCCACTACCTCATACTCACCGACGAGAAATACCTATCGCCGAAGGGGAGGCGGTATATAATGTCGCCTCCTTTGAGGGGTAAAGCAGACAACGAAGCCCTCTGGGAGGGGCTCGCAAATGGCACGCTGAGCACAGTCGCAACCGATCACTGCACATTCACAGACGCCCAGAAGGACCTTGGGAAAGACAACTTCACCAAGGTTCCTAACGGTGTTCCTGGCACAGAGACCATGATCCCTATACTCTACAGCGAAGGCGTTTCCAAGAACAGGATATCCTTGAATAAGCTCGTAGAGGTGGTCTCTTACAACCCGGCAAAGCTCTTCGGTTTATATCCAAGGAAGGGCACGCTGAACGTGGGCAGCGATGCAGACATAGTCGTCTTCGACCCAGACTTCGAGATGGAGCTGAGCCAGGAGAACCTCCACTCGAGGATCGACTACTCCATATACGAGGGGGTCAAAGTCAAGGGTATGCCTATTCATGTCTTTGTGAGGGGCAAACCCGTCGTATACAACAGGGAGTTTGTCGGCAAGAAGGGCACGGGCAAGTTCGTCCCAAGAGGAAAGTACCAGCCCTTAAACTAACCTCTTTTTTGTTTGTGATAGTTTCCTCTAACCCTCGCGAAAGCATTATTAAACCAAAAATTTATACCCAATTCCAGCAAAAACTCGGAGGGAGATATTTGGTAAAAACAGAACTCCATGGGAAACACTGGATAGCTCCCGAGATAGAATGGAGTGACGAAGAGCTTTGGACAGTATTGGATGTCTCCTTCGACCTAAAAAGGCAATATGCAATGGGACAGCGACACGACAACATCTGCAAAGGGAAGTCGCTATTTACGTTGTTCTTCAACCCTTCCACGAGAACTAGGTCGTCCTTTATTACAGGGATTACTCAGCTTGGAGGCGTAGCATACGATTTGGACCCCGGAAAGCTACAGATAACCCATGGTGAAACCATCTATGAGACCGCCGCCATCATGAGCAGGATGTGCGACGGTATAGCCATAAGGAGATACGTGAAGGGTCAGTACTACGGAGAGGGCAACCTCACAATGAGGGAGTACGCCAAGGCCTCAACCGTACCTGTGATTAATATGGAGTGCGATATGTGGCACCCATGTCAAGGCGTCGCGGATATCATGACTGTGATAGAGAAATATAATGCCAGGAGCCTAAGAGGAAAGAAGTTTGTTATGTGCTATGCCAACAGCCCTGGCGCATGGAAGCCGGTGGCAGTCCCCCAGACAAACATAATCTTCTTCACAAGACTCCTCCAGATGGACGTCACTCTAGCATACCCAGAGAAATTCAACCTGGACCCTGCTGTCGAGGAGTATACTAAAAAGCTCGCCGACCAGTACGGCACGAAGTTCGAGATAGTCCACAGCATGGAAGAGGCATTCGAGGACGCTCTCGTGGTCTATCCGAAGGGATGGTGCAGCTGGGAGCTCCTGAAGGCTGGGGGCTACGACGAGAAGCTCCACGAGGAGTACAAGAGGACCCACAACCTCGCTGCTTGGAAGACTACGCCCGAGCTTATGGACAGGACTCGCAAGAACAGCATCTGGATGCACTGCCTACCTGCCGATGTTGGCTATGAAGTGGAACCCGAAGTGATCTTCTCCAACAGATGGTCTGTCTCGGTGGACGAGGCTGAGAACAGGCTACACGGACAGAAGGGCATTATGGCACTGACAATGGGAGGAAGGAGGTAAGGGGGTAAATCCAATGCCATGCTGCATATTATGTCCAGAATATAAGAACATCCTGAACCAAGAGCCCAGGGTAAGCCCGAAGTGCCCAGGCTACGTCTCAAAGGAGAAACCTTGGCCGCAGAAGAGCTATCCCTCAGACGAGGCTCCACCAATCTGGTACCTTCTGAAGCTTGAGGCAAAGTGCTGCCCGATATGCCCATACTACAAGGAGGATAAAGCTCAGAAGTACTGGTGGTGCGAGCGGCCTTTTGCATTCGAGATTAAGCCAGACAACGCCGCAGAGGCTATAAGGTTCTCAGGAAGGTCCGTTGTACCTACTCCATAACTTTTTTATTTTTTTGTTTTTGTTTTTTGTTTATTGTTTTGTTTATTTCTCAAAGAATTTCTTACAAAAAATTAAATACTAGTAAAAATCTCTACCAGCTCTACCTCTCCCTTTTACCCTCTATGAACTCCTCAAAACACCTCTTAGCAACCTCGTAAGGCATCTGCTGTGGTGGGTGCTTGAATGCGAAAGCTGAGGCGCTTATGAGCGGCCCTGATATGCCCCTGTCCAATGCGATCTTGCATGCCCTTATCACATCTATCACTACCCCGCCGCTATTCGGTGCGTCCCACACATCCAGCTTTACATCCACTTGAACCGGAGTCCCTCCGAAATACTCCCCTTTTATGTAGATGTAGCAGATCTTCTTGTTATCGAGGAATTCGACATAGTCCGAAGGTCCGATCCTCAGGGGTATATCGTATGGGATCATTGCCTGGACGGCAGAAGTCTTGCTTATCCTCTTCGAGACCAGGCGCGCCTCCTCTAGCATGTTCAAAAAGTCAGTGTCGCCTCCTATGTTCAGCTGGTAACTCTCGGTTATCCTCACCCCTCTGTCGACCATCAGCTTGGCGATGGTCTTGTGCAACACTGTTGCCCCCAGCTGGCTCATTACGTCGTCCCCAGCCACTGGCAGGTTCTTATCCGCGAACTTCTTCTGCCACGACTCATCAGAAGCTATGAAGACTGGCATGCAGTTCACAAAGGCGCAACCCGCCTTGATCGCCTCCTCCGCGTACCACCTCACTGCCTGCTCAGAGCCCACAGGCAGGTAGTTCACAACAACCTCCACCCCAGATCTCTTCAACTCCTCTGCTACATCCACGGGCTCCTCCTCGCTTACGGTCAAGAACTCCTTGAGGTACTTGCCCAGACCGTCCATAACAGGCCCCTTTTTTACTGTAACCCCAATCTTTGGCACATCGCAGAACTTCCTTGTGTTGTTCGGCTTTGCAAATATCGCCTCTGATAGGTCTTTGCCTACCTTATTGGCGTCAACATCGAAGGCCGCCACAAACTCTATATCCTTTACGTGGTATCCTCCCATGTTGACGTGTAAAAGCCCTGGTATCTCTCTGTCCTCGGGCGCATCCCTGTAGAAATAAGTCCCTTGGACCAAGGCTGATGCACAGTTACCCACACCCACTATGGCAACCTTAATCGACAACACTATCACCAGTATTTTATATCTATAAAATATTGCCCGTTTTAACCTTATCGGCAGGAGTGTGGTCAGAGCCTAAACTACTCAATTGTCCTACTTACTGACCCAAAAAAGTAGAAAAATTTGGTGGGTGAGATGACACTATATGGACGGATTGTCCATCCAATTATTATTATGGATCTTAATAAACCTTTTGAACGGTCCGTCAAGTTTATTAAAAAAATAAGTGTTAGGATAATTGGGCTATGATGAGTGCTGGTATTACGGACAAAAAAGGATGAAGTGTGACATCAGACCAGAGCCCAAAGCTAATCCTTCACAATATGAGTGCCGGTTCTCCCTTCAAGCGCTTCTACAGCCTTGTCCAGCGATGTTATTATCGCCTCTTTTCCTCCCCACTCCAGGAACCTTATGCAGGCCTTAACCTTAGGTCCCATGCTGCCAGGGAGGAAGTGCCCTTCTGCGAGGTATTTCTTCGCCTCCGAGACCGTCATCCTGTCGATCTCCTTCTCGTCGGGCTTCCCAAAGTTCAGCTTTGCCTTCTCCACATCAGTCAATATCAGGAATATGTCTGCCTCCACGACCTCTGCTAGCCTCTCCCCTGCCAGGTCCTTGTCGATGACAGCCTCGACGCCCACCAGCCTCCCGTCCTCCTTTATGACTGGGATCCCTCCACCTCCTGATGCAATAACGACCACTCCAGAGTCCACGAGTATCTTTATGACATCTGCCTCAACATTTGCGATCGGGTCTGGGGACGGGACGACCCTCCTCCATGGCTTTGGCGCATTGGGCTTCACCTTCTTCACGATCCAGCCTTTCTCCGCCTTCATCTTCATGGCCTCTTCCTCTGTCAGGAAGTTGCCCACCGGCTTCGAGGCGTTCTCACCAAAGAACTCGGGGTCGTTTTTATCCACCAGCACCTGATTGACTATGGCGACTACTGGGACCTTCATGCCCTTCTCCATCATTATATTCTCTAAACACTGCTGGAGCATGTAGCCTATCTGCCCCTGTGTCATTGCGCCCACGACGTCCAGAGGCTGAGGCGGCACCACGTCTTTAGCTATGTCTTGCTGAAGCGCCAAGTTCCCCGCCTGGGGACCGTTGCCGTGTGTTATTATGAGCCTGTCGTCCTTCCCTAGATGTTCTATCATATTCACCAAGTGCTTGGCTGTGGTGTACACGTTCCTGAACTGCTCTTCAGCTGTTCCTTTTTCATGTGCCTGCTTTATCGCGTTGCCACCTAGGGCAACCAAAATCCTCTTTCCATTTTTAGCCAACGAAAACCCTCCAATTAATACCGATAGAGTTCAAAATGGGGATTATTATATTTTTCTTTTAAATTGTCATTTTTACAAAATCATTAATTTTAATCATTAGTTGAATTATTATTCTTATAAAACAGAGCCAAAAAAAGGTCTTGTTTTTAAGCAAGAAGCCACAAAATTAAAGCGTTGAAGCCATATGTCATACATCACTTTAGGAATCCCCATGATAGATTCCCTCCTACCAGACGGCATGCCGAGGAACAGCTTTGTACTCCTCTTCGGGGAAGGAGGGACTGGCAAGTCCGTCGCAATCGCCCAGGCCGCAGGGACCAGGATAAGGCTCGGCGAACCGTGCATCTTCGTGACATTCGACGATAGCCCCTCATCGATAGTAAACAACTTCTTACGCCTCGGCTACGAGGTCCGCGGGGCTTTGGCAAATAATGTGCTCCGGATAGTGGACTGCTTCTCTTTCAGGGCAAGGACCCAGCCCAAGCCCACAGAGGGCATTCGCATAGTCCAGAACCCAAAGGACCACCACGAGCTCACGGGCACGCTCCTCTCCACAGCAGAGGGCATGGAGGGGAAGGGTACCATATTTATTGACTCCCTGACAGAGTTCTTCACCATCAGCGAGCCCACATCCACCCTTGAGACCGTCAAGAACTGGAGGGCTGAGTTCTGCAAGATGATGGGCATCCCGATCTTCGCAACTTACCACATAGGCTTGAAATCAATAGACGAGTTTGCTGCCATGATCGATTACCTTGTGGATGGGATAATAGACTTCCGATTCGATCCGTTGCTTGCCCAGCAGGGGTTATTGGCGAGACAGCTCCGCGTGAGGAAGATGAAGGGCGCCATACACGACACAATCTGGCACTACTTCACCATAGAGCGGGGTGGCTTGGTACCAATGAAGACTCATGGTGCTTCTGAGCCTGCCCACAAAAAGTCAAAGTAGGTACTGGCGAGCTGAACCAAGCCCGGGTGGCTTGCCCAAATGGCAGTGCCCATCACACCCTCGCTACCGCCTATGAACAACATGACCTCTGCATCGTCTACAATAATCCCTCCTCCAAACATCTTGTCTCTGCTCCTCACTGTGGAAAGTCCAGATAGTTTTTGGATCGTTTCTTTACTGACGTTCTTTGTCACCAGCATGTTCACTTCAACCTGCTGAGCCCTCAGCCTCGTCAGAACGGGCAGGATCTCATCACTCAGCCACTCTGGTAATACAGGCAACGCAAGCTTCACGCCCCTCCTAGCCGTCCTGAGCATCTGATAAGCCTTGCTCAAGATCTCATTACCGCTCTTTATTATCCAGATATCTGACTTCTCGGGCTCTCCCTGTATTGCCGTCAGTACCTGCTCCGCCCTTTTGAAAGCCTCCTCTATCTCCTTCTGCATCTGGATCTTGTACTCGCCGAGCCCCTCGCCCACGCTCTTGGCAGAGTAGATGGTGGGTCTGTCGCTCGATGCCGTAATCAGCGACTTCTCCTGTAGGCTGGTCAAAACCGTGTGTATCTTGCTGTATGGGACCTTGCTCCTCGCGCTGATCTCCTTGGCGTCCCCTCTGCCTTTTATCAGTGCCAGATAAACCTTCGCCTCGGTCTCGGTGAGCCCACAACCCCTCAGAATCCGTAAAACCTCCCCTTCTGACACACGTATCAACCTATGAATGATATGAAAACATTAAAATATAAATTAATGGTGAAGTTGGCGGCGTGATCTGTGATGCAGATCATCAAGAGGACTAAGAGCATCTGTCCAGAGTGTATGCAGGTCTTGGATGCCGAGATATACGAGGACGGTGGCGCTGTTTACATAGGTAAGACTTGCCCCTCCCATGGGAGGTTTGAGGATATTTACTGGAGCGACTATGAGCTCTTCAAGAGGGTTGAGGGTTACGAGTGTATAGGCGAGGGCGTCAAAAACCCCAGAACGCAGACCGTGAAGGGTTGCCCATACGACTGTGGGATATGCCCTGCGCACAGGTCCCACACAGTCCTTTCCATAATCGATGTAACCAACAGGTGCAACCTCAAATGCCCCATATGCTTCGCCAATGCTGCCACGGCGGGCTACCTTTACGAACCAACCCAGGACGAGATCCGCTCTATGCTCAAGAACCTCAGGGCGAACCAGCCTGTGCCTCCCAATTCTATCCAGTTCTCCGGCGGCGAGCCAACCGTGAGGGACGATCTCCCAGACCTCATAGCCATGGCAAAAGAGCTGGGGTTCCACCACATTGAGGTAAACACCAATGGCATAAGGATCGCTAAGGACATAGAGTACCTCAAGAGACTCATGGATGCAGGTCTCAGCACCCTGTACCTTCAGTTCGACGGCATGAAGCCAGGACCTTATATAACCGCCAGGGGATTGGATCTCTTCGAGACAAAACTCAAGGTTATTGAGAACTGCAGGTCTGTTGGCTTGGACAGCGTAGTCCTCGTCCCAACGGTAGTGAAAGGGGTAAATGACGACCAGATAGGCGCAATAATAAGGTTTGCCTCGAGGAACAGTGACGTGGTCAGGGGCGTGAACTTCCAACCTGTCTCTATGGCAGGCAGGATCGACAAGAAAAAATTGAGAGAGATGCGGATAACCATACCCGATGTTCTAAGACTTGCAGAGGAGCAAACAAACGGCGAGATCAAGGTCAGCGACTTCTACCCGATCCCAGTGGTTCTGCCAATCTCGAGGGCCGTAGGCGCGCTCAAAGGGAGAAGGTACCAAGAGTTTACCAACCACCAGCACTGTGGAATGGCAACAATGATCATCCCTGAGGGTGAAAAAATCGTCCCGATAACACGCTATGCCAATGTCGAGAGGTTCATGTCCGCCCTCAATAAGGTTTACGAGGACGCCTCGAGGGGCTCAATGCTAAGGGCAAAGATGAGACTACTAGGCGCCAGCAGGCACGTCAAGCTTTCCCTCCTGGGGGACCTAGTCTCGTCCGTACTATTACATGGGGATTATGATACCTTGGGACAGTTTATGCGCAAAGTTGTACTCATAGGGTGCATGCACTTCATGGATCCCTACAATTTTGATCTTGATCGCATAAATAGGTGCACCATTCACTACGCTTTCCCCGATGGAAAAATCATACCATTCTGCACGATGAACTCCATCCACAGACCCATCTTGGAGCGAGCCCACAGCACCCCAATTAAGACTTCTTCGGCATGACATAAGCGAATATTATCGCAGCACTTGCTCAAACTTTATTTTTAATCCCTCTACCATTGAATTTAAGTGCCCGACAAAATTTTCCTCTGGGGTCCAATCCCCAGGGCGACTGCAAAACCAAAATCTTTTTATTTCGATGCCAATCTCTTGGCTTTTGGTGTATGGTATGGGCGGCGGAAAAACGTCAAAGCCGAAACCCGCTAAAGAGCTTGAATCTGGCAAGAAAGAAGCTCCAAAGAGGGAGATCACAAAGGCATCCACGACGATTTTGATTGATCCAAAGGTGATGGACCAGATCAAGAAAGACGTAGTTAAGATGAAGTTTGTAACACCATACCAGATATACTCCAAGTACAACCTGAAATACAGCATCTCCAAGGATATACTCGAGACCCTCTCAAAGCAGGGTCTGCTTAAGGCGATCAAGAGCGGTCGCCGCCTCGACATCTACGTGCCCGCCGCATAGTGGGGTTGCTTAATGGGTATAGTTGACAAGATCTTGGTGCTCGTCTCTTTTCAGAGTGCAGAGTGCAAAGTAGAGCTATCACGTATCTTGGCACCCAGGACGGTTGAAGCACTGGTGGGGGCTATGCCTTTCAGCTCAAAAGCATTCCTATGGAAGGAGGAGGTCTACTTTGAGACCCCTGTCACCATGGGTCCGGAGAAGCCTCGTTCCACCGTCCAGGCGGGCGATGTTGCTTACTGGCCTCCTGGGAAGGCCTTCTGCATCTTCTACGGGAAGTCACAGCCATATAGCCCTGTAAATGTGATCGGAAGGGTTGTCACAGATCTAGAGCCCTTAAAAAAGGTAAGGCAGGGAGAATGGGTCAAAGTCTCCCTTGTGTGACCGCCTGCCACTGCCATGTGCCAACTCAGATCTCCACGAACTCCGGCTTCTCCTTGAGGTTTATTATCGGGACCGCTATCCACCCAGGTTTAACGCCCTCAGCGAATAGTATTTCCTCCCTCTCGTCCATCTTCACCAGAACATACCTTCCATTGTATGCCCTGTCCGTCACGTGGTAGTAAAACAAAGGCAGACCGTATTTATCATAATAGTTGTTGTAAACCCCTAGAACCCCATAGTAGTGCTTCTCGTTGTGCTTGAAATGCACGAGGTATATGGGCTGCCCCATGGAAACGGTGGAAGCGACAAGCCTCGCAAGATCTTTAATATCCTCAACCTCCAATTTCTTTGAGGCTTCCAAGACAACCCCCTCTAACTCCTCTCCTCTTGGTATTTCTCTCTGACCTGTCTAATTACCTCTTCCATTACCTCCCTCAGGGGCCTGCCCTCATTCACCGCTATCCTCTTCAAATCATCAAACTCTGGCTTGACCCTCGATGCCGTCCTGCTCCTCTTCACCCTAATTTTGTATTCCGAATTCCCTATCTTCACTGTTTCCTCAGCGAACTCCCTATCTGCCTTGACCCTCTCACACTCGAGCACCTTGACACCCAGCGTCCCGGTCTCCTTCATTATCACTTCGACCGCCTTGTCCTTCATCTCTGGTCTAACAACTACCCTGACTGTGAACCCCGGTCTGGACTTCTTCATGAATATAGGTATAAAGGAGACATCCTCAGCCACACCCTTCAATCTCTCCGAGAGCCATCCAAGGATCTCGCCACCCACGTCATCCAAGTTGCTCTCCAACACACATACCTTGTCTGAAAAGCCGCCACTCTCCCCTATTATGATCCGGGTTATGTTTGGCACATCCAGCTTCAAGGTACCAATCCCAACACCAACTCCCCTAACACGGAATGCTGGTGGTCTCGTCGTCTTCCCGTACGTCAGGGCTGCCAGCAGCGCTGCCCCTGTAGGTGTGGTGTACTCGTAATTCTCGGACGAAAGCAAAATTGGCATGCCTGCCCTTCTCACTATCTGGAGTGTGGCGGGTGCAGGGATGGGCAAGATCCCGTGCCCGCCCTTTATGTAACCCGTCCCCACCCTTAAGGGCGTGGTGAAGAACTCAGCGTCCTCAAGTCCGAGCCCTTCAAGTACCTTTAGAGTCCCCACTATGTCAACAACGGTGTCCATCTCTCCCAGCTCGTGGAGCTTGTCTCCCCCATGGACCTCCCTCTCTGCTTCCATGATCAACTCTGCTGCCAAGGTTGCGGTACCAAAGCCCCAGCGACCTAGACCCACCTTGGAGGAGGCTGATCTCACAGCCTCAACAAGATCCCCTTCATACCTCCTACCCTGAAGGCTGTGAGCAACCCTCAGACCCCTTAAGCCGTTCTGCTCTGCGTCTTCAAAAGAGAATGCCCTTTCCCCCACGATCGAATTGGTCGCCTCTTCTACTTTGAGCTTTAGTTCGCTCCCGCCCGCATTCACCGCCGCTGCGAGCAGTTTATCTCCAGAAACCCCTGCTGTGGCACAATCTATTATCACTACCTTCAAATATTAGCACCACACTTCATTTTTGTGATTGCTGATATAACATTTATTGATTGGTGTGGGCTTTGGACCTCCGCGAGATACTCTACCAACTAAAGAATGGCAAGATCGATGTAGAGGAAGCTACCCGGAAGATCCGCCTACTTGCCCTGAAGGAGATGGAGGGTGCCTGCATAGACATATCTAGAAATATAAGAAAAGGTGTCCCCGAAGTCATCTTTGGGGAGGGAAAATCTGACGATACGCTCATAGGTGCTGCCGATGCGCTTCTCCAGGATAACAGTGTAGTCATCGCTACAAGGGTGACGCCTGCCCAAGCCGAACTCCTCATAAAAACCTTCTCTGGAAAAGCCAAAACGACCTACTACGAGAGGGGGCGGGTCGTCTCCATTAGGCGGGGTGAAGCGCCGCCACTGAAGGATCCTCCCGTTGCAATAATAACCGCAGGAAGCTGTGACATCCCCGTCGCGGAGGAGGCTCTCGCAATAATTAATGAAATGGGTTTCAAGACTCTAACCTTCTACGATGTGGGAATAGCCGGTCTTCACAGGATATTTCCCGTAGCCAAAAGATGCATCGAAGAAGGAGTAAAAGTGGCGATCGTAGTAGCGGGAATGGAAGGCGCGTTGCCATCCGTATTCACCAGTCTTTTTCCTGGGATCGTGATCGGGTTACCTTCTTCGATTGGATATGGTCATGGTGGGCGTGGGGAGGGCGCTCTGACAACAATGCTCCAGTCGTGCAGCCCAGGTCTTGTTGTTGTCAATATCGACAACGGGGTTGGGGCAGGAATCGCCGCGGCTATTATCTCGCGGATAGCTTCTAAAAGTGACTGATTATGATTATTATTTTTTAATTTTATAAGTAAAGAGTCTCTTCTGTTTAGTTGGTCAATGTATTAATTTTTCATATTATTCTTAATTGAAATTCTCCTTTTTAGGTAAATGCAGTAACTCACCAACAAAATTAACGGGAAGTAAAAGATCATGATCTCAAATGGTAGCTGAAATACAGGCTCTCCAAGAGCCCTCCTTGACAACAAGTAGGCGTCTATAATGCCCAATATCAAAGTTGCCATTCCAGCATATCTCATGTCCTCTTCTACCATAAGGGATTCTTGAGTCTCCATCCCATATAAAAATATGCCCCCAGAGAAAACAATATATAGAAGTGCTTTCTGTCTTTTTCAAGAAATTAGTTTTAGCGAATTTGGAGGATGCTATTATGGCACAGAGTTTACCAGTATTGGTATTAAAAGAGGGAACTTCAAGGACAACTGGAAGGGATGCCCAAAGGGCAAACATAATGGCTGCAGTGACGCTCGCCGAGAGTATCAGGTCCTCCTTGGGACCCAAGGGAATGGACAAAATGCTTGTTAGTAGCTTCGGTGACGTTACAATCAGCAACGATGGTGCAACGATCGTAAAAGAGATGGATGTTCAGCACCCCGCCGCCAAGATGATGGTCGAGGTCGCAAAGGCACAGGATACCGAAGTCGGCGACGGGACCACTACCGCAATGGTTCTCGCTGGCGCACTGCTCAGGAAGGCTGAGGATCTGCTAGATCAGGAGATCCACCCAACCGTAATCATCGAGGGTTACAAGAAAGCCATGGAGAAGGCGATTTCCGTTATAGACAGTATGGCAATAAAAGTCGACCCGACCGACAAGAAAAAGCTCAAGGACGTGGCAATAACTACCCTGAGCGGAAAGAGTGTCGTGGCAGGTCACTTTGAGAGGCTCGCCGACCTTGTCGTTGAGGGTGCTCTATCCGTGGCTGAGAAAGTTGGCGACAAGTACAAGGTCGACCTAGACAACATCAAGCTCGAGAAGAAGAAGGGCGAATCACTCGACGAGACCCAGCTGATCCATGGTATCGTCTTGGACAAGGAGATCGTCCACCCAGGTATGCCCAAGAGGATCGAGGACGCAAAAGTGGCGGTACTCGACTGCCCACTTGAGATCGAGAAGACTGAGATCACCGCAAAGATCAACATAACCTCTCCCGAGCAGATGAAGAGCTTCCTAGACGAGGAGGCAGCGATGTTAAAGAGCATGGTGGACAAGATTGCTGCAACCGGCGCGAACTTTGTGGTGGTCCAGAAGGGGATCGACGACATAGCCCAGCACTACCTTGCGAAGAAAGGCATAGCTGCCGTCAGGAGAGCCAAAAGGTCCGACATAGAGAACCTTGCCAAGGCTTGTGGCGCAAGGATCGTAACAACCATAGACGACCTCACACCCAAAGACCTTGGCTACGCAAAACTCGTCGAAGAGAGGCGCGTCGGGAAGGACAAAATGGTCTTCATTGAGGGATGCAAGAACCCCAGGGCAGTTACAATCCTTGTCAGGGGAGGGACCGACCGGTTCGTCGACGAGGCGGAGCGCTCACTCCACGATGCCAAGTGTGTTGTGAGGAACGTCATACAAGATCCGTGGCTTGTCCCAGGCGGCGGCGCTCCTGAGGAGGAGATCGCTACCACCCTTAGAGACTACGCCAAGTCATTCAGCGGCAGGGAGCAGTTGGCAATCCTCAAGTTTGCCGAAGCCATGGAGGAGATACCCACAACACTGGCCGAGAACTCTGGTCTCGACCCAGTAGATATACTGGTGGAGCTCAGATCCGCTCATGCCAAGGGCGAGAAATACGCAGGCGTAAACGTCTTCACAGGCAAGGTCGTCGACATGGCAAAGGAAAACATCTTCGAGCCGGCGAGCGTAAAGAAGCAGGCCATAAAGTCTGCAACCGAAGCAGCTATAACCCTCCTGAAGATAGATGATATCATCGCCGCTGCTGCGCCCAAGAAGGAAAAGGAGAAGGAAGAGAAGAAGGGCGAGGGCGGCGAAGAAGGATACCCAGGAATGGGCGGAATGAGTTGAGCTCAGAGAGTGAAAGCCGGCAGATACTCGGTCCAGAAGTGATGACTAGATTCGAGAGGGCCCGGATACTTGGAGCCAGGGCTCTCCAAATTTCCATGGGTGCTCCACCACTCATAGAGACTACAGGGAAGACTCCATTGGAGATTGCGGAGCAGGAGCTAAAGATGGGCGTCCTCCCAATAACCATAAGGCGAAAACTTCCAGATGGGAGGTACCAAGACATACCCCTAAAGTGGCTCCTTAAAAACCAATAATTTTTTATTTTTTATCAACAATTCTCAAGGTTTTCCCATCTAGAACCTGATACACATTTTTTTCACTAAAGTTCTAACTCTGAGAGGTCTTTAACCATCAAGTATGCGTCTTCCCCGTCCCTGTAGTATCCCTCGATTATTCTGCTCGCCTTGAACCCGAGCTTCCTGTAAAGTTCGATGGCAGGCTTATTGCTAACCCTCACCTCCAGGTATATCTCCGTCGCCCCGCACTCGCGAACCCTCTTTATCCCTTCAGTCATGAGGCTGTAACCAATACCTCTGTTTCGGTACTCCTTCATCACCGCAATGGAAATCACATGCCCCTTCTTGGCAAAAGCCGTCCTTATATTCGATATACCAAACTCAATCCTGCACATGTTATATCCAATGACTTTACCGTCCACCTCTGCCACCAAGAATATTTTAGGGTTCTCATAATGATGTTCGAGGAAGAAGGCAGGAGAGTAATTTTCTGGAAGGCAAACCTTGTTTATGGTCATGACAGCATCGATGTCTTCCGGTCTGAACTCCCTAATGAGATAATCGCTATACACTTTCCTAACCTTCTTTATTGTCGTCTTTCCTGTCTCCCTCTCTAGAAATCTCCCCTTATAATTTTTTCATCACGCTTCAAACCTTGGAGTAATAAAATTCATTTACGACTTAAATTGAAATATCTGGAAATTCATGAAAATTGGGGCTACGAGCTTCTTCAACCTATGAAAAGTCATTCCGATACCGCTCTTCCACCCTCCCAGTAATGTAACCAGTACTCCACAAATTTTTTCAACTCCTCCTGATTACTTGTCGCCAGAATCGCCTCCTCTCTTCTTAGTAGCCTGTTTCCGGAGAGGGCTATCCCAAAAAACTTCTCCCCCGCCCTCCAAACGCCTGCCCACGTGTCCTTGCCAGAGAGGATCTTAAGACCAAAGACTCCGGACCTTATCGCCTCCAGAATCCTTTGCATGTTCTTTTCCGCGAACCCGCGCCTCGACTCGAGCCTCTTGATCCCTGCCTCCAACTTCTGCCTCTTTAATGAGTCGGTCTCCTCGCTCAGGACCTCCCTTAGTTTTTCAACAGCCTCCATGACGGAAAAGTCTGACTCGAGTGTTATGAATACCAATGGGCCATAAGTCGTTGGTTGGCTTATGGGCAAGGTTCGAAGTACCGTGAAATTCAGGCAATTAGCGTGCTCGGAGCCCCAACCCCCCTTGCCCCTCTCATAAACCACCTCAACCTCCTTGCCGCAAAGGGGGCATATGAACACGATTTTAGGCTCAAACCCGACCTGGACCAACTCTTTTGCCCTCTTGGTTCTTTTTTAAATTTGCAAATATAAATGGACTTTTGCCTCTAAAATAGTGCCTTATGTTTAATCGCCCTTATCTCTTCCACGTGCCTGACGCCCTCTCTCAATAAGATCTCCTTAAACGCCTTCCTAAAGTAATGTTGAACCTTCACGCCTCTCTCTTCAAGCTCTCTGCTAATGCGATCAGCCATCCTTAACCCCTCCTCGTCAAAGTCCAAGATCACGGCCACACTCCTGCCCCTATAGTCTTGGGAGACTTCGTCAATAAAGAGCGTCTCTGAGTGTCCGATGCCTCTGAACCTAAGAACCGGCGTCTTTAGACCGAACTCCCTCAAAGCCGCCTCGTCGTTCTGGCCTTCAACTATGACCAGAGACGTCCCGAAGTTTATGGCATCAACTAACGACCTTATCTCTTCTACAAGTTCAAGATAGTACTTATGACTCTTCATAACCTTAGATCAGAAACCATTCATACACATTCACATTTTAAATTTGTGCACAAAACCAACATAATTATACTAAAAACAGGAACTCCAAAATAGAGACCGCAGTTGAGGCCGACCTTGAGGAGAAAGTCAGAATTCCAGGCCCCCCATGGTAGGGCCCTTCCTTCCGACCTTCCCATGCAAGACTTACCGCGGTCGTGGCGTCCGATTTTGTCCTGACGCCCTGGATCGTCCTCGTCTCGCATCCTGTCCGTTGCACCTACGCAACCTCGTCCGATCTGTTCCCCCGAAGGGTCACAGACCGAACTGCTTTGCCTCGGTGCCGTTACAGGCTCGCTTCGACCTCAACTGCGGCGTATATAGAATGTGCTTAACCTTCTTTTAATCTATCTTGTACCAACTTAAATCAAATTGTTGGAGACTCATTCCCATTACTGTTCTAACAGACAAAGAAATCGTAAGTTCTCTTTTCATGTCATCTGTAAAGGGCTCACCGAATTTGTTTTTTAAACATATATATCAATTTTTCATGGTGAATCATTTAAAAAATTGAGCGTCTCCAGCGCCGCCCTTATACTCCTTTCAATACTCGTGGCTGTTTTATTGGTCTCAAGTACCCTATTGCCCTTCCCAAAGATCTTTCCGGTGACTGTCAGAACAGCGGCCGCCCTGTAACCCCTTAAGGACCCTATAGCGAATATCACAGAGCATTCCATTTCAAAGCTTAAAACTCCCTTCGATGCCCAGTACTTCGCGTCCTCCTCCTCTTCAAGATAAAAGGTATCGCTCGTGCAGATGGGGCCCACATGGTACCTCGTGCCCTCTAGGTTCTTGACCAATATTCTGACCATCTCTTCATCGGCAACAGTCCTCCCTCCCCTCCTTATGTACGCCTTGGATGCCCCGTCCAAAGGCACGGCCCTAGTCGGCACGATAATGTCTCCAAGCTCCACATCTCTCCCGATCCCGCCTGTCGTACCAACCCTTATCACGTACTTTGCACCAAGCGCTGCCAACTCTTCCATTACAATGGCAGCCGATGGTGTGCCCATCCCTGTCGTTGAGGCCGTCACTTCAACGCCTTTGTAAATACCAGTGAAGGTCAAGAGGCCCCTATACTCGTTTACTAGCCTCGGCTCCACCAAAAACTTTGAGACAAACTCCGTCCTCCCAGGGTCCCCGCAGACTACTACCCTCTCAGCAATATCCCCCTTTTTACACCTTATATGGTACAATGCCATCCGCCCACTAGGTTGTGACCCTCTCTATTTTCCCTTCACCGAGTGCAAGTTTAATCTCCCTAGCTATCCTCCTCCCCATACTCATAGGCTCGTCGAAGAGGAGGCTGCTGTAGGGCGACCCCTCAATAAATAGGTTCGTACCAGCCACAATCCTCCCCGAGAACTCGAAGGTATAGAGCCTACCCTCCTCGTCGCAGACCATCTCTAGGCAGAACGGACCTATCATGCCCGGCGGTACTAGCCTCCTGGCGGCGGCTATGAACCTCTCACCAGCATCAAAGACCTCGGTGAGGAGGGACTCCCTTAGGACTATGGGTATGTTCCCGATCACCCTAAATGTAGGTATAAGGTCGAGTTCAAGCTGGTCCTTGGCACAGATCCTCCCTATGCCATCGACGTTGCTCTCATACCTCCTGTCGCACCCGAGTAGCTCCAGCCTCTCCAGCATTGGAGAGTAGAAGTAGTGAGGGTAGAGCGTCACCCCAAGGATGTACTCTTGGATGAAGATACGATCGATCTCCTCCCGCTTCAATAGCCCCCTCTTCACGACCTCGTTCAGCTTCCTATCGAGGTCCTTTCCATCCCTCGCAACGAAGTAACCCCTCCCGCCCTCAGCCCCTGGCAGCTTAACCATCACAGGTCTATCCACATCCTCTGGGCACTCAAACTTCTTCGGTATCCTTATCCCCGCCTCCCTCAGTAGGTGATCCTTCAGGACCCTGTCAAACTCCCACCTGAATATGTACCTGTTTCCAAAGACCGGCGGTCTGAACCCTCTCTCAAACTCCTCCAAACGTCCGCCGGAGATGAGGGTCCCATGTGGGACTAGTATCGCTCCACTCTCGAGGAGCCTCTCCTGTACATCTCCTCTCAAAAGGTCCTCGGGGCTATCTATCTTAACAATCTCGTCGGCAAGCCCATACCTCGCGTAAATCCCCTCCCTCCCTTTGAGACATAGGAGGAGGGTTTTGAGCCCCTCCATCTTCGCCCCCTTGAGGATCTGGAGAGCGGAATGGGATCCTATAGTGGCTACGCAAACCATCAGGTCACCAGCTCCTTAAGCCTCCCTGTCTCAGCCCCTTCCTTTATCTCTTTGGCTATCCTCCTGCCGACGCTCATCTGCACCCCATAAGCATACTTTGTGTAAGGGCTCGTGGTCCCGATGACAGGGCTCCCTGGGACCCTCGGGGAGACATCAAATATCACGATCTCTTGTTCCTTTGTCACGGCGCCTTGGAGGGCGAATGGTCCTATTATCCCTGGTGGGTATTCCTTCTTTGTAGCCTCGACAAACCTCTCCCCTATCTCAAATACCTGCTCTAGCATGGACTCCCTGATGGTGGCGCCCATGTGCCCGATCTCGATATTCTGTAATACAACCTCGACCTCAAGCTGCTGCCTTGCCGGGAGCGTGATGAAGTCATATAGGTTGGTCTGTAGCCTCCTGTCTATCCCCATGAACTCGACCTCCCCTCTCAGGGGAGAGTAAAAGTAGTTGAAGTTGAAGTACGTGCCGAGGACGAACTCCTCTATGACCGCCCTATTTACCTCCTCCTCCTTCACAACCCCCTTCGCTATCCTCTCCTTAGCCTTCTCCCAGAAGTCCCTCTCATCGGTGGCTGTGAAGAATGCCCTCTCTATCTTCCTCTTCGCCTCTTGGACCTTCACTATGGCGAGCCTGTCTATCTCAGATGGCGACTTGAACCTCTTCGGCTGCCTTATCCCCGCCCTTTCGAGGAGGTAATACTGGTTCCTCTCGACGCCCCTCTCCTCTGCCCTTAAAATAAACCTATTCCCGAAGATCGGTATCGCGAACTTCCCTTCAATATCGTCATAAGGGACGTATGTGGAGAAGGCCCTATGTGGTACGAATATGGTGTTCTGATCCCTCAGCCTCCTCTGCACATCCTCCTGCACTATCATAGAGAATTTGTCGAGGACTATACACTCGTCTATGATCCTCCTGTACTTGAGGTAAGGTCTCTCCCTACCCTTCTGGCAGACCACCACAGTCCTGAACCCCTCGTCCTTTGCACCATCCGAGATATCAAGGGCGGAGTGGCTGCCCAGGGATCCCACTGTTATGCGGTTCTTATCGTACCCTTCTAAGATATCCCAGATCTCATCCCGAGTTATCGTATATATCACCAGCAATCTTCATAACTCTTAAGTGTTTAAAAGGATTATTTATCTCAGGGACGTGTTATGAGCACTAAGTTCTATCACAGGACCTATAGGGTATCTTCCTTCCAAGCCCCCACAAGGGTAGTCTTTGGACCAAATTCCTTGGATAAACTTGCTGAAGAACTGAAGCGGTTCGAACTTAAGTCCGTACTACTTGTCAGCGGTAAGAATGTATACAAGACAGAGGGATACGAAAGGGTCCGGAGCATAATCTCCTCTATGTGCCCACTTTTCGAGTTCAATGAGGTCATCCCAGAGCCCGACTCTTCAACGCTCTCGGCTGTGGCTTCAAAGGCTAGGGAGGTCAAGCCCTCCTTAGTGGTTGGGTTTGGGGGCGGCAGCTCGCTTGATATGGCTAAGATGGCATCTGCCCTTTCGGTAAACCAGAAGGACCCCGTTTCCTACTTCAAAGGTGAGCCCCTGGTAAACAAAGGCCCCCCAGTCCTAACTATACCTACCTTAGCTGGTACTGGCTCCGAGGTCACGCCCATCTCTGTAGTGGTGGAGGGTAACAAGAAGCTCGCCATATCCCATCCATTCCTATACCCCTCCGTCACCATAGTGGACCCGGTACTCTCAGTCACGGCACCGCCCTATTCTACAGCCTCCGCTGGTATAGACGCCCTTTGCCACGCACTCGAGTCCTTCATGAGCCTTGACTCTAACCCGATTACAGAGTCCCTCGCTTTTGAAGCCATAAGCCTCTCAGACGATTACCTTGAGCGGGCATACTGCAACGGTGAGGACTTGGAGGCTAGGACAGGGATCTCCTTGGCGTCGGTCCTGGCTGGGATGGCTTTTATGAACACAGGGCTCTGCCTAGCCCACGGCATAGCCTACACCTTTGCCGTTAAATGCCAGACCCCCCATGGCGTATCCGTCGCGGTTGCGGAGCCATACGTATTGGAGTTCAACGCTCCAGCTATACCTGATAAATTGGGTGCAATTGCGGCGGCCTTCGGGATGGACGCTGTGGGCTCAACACCATATGAGATCGGGGAGGCTATAGCGGCGCGCATGATAGAGATCATGGATACTCTGAACCTCCCTACTTGCCTCCAGGACCTTGGGTTGGACGAGAAGGAGTTGGAGCCTATGGTCGATGACCTTATGAAGAACTACTCAAGGTTCATAGTCAAAAACCCGCGTAAACCTTCCAGGGAAGACCTCGTGGAGCTTTACCAGATGATCTTCGAGGGGTATTAGCAAGCTTTACCTGGTACTTGGTCGTGGGAGCTTTGTTGATAACTTATGGGTCCTCCTCGAGATACTTGGCAGAGGCTGTGGGCAGGGAGTGTAACATAAAGGTGGTGGAGAGTATATGTAGGAGATTCCCAGACGGGGAACAATACGTGCGGGTGTTAGGGGACGTAAGGGGGGAGGATGTGGTGCTCTTCCAGTCCCTCGCCTTCAGCCCTGACTCCCTACTTTTAGAGTTCATTTTCCTCGCTGATGCCCTGAGGGCTGCTGGTTGCAGATCTATAACAGCTGTAATACCATACTTGGCATACCTCCGCCAAGACTCCCGCTTCCATCATGGGGAGGCCTTGAGTGCGAGAGTTGTGGCCTCCTTGATCGAGTCCTATGCAGATCGCTTGATAACCGTTGATGCGCACCTTCACCGCTTTAAGTCGCTCTCTGAGTTGTTCAGGATCCCTTCTCTGAACCTAACAGCTATGCCCATCCTCGCGGAGTACTACCGTAGGAACTTTGGTACAGAAGAGACCGTGGTCGTTGCACCAGATATTGAGGCCGAGCAGTGGGCTAAGATCGTTGCGGAACACCTCTCTTTACCCTATACGATTTTTGAGAAGGAGAGGCTCGGGGATAAGGAGGTATCGATCACTCTCAAGGACGGGGGCTTGGTGAGAGAGAAGAACGTCATAATTGTTGATGACATTATCAGTACGGGTGCTACGCTTATAGAGGTCTTATCGAGACTCTTTAAGGAGAGGGCAAAGAAGGTTGATGCACTGGTCACACATGCCCTCCTCGTAGAAGGCGCCTATGAGAGGCTGAAGGGGGCAGGTCTGGGAGAGATTATATCCACGGATACTGTCCAGAGCCGATCCTCCAAGGTCTCGGTAGCTCCAATAATCGCAGAAGCTATAATGCGCCGCCTGTAAATATATATAGAATGTCCTCGCCATTAAGTGTGCTGGAAGCTCCCAGCTTCAGCCGTGGGGTAGCTCACCAATAATGACCAGAATCTCCGAGCATCATTTTATAAATCAAAGGACTCTCAGAGCTTGGGAGGTATGACTACATGAGTCTTTAGATCTTCACATGTCTTGGGGGGGTTACAAATACCAAGGAAATAGTATGTCCTTCAACAAGCCCGCCTAATGCTTGAGTACAACTTTGATATTTTTGAGATCGCCAAGGGGAGAAAGTACTTAAAGATCCGTCATAAACAGGGCACATGAGTATAGAAGCATTTAAACTCATTAAAGAGCTTAGTCTTGATGCTGTTAACATCGGTATAAAGGATGACGCACGAGTAGTGGGGGTAATTTTGCGATATCAATGTTAAAAATCTAGACCATTATAAAAAGTGAATTTGTTTTGGTATACTTGGTGAATA